>JAUNWG010000160.1:0-886 GCA_030540435.1 Eubacteriales bacterium
CACATCCGGACCAGGACCATGTCTCTGGCCTGAAAGAAATTCTTGAAGAGTTTAACGTCAAAGCCCTGTATATGAACCGCCCTTGGGAGTATGTCGACGAGCTGTACGAGATTGTCAAAGACGGAAGAATCACTCTCAATAGCTTGGAAGAACGCCTCAAGACTTCATATTCCAGTATCACTGCGCTGGAAGAGATTGCGGAGGAAAAATCGATTCCCATTTACCCGGCGTTTGCCGGCAACGTGATTGCCAAGCGGCTTAGGGTCCTCTCACCGTCTAAGGACTTCTATTTGACGCTTTTGGCAGAATCGAACAAGACACCGGCAACGGAAGCCACCTTTGAGAGCGCACAGAAGGTGGTACAAAAGATTAAAGAATATCTGCTGAAGATTTTTGAGGACTGGAATACTGAAACACTGCACGAGGGTGTTACTACTTCCGCTGAAAATGAGACCAGCATCGTCCTGCTGGGGCAGATGGATGATGAGACCTTCCTTCTGACTGGCGACGCGGGATTACGCGCATTGAGTAATGCAATGGATCACGCAGAGGAAGAACTTGGGATCAAGCTGAAAGACAGCGTGTCTTTCTATCAAATCCCGCATCACGGCGGGCGGCATAACGTCAGCCCATCTATTTTGAACCGCCTGGTTGGGTGCAAGGTAAAGGAAGGCTCCAAGCCGACCAAAGTGGCATATGTGTCTGTAGCGAAAGATTCAGATCATCCGCTTAAGGTCGTTACCAACGCGTTTGTCCGCAGAGGTGCCACGGTATATCAAACAGATGGCCATACCATTTGGCATCATAGAGACACGCCGGACAGAGATGGCTTCACGCCATTAACCGCTATCCCCTTCGCAGGTATTGTCGAGGAGTGGAACGACTA
>JAUNWG010000160.1:896-2251 GCA_030540435.1 Eubacteriales bacterium
AAGAATTAAAAAGCTATGTGATTGGCAATATTTTGATCGCACTGCTCTTGACAGATATGCTGGAACAGGTCATCGGTATGGAGGCGAGCATGGCCTTTGAGGCGTGCAAAGCACTGATTGGATCGGCTGTTATTTCGTCGGTGCTATATATCTATGTGTTTATCATGGATTCGCTTCTTCCAGGGGACATTAAATTTGCAATCTGTTACTTGGGCAGCACGAAAATGCCTGGATTCACGATTTTTACCGATGCGCAAGAGAATAATCGGAAAAATAGGAAAGCGCTGGATGGTCGCTATACCGCTGAAGAGGTCAAGGCAAAGTATGCGCAAGTCTATGCCGATCTGGAGAATGAGAAGGATGCGGATAAGAGAAAAGAACTGCAGAATACATATTGGTTCAGGATCTACCGGAGGCACCAAACAGAACCCGCGATTTATACTGCTAACCGGGACTTCCTGCTTTGCCGGGATATCTGCATCATGACGCTCTGGCTTTTGTTGGCATATCTAGGGGCATGCATGCTGTCTGTGTTACCGTTTTCTTGCAAATTAGTAGAATTCTTTCTAATCGAGTTCGCACTTACCTTCTTCGCTGTGCGCGGAAAAGGGGGACGTCTCGCGCGGAATGTTCTTGCCGCAGATATCCATCCACGTGTGGAAAAAGAGTCAGGCAGTGATACCTGAGCGTTGCTTCGGACTATCATTATAATATTTCAATAGCAGACGGTGCCTGCTCCGGTTCGGAGCAAGCACCGTCTCGGTTTTTATTCCGTATTCTTCAACAGGAGTTTTGTCTTCGCCAAGGCGGATACCAGATCCCGCTGCGTCTGGGGATCATCGTTAAACTCAGGGATTAGGAACAACAGAGCCACCTTGATATTTACTAGGTCAGGTAATCCAATTTGACTTTCCGTAATATGCTGATGGGTGGTCCAATACTTCTCCCGCAGATGCTGACTTACAGATCGCGGTGCAAAATACGATTGAATTACGCCGTCAATCAATCCGATTTCTTCATCTGTATAGATCATATTCCCTCCCTTAAAGTATTAAAACATGATACCGTGTCTTCGAAGTTGATTGATAAAGTACCCCCCTGGCGTTGATAGTGGTGAAACGTTTCAACGTTCCACCACTATCAACCCTTGTGAGGCTATTCGTTTTGCTTGATGTTTTCGTTTCAAAAATCGGATGTCAAAGTATCAAAATCAATGTAACTATGTATTACTTCAGGTAGCTTTAGAGTTTCTATCGTAATGCCGCGGTTTATCATGCACAGGTGATTATACTTTGAATCTGTGCGGAATTTGCGAAAGACAGCAACTACTTGTTTCTGCGGAGCAATTGTTATAT
>JAUNWG010000064.1 GCA_030540435.1 Eubacteriales bacterium
TCGCTGCTTTGTTGCAATCTTAGGGTTTGAGACACAGTATAGTTGTTGTATAAAACAATTTTTGATGTGCAAGTTGCCTTTCCGGAGGAAATTCCGATCGCACATGTTGCAGATTGAAGCCCGACATACTGAGGTTCGATAATTTCAGGGGATATAGTCGCAGGATCATTATACGCCCATACATTTCCACCCATGACCAAGCTGGATGCAAGTGCTACTGTGCCTACATAGCGAATAATACGTTTCATAATAAAGACCTCCTGTTATTGTGCATACTGAATATTTTCAGCAAATTTTATAATTTCATCTTTACTTATTTCGCTTGCTGTGATTTCAAGTAAAAAATGACCTGTTTGATTTTCTATGAGAAGAGTCAAATAATCTATTCCATCTACAGTTTTTTGTACTAATAGAGAGTATTCTCCGTTGATTTGAAGTTCCTCTTGTGTAGCATTTTCTGTATCTACAGTTAATGTTGTTGACGTGTTTGTATATTTTATAACCTCAATGTGTTTTGAATTATCGCTTTCATGCATGTATTCGTATGAAATAATGTCGCTTATTTCTTCTGTTGATTCGAGGTAAAATCCTTCAGGAATCCAATTGATAGTCAAATTATCTGTGGAATATTGATCTGAACCAGTGAAGTGAAAATCTGTAGATTCCTCTGTAATTTCAAGCCAAAAATTCATTACATTGGTTTTTAAATCAGGAAATGCGGCAAATGCCGTTGCCGTCAGAGCAGAGATCAGACACGCAGCCACAGCGACGCGGCTTATCATTTTGGAGAAGTTCACACGGATCAATCGGCGTTTGCGCGGTTGATATTGCTGGATCAGCTGTTGCATTTTTTCATCGACTTCCGGCGGGATCTGAATTTCATCGGATTGTTCCAGTTGTTCATACGCAGCGAACGCTTGTTCGTTATGCTTCTGCGTCGCTTCTTCCATCAGCAGCGCGAACAGTGCGTCCTCATACTGTTCCTGTAGTTGTTCGCGTCTGGTCATCGTCCTCATCTCCTTCCAAGTCTGTTTGGCTCAAAAGTGCAAGTGCATGTCGTCTGGCGCGCGTGAGCTTCATGCGGATGCTGCTTTCCTTACAGTCCAGCTGCTTTGCAAGCTCCGCGTCCGTGTAGTCTAACATATATTTTCCTTGCAATAATAGAAATTCTGTGTGCGGGAGCTGCTGCAATATGTCTAACAGACGGGCGCCTTTTTCTTTCAGCAGCATCGCTTCTTCCGGTGATACTTCTGGTGTCAGCATACTGTTCAACTCCTCCTGTTCCAGTGTAATCACATGCTTTTGTGTGACTTCTTGATGCCGTAAGTAATCGATTGCAATGTTCCGCATGACCGAGACGATATAGCCGGCCAAAACACGGTCGCTTTTGTCTCGAAGATCATCAATTTTTTCACATAATTTTAAAATCCCCTCCTGTACAAGGTCCTCACACACGGTATGGTCACTGACATATTGATTTGCCGTGTGAAACATGAGTTTGCGAAATTTTTGATAGATCCATTTCATGTACGCTTTGTCATTTCTTTTTTCCCCCGAATTGGAGTGCAGCACTGTGGTATCCTCCTTTAAAATGCCCTTCATAATATAAGACGTTTTTTCCCATCATTTTGCAACACTTTTTTTGGAAAATTTTCAAAAAAATTAAAAAATTTTGCGAGGAGGAAGATAGCTTTTTGAAAGATACAGTGTGTGCACGTATCCGCAGGAGCACGCAAGGCTCTGTTTGAAGGCCGCAGTATGCCAAATGAACAGTGCATGCCCTAGCCTGCTTTTGAAATCGCAGTGCGCCGAATGAACAGCACATATCCCTAGGCTCCTTTTGAAAGGAGCTGGCAGTGCCGCAGGCACTGCCTGAGGATTGTAGCACGCTAGGTGTCTCTAAATAAACCTTGTGGTGAACCTCTGGTTGGCAACAATCCCCCGTCACGGCGCAAGCGCCGCGCCACCCCCTTTCAAAAGGGGGCTTGGAGGGACGCCACGCACACCGTATAAAGCGCACAAAAAAACCGGCACAGCATTTGCTGCACCGGTTTCACCCATATAATTTGATTTACGAAAACAGAACGATTTGATTGTAATTCAGTTCGTCAATGACGGTGTTTGCCACATCGATCAGGCCGTCGCGGTCCTTGCTGGCGGCGATGCCGTAGTCCTGTGCGGCAAACCGGTCGGAAAGAATGGTACGGCTGCTGGTGAGATAGCCCTTGAGGATGGACACGTCAACACAGAATACATCGATATCCCCCGCCGCAAGCGCATCACTCATTTTTTGATACGTTGGATAGGTCACAAACTTCGGATGGATGTTGATGGAATTGCGATTGACATAATTGAGCAGGTCAGTCCGTGTGGTCGAGCCGCTCATGATGCCAATATATTTGTTATCCAGATCCGTGATTGAGCGAATCGGATTTTCCCGCAAAGAACTGCTGTCGGCATTGCCGGAATTTATCATTAATCCGATTGAGCTGGTATAGTATCTCTTGGAAAAATCCACGATCTGCTTGCGCTCGTCCGTAATGGTATAGGTCGCAATGACATAATCCACGTCGCCGTTTGTCAGGACGTTTTCACGGTTTTCTACATCCACCGGCTCGAAGTGTACCAGCTTCTGCTCCACCGCTTCGTCATAGCTGACGTCGAATAGCTTCGCCGCAACATAGTACGCCAGGTCGATTTCACCGCCCTCATAGGCTTCGGTTTCGGTGTTGTAATAGCCGAAGCCCGGTACGTCATCTTTACAGCCGACGATCAGATAGCCGCGGTCTACAATTTCCTCTACAGCGTCCGTCTTTTCGATATCAAAGGACTGTACAGTGTCCGGCGCAGAGCCGGTATCTGCCGGCTTTGTGCCCTGCGCGCCGCATCCGGCGCACAGCAGCATTGCCGCCGCAGTAAACAGCCCCAGAAGGGTTTTTCGGAATTTCATAGCGTTTCCCTCCTTCGTTGTACCGCTCAATCCTTCGCAAAGACAGAGCGATCCAGCGCCTTGTTCTGATGGGATACGATGGTCGTGCACACAGCGTCGCCGGTAATGTTGACCGCAGTACGCATCATGTCGAGGATACGGTCGATACCCATGATGAGGGCAATGCCTTCTGTCGGCAGGCCAACCGAGGTGAGTACCATCGACAGCGTAACCAGACCGACGGACGGTACGCCGGCAGTGCCGATGGAAGCGATCGTCGCCGTTGCAATAACGGTCAGCAGGTCGGACGGCGTCAGCGTAATGCCATATGCCTGTGCGATAAAGATAACTGCAACGCCCTGCATGATGGACGTGCCGTCCATGTTGATCGTTGCGCCCAGCGGGATGGTGAACGAGGAAATTTTCTTGGAAACGCCGACCTTCTTTTCCAGTGTGTCGATGGACATCGGGATGGTTGCGTTTGAGGTAGCTGTCGTGAATGCGAACATCATGACAGGGAAGAACTTGCGGATAAAACGGAGCGGATTCAGGCGGGTGAAGATAAACAACAGCACCTGATACGAGCCGAAGCACTGGATAATAAGTGCAAGAATAACCGCGCCCATGTACTTGAGCATCGGCAGGAAAGCGGAAAAGCCGATTTCGGAGAAGGTCTTAGCAATCAGGCAGAATACGCCGAGCGGTGCAACTGTCATAATTGCCATCGTCATTTCCATCATCAGGTCATTGAACTGGCTGAAGAAGTTTGCCACGGTGGAAGCCTTGGAGCCCATCTTTGCCAGAAGGATGCCGACAAACAGTGCAAATACGATAATCGGCAGCATGTCGCCGTTTGCCATCGAACCGATTGGGTTCTTCGGGATGATATTCAGCAGGGTATCCGCAAAGCTGGTGGATTCTGCAACTGTGACGTCAGCCGCATTGACCGCGTCCAGCGAAATGCCAATGCCCGGATTGATGAGCAGTGCCACGCCAAGCGCGATGCAGATTGCAAGCGCCGTCGTGAACAGATAGAATATAACGGTTTTTACGCCGACCTGTCCCAGCGTCTTGGTATCGCCAATGGACATACTGCCGCATACCAGCGAACAGAACACCAGCGGTACGACCAGCATCTGCATGAGGCGGATAAAGCCTTGTCCGATGACGTACAGCACACCGTTTATAACGACGGTATCACGGATATAGCTTTCTGGTACAAAATAGTGGATGACGACGCCAAGGAGCGCGCCGGCGATCAACGCGATGAAAATCTTCACCGATAGCGCCATTTTTTTCTTTTTTGCCTTTGCCATTATGCTTCCCCTCTAATCTCTTTAAAATATTCTGCCAATGCGGTTTTCCATTCCGCAGGCTGTTCCAGCCGGTCCAGACGCAGCATCATGTTGTCGAGTACGGAATATACCGGACGGGAATCATCTGCTTCGATCGGAATCAGCTCAACATCACTGCCGATGTTTTTCAAAATCTCTTTTGCAAATTCATAGCGGCTGCACGACCCGGTGCACACAGCATGATAAACGCCGAACAGGTCGTTATCGATGAAGTATGTAACCACCTTTGCCAGCTCCTTTGCGCTGGTCGGTACACCGTATTGGTTGATCGGCACGCGCAGCGGCGTCTGTTCCTTGACAGCATCCCGCACTGTGCTGACGAAATCACTGCCGGTGCCATATACCCATGAGCTGCGGATGATGACATAACGCGTAGACAACGACATGACCATCTGCTCACCGGCATATTTCGACTTGCCGTAGACCGAACGCGGATGCGCCGGTTCAAATTCGTTGTAAGGATGATCCGACGTGAGCGAAAAAACATCGTCCGTGGAAAGCTGGATCAGCTTGCACGCTGCCAGTTCGCATTCAATTGCCAGATTGCGCGCACCGATCGCATTGACGCGATAAGCGGCGTCCGGGTCAGCCTCACATGCATCGAGGTTGGTCATACCGGCACAATTGATAACAACATCCGGGCGACTGATTTTCATGTACGAGTTCACATCCTGGCGGTTGGTGACATCCATCTCGGAGACATCCGTTACCAGAAGCTCATATTCCAGGCAGTCGAGCTGCTTTAACAGTGCAGAGCCGACATGTCCACTTGCCCCCACAATCCAGACTTTTTTCATAAACGTTCCTCCATTCTCCTTTTCAGCTCGAGTAAGACAAAAGGAGAGGCCGTATACGGGTCTCTCCTTCGAGCTACAGCTTCATTATAGCACTGCCGACAGTATGTGTCAATTAGTATGTATTTCTTCTTTTTCGTATATTATACAGCATAATGTAATATTTCTCTGTGGCGCAGCATTTGTGCGTGGCTGCCGGCACAGCAAAAACAGGCAGACGCGGAAGCATCTGCCTGTCAGTAAATTTATTTACTTGGTAATGTCAATGACCTGATCGCGGCCAGGGCCTACGCCCAGCAGCTTGACCGGGCAACCGATGATCTTCTCCAGTTCCTTGATGTAGTTCTGAACGTTCATCGGCAGCTCATCAAAGCTCTTGCACTGGGTAATATCTTCGGTAAAGCCGTCGAATTCCTCATAGATCGGTTTGCAGTGCTCCAGATCGGCAAAGTTTGCCGGGAACTCGGTGATGCGCTGGCCCTTGAAGTCGTAAGCAACGCAGACCTTCAGCTTCGGCAGGCCGCACAGCGGGTCGATCTTGTTGATAACCATTTCAGTCAGACCGTTGACGCGGACGGCATAGCGTGCAATGACTGCGTCAAACCAGCCGGTACGACGCGGACGACCGGTAACGGTGCCAAATTCGCCGCCTGCATTGCGGATATAATCGCCGGTCTCGTCAAACAGCTCGGTCGGGAACGGACCCTTGCCGACACGGGTGGTATAGCTCTTGCAGATACCGACAATCTCGTCAATGGCAGTCGGGCCGACGCCGGAGCCGACACAGCAGCCGCCGGATACCGGATGGGAGGAGGTGACATACGGGTAGGTGCCCATATCGAGGTCGAGCAGCGTGCCCTGTGCGCCCTCAAACAGAACTTGTCTGCCTGCCTTGATTGCCTTGTAGGTGATGACGGAGGTATCGCGCACATGGCTTCTCAGACGGTCAGCGTATACCTTGTATTCCTCCAGCACTGCTTCGATGTCGATCGGCTCGCCGCCGTACACACCGGTGATGACCTTGTTCTTGCGCTCGCACGCCTCGGTCATGATTGCTTCAAAACGATCCGGGTCGACAAAGTCGTGCATACGCACGCCGATACGCTCGGACTTATCCATATAGGTCGGGCCGATGCCCTTTCTGGTCGTGCCGATATCGTCGCCGCCGCGCGCCTTTTCGCTCAGCGCATCCAGCTTGAGATGCCACGGCAGGATGCAATGTGCACGTGCGTCGATATACAGCTTGTCTGTGGAAATACCGCGCGCATTTAAGCCGTCCATCTCGCCCAGAATGGACTTCGGATTGACAACAACGCCCGGTCCGATGATGTTGATACAGTTCGGATACAGGATACCGGACGGGATCAACTGTAATTTATAGGATTCGTTGCCAACAACGACAGTATGGCCTGCGTTGTTGCCGCCCTGAGAACGGACGACCAGATCGGCCTGCGAAGCAAAGATATCGATGTATTTGCCCTTTCCTTCGTCGCCCCACTGTGCGCCCAATATGATTTTGCCTGGCATAATAAATTGCCCCTTTCAGATGATTTTGGGGCTGAGCAAAGGCCCCGTAAACAATTTACGATTTTATTATAACATCTTTCACGCTTTAGCACAATAACTTATTCGCTTTTTCGGCGCAATCCTGCTTGTTCGCAGTGGGATTGTATGCTACAATACAATGCGGAAAGTACCCATGACAGGTGTGGTATACCTCCCGTATTGATGCGTCTTCCAGCTGAGACCGGCTGAGATACATAGGAGGGAGGTGGCGTATATGACGATATTCGAGATGATCTCTGTCATTCTGTCTGCGGCATCCTTACTGGTTGCTGTGGGAATGTTTGCGATTGCGCTGCTTGCCTATCTCGATCAGAGAAACAAGCGTAAAAAATAAAAGTGCCTATCCTGTCTGACCCACAGGATAGGCATGTCCTTTGACGGGACAAAACAAACGCCTAAATGCGGAGCATCCACATTGGAGTGGGTGCTTTCCCTATGCCTGATTATAACACACAGACTGTGATATTGCAACTATTTGATTCGGAGGGATGTTCCCTATGTCAACTGTAATATGTAAGGCGCTGGCATTCGTGCTGATGATCTCGCTGGGCTATTGGATGAAGACCAGGCGGATTTTACAGCAGGAGGACAGTCAGGTCTTGATGAAGATCATCATCAATATCACCATGCCGGCGGCATTGATCTCCGGCTTCCGTACCTTTTCCATCGACATTTCCCTGCTGTTCGCCCTCGGCATCGGCTTTGGGATGAACGCGCTGCTGCTTGCCGCGGGCTGGCTTTGCTCCCTGCGCAGGGACGGGCAGACGCGGGCGCTGTATCTGCTCAATGTCCCGTCGTACAATATCGGCAATTTTGTCCTGCCGTTTGTACAGGGCTTCCTGCCGTCGGAGGCAGTGCTGTGCCTGTGCATGTATGATGCCGGAAACAATCCCTATGGCGCGGGGATTACCTATTCTGCGGCATCTGCGGCAAGCGGCGGCGACGGCAGGCTGTCGCTGCGCCATATCCTGCGCACGCTGTTTCATTCCCCGCCGTTTCTTGCCTATTTTATCATGCTGGTGCTGTATCTGCCCGGCATCCGTCTGCCGGATGCGTTTTTTGACCTGTGCACGCTGTTCGGGCAGGGGAATGCGTTCCTTGCGATGTTTACACTTGGCCTGATTTTTGAATGGCACCTGACCCGTGAAGATGCCGGTGAGGTCGCGCGAATCCTGGGCCTGCGGTATGGGCTGAGCCTGCTTGCCGCCGCTGCCATCTTTCTGCTCATGCCATTTGACCTTGTGATCCGTCAGACGCTGTGCCTGTGTATTATCGGGCCGATCACGACGCTTGCGATCCCGTTTGGTTTGTCCTGCGGGTGCAGGCAGTCCATGATCGCCGCGCTCAGCTCTGTGAGCATGGTAATTAGCTTTGTCTTGTCGCTCGTACTGCTGATTCTGTGGGCGTAGAAAAATCCTCCACGTGCTGTGGAGGATTTTTTGACTGATTTAATCGGTTATTTGATTGTTTTCCGGCTGTGTGTCCCGGTTGCACAGTGCGTCGAAATAATTGACAAATGTCATTTCCTGATAGGGCACGACATACAGCGCGCCAATGCCGAGTGTCACGACAGCGAGCAGCTGCCACAGGATGAAGCTCAGATCAAAGACAAGCAGCTCCCAGTTGTGGTCCCGGAAGATCGGAACACACGAGCCGGTGGCCTGCCAGACGCTTGCATCCGGCGTATCTGTCATACAGATAAATGCGCCGTCATACCGGCGGATCTTGACGGAGATCAAACATGCGAGTGGGATCAGAGCGATCATTGCAATTACGCCGAGCACAGGAACAAGGATGAGCAGCATTGCCGCTGCGAAAATAGAAACAAACAACAGTACGAGCCAGCCGAGGGAACGTACGATGATACACAACTGTAGTTTGATGGAGGTAATAAATTTTTTACCACTGGAGAAGCAGGAGACTACAGTCCATGCGGAGGTTTGCTGTCCGCGTGCGCGTGCAATATAATACTGCTTCGCACCGAACTGAATTGGGCTGCCGATGAGCAGCACTGCCAGCAGATAGATGCCGAGCGTACGGTACAGTCTGGCAAGCTCTGCCAGCGTCGGCGTATCCGACAGGTTATAGGTGCCGGCTTCCATGATTAAGCTGATGAGAAACATTGGAACAAGTGCCAGCAAGGCAGCGCCGATGGTCGGCCAGAAATTCTCCCGGATGCGTGCTCTTGCATGTGCCTTATACTGTTGGCGCAGGTCTGGGCGGTATATCATTACAAAGCCCTCCTTTTTCCTCTTCTATTCTTTTTGATTATGCGGTTATCCGCTTGATATGCTACCAGTATACCACAGAGCAGGGGCGAATACAATTACAGCAGCATTACAAAAAATTCCCCGGTCAGGAAGAGCTGATCGGGGAATGATCGTAGTTTATGATAATAAATGGAAGGTTTACTTGGTCTCAGCAGTCTTTGCAGCCTTGTCAGCCTCGATCTGCGCCTTGGTGCGGCGGGTTGCACGCTTTTTCGGTGCCGGCTTTGTCTCGCCTGCAGCAGCCTTTGCAGCCTTATCAGCTTCGATCTGCGCCTTGGTGCGGCGGGTGCGCTTCTTCGGCGCCGGCTTTGCCTCGTCAGCAGCAGCCTTTGCAGCCTTGTCTGCTTCGATCTGCGCCTTGGTGCGGCGGGTTGCACGCTTTTTCGGTGCCGGCTTCTTTTCTTCCGCCTTCGGCGCCTCTTCGGTCTTCGGCGCTTCCTCAGCCTTCGGTGCATCTTCGGTCTTCGGAGCAACCTCAACCTTTGGCTCCTCTTCCGCCTTTGGTGCTTCCACAGCGGTCAGCAGCCAGCTCTGGTTTTCACCGTCTACGTCGACCCAGATCTGCAGGCGTGCACCGGCGATCTCCGCGTTCATGCCGACAACATCGATACATTTTGCGGACTTTGCGGACTTGATTGCAACACTGCCATCCGCCTTGTCCTCAAAGAACCACATCTGGCTGTCGCCGTTTACGAACTCCCACTGATGGAGGTTTGCACCGTTGACAACGCCCATGCTGATGATGTCCAGCACCTTGCCGGACTTCTTATTGATGATCTTATAATATTTGCCGTCAACATGGCGAATCGACCACAACTGCTGGTCAGCACCGGTAGCATCTGCCAGGCAGATGGCAGCACCGTTGTCGTCAGAGGCAAATTCAACTTCCATTACTTTACCGCCGACCTTTGCCGCAATGGTGTACCATACGGTTTCGTCAAATGTCTGCATTTTTATGACACTCCTTGTCTCGCAGCAGAAAATATGTAAATTTCTGCAACTAAATCTTTCGTTTATTGTTCTGTGCCTATTATAGCACAGCATTTTAGGGTATTCAATATTTCCGTCTCAAAAAAGACGCAATTCGGTGCGGAATTGCCGGTATTTCGTGAAAACTGATAGTTTTTTTGATGCGGTTTTTTTATTGTTTTGGTGGTTTTTTCAGTCGAAAAATGCGATCAAATGCTGGATATTTTACAAGTGTATGGCTTTTATGGGCGATCGCTTTTCAGAATTACAAAATTGTGCTATACTAAATATATCGAAAAATCGGCCGGCAGTCGGCTGCTGGCGTTGGCAAAATGAGGAAAGGATGGACATTCTTATGACAACTTCAACCATCTATACCATTGAACGTGAATTCGGTTCAGGCGGGCATATTGTCGGTGAAAAGCTGGCGAAGCTGCTTGACATTCCATTTTATGATTCCCAGATCGTGGATATCGCGGCAAAGAACGCAGGTGTCAGCCGCAAGCTGTTTGAGGGCTTTGATGAAAAGCCGACCAACAGCTTTTTGTATTCGCTCGTTATGGGCAGCTATACGACAGCGGGCTCATTGCATTCTTCTGATTTGAATATCAGCGATAAGCTGTTTGTGGAGGAAGCAAAGATCATTCGCGAAGCGGCGGATAAGGGGCCATGCGTCATTGTCGGACGCTGCGGCAGCTATGTTCTGCGGGAGCGGAACGACGTTGTCCGTGTGTTCTGCACAGCAGATATTGAATCCCGCAAGCATCATGCCGTATACGACCTCGGTATGCCGGAAAAGCGGATTGAGGACGCCGTGCTCAAGCGGGATAAAAAGCGCGCGAGCTACTTTAATTATTATACCGGAAAACGCTGGAATGATGCATCCAGTTATGATTTATGCGTTTCCACAAGCACCGCCGGGATTGACGGCGCAGTGGAGATCGTGCTGGCCTTCGGTGAGATGATGGAACGCCAGAGAAGCGGGAAATAAAACTGCGTCAAATTCTAAAAAATCAAGCCCATCGCGCCGCAGCGATGGGCTTTTTCGCGTTGTATTTCATGGGTCATAGCTCGGTTATCACCTTGATGAACAGCAGCACAAGCACAAGCAGGATGATCGGCCGGACGATCTTCGTGCCGTTTTTCATCATCATCGCGGAGCCGGTGTAATGCCCGGCGATGCTGAATACCGCCGCCGCCAGACCGAGCGTCAGCAGGACCTGTCCGCTGATGAGGAAAGCGATCAGTGCGGAGACGTTGGAGGCGAGGTTGATGAGCTTGGTGTTTGCCGCAGCCTGCATCATATCCATCTTTGCAAGGCCCACCATGATGAGGATCAGGAAAGTTCCGGTTCCGGGACCGTAAAACCCATCATAGCAGCCGATGACCAATGCAGCGATCCAGGTGATGACCAGCATACGGGTATGCGATACCGTACCCTGCTGCTTTTCCACCAGTGCGTTTTTGCGGAAGACAAATACCGCTGTGACCGGAAGGATGATGAGCAATACGATCTTCAATGCATGTTCCGATACCAGTAGCGTCAGCTTTGCGCCGATAAACGAGCCGATGAGCGAAAGCACGATGGCAGGTAGCGCAACAGCCCAGTCTACGCGGATGCGTTTGCAGTAGCGCACGGTGGAGACGACCGTGCCGGTAGCGGAGGAGAGCTTGTTGGTCGCAATTGCCTGGTGCATCGGTACGCCTGCCAGCAGATAGGCCGGAAGCGAGATTAGTCCGCCGCCGCCCGCAATGGCGTCTACAAAGCCCGCGAGAAATACCAGCGGGCAGACGATAACAAATGTCGTCCATGTCAGTGTCATTTTCAAAACCTCTTTTTATTTTGTTGCATCACAGGCTTCCATCATAGCGCATTGCGGCGGAAAATGCAATGCTTGGAGAAAAAAGAGGGGGAGTGTCGTTGGCATAGAATCAACTTTGCGGCGAATCACCTAGCTGGAAACAATCCTCTATCACGGCTGAACATATTTGCGGATCTCTGCGCGCAAGTCCTGGGCGTAGAGGAAGCCGAAGATATAGGATAGATATGTAACGCCGTACACGCGGTTTTCCCATCCACACTCGAAGGAGATAAAGTGTTCCCGGAGGTCACCATCCAGCTGACTTTCCATGGCGGTACAGTCTTCCAAAATGGCGTGGGAGCGGCGATGATATTCGGGATACTGTTTCATATTCGGCAGAGTCAGCAGCTGATTTTGTACCAATGTATCAAAGGATTCCATAAAGGGCGTAAAATCATCAAAACCAGCAGAAATACCGCGGGAAAAGCCAAACCGCATGGCGTAGTGCATATTCTCCCGAAATAGCTGCTCCATCCGAGACAGGATTTCCTTTTGTGATTCCGTCAGCCCACGGGATAAGGGTTCCATACAGTTGCAGAAATCCTGTTCTATGATGTCATCGTCTTCCTTGCGCAGAATATTTAGATGAGCTTCCAGAATGCTATCCAGCAGGTCATCGGTGAACATATGGTCTAAGAATTTATGATAGCTGTTGTTAGGCATGGTCAATTCATCCTCCTGTGCTCTTAAACAATTCTAAAAATAATCTTCTCTGTTTTTCTGTCAGAGATGACCAACGATCCAGCATTTCTCTCTGCTCCGCTGTAAGAGAAATAGCATCATTTCCTTCTGCAAAGAATTGAGATAACGTAATACCGAAACCATTACATACCTTATTTAACGTTGGTATCGTTGGGACCTGCTGTTTCCGATACCAAGTTGATATAGTCGATTGCGCCAAGCCAGAATGTTTTGCCAGTTCATACTCCGACCAGCCGCGTTCTAACCGCAGCCTTGTAATCTCTTTTAAAATGTCCTTCATCGCCTCACCCGGTTGCTTCGTTATTACGAATATTATACTGTGCTAAAATATGGTATTTTAGTTGTTTAAGCAGTATAATAATTTCGTTGCAACGTACTATTTTATTTCTTCCGTTATATGAGTGAGACTTTAGTACGGCGAATTTACTGGTATTGCATTTGGGCTCCTTCATCCGAGGGAGGCTTTGATGAGAAGCAACTTGACAAAGCTGCGCCGTCATGTTATCCTGAATATAGAAAGAAAGGCACACCCGATAGACGGTGCGCCCCCAATTAGTT
>JAUNWG010000161.1 GCA_030540435.1 Eubacteriales bacterium
GAAGTCCGCGTACTGTATGATGTAATCAGTGCCGGTTTTAAAATTCCGCACATAAAGAAAGCGCATGTGCGTCTGGTCTCGAAGAACTATACGTTCAAAGAGTCTGATGATATTAAAGCTCCTTACGTGATTTCTATAAGCGATCCTGCGCACAAGAGGAATACCATTACGGTGCCGCTCAATACCTCGAAAAACAGTATCCGCAGACTAAAGCAATATGGTTGCTGCCATTCGGCAGAGTTCTCTATGCGTGAGGATGGACAGATTCGTGTTTCTATAGCGTTCAAGAAAAAACTAAAGCAGCCCAAAACTGCTACATACAATGGTGTCGATGTCGGCATTGTTGACGCGCTGCATTCAGAACATCATGGTGCAATTGGTTCTATGTCCAGCACGATCATGTTTTATAAGAACACTGTAGAACCGTCTTTTGGCGAGTTGTCCAAAATTCGCAATAAAAAGCAAAAGATAAAGCGTTTTCTCCGAAAGCACAAAAATCTGCCGGATGATGTGCGTAACCGTCTGCGCAAAAAGATCGACCGACTTGAAACAATGCTTCGTAGAACGAAAAAGGCGTATCGGCAGAATCGGCACTACTATAATATGCTGGGTCATGAGATTAAGGCTGCAGTAGACGGTTACATTGATAAGCTAAATGAAGACAAGTCCATTGTTACTGTATTGGAGCTGTTTGATGTAAAGGAATTCTACAAATCACATAAGGAGAATGGCATTTACTCCATGAACGCCAGAGGGCAACTCACCCAAAAATTGATGGAACAACTCAATTGGCATGGTTTCTCGTTTATAGAGGTTGAATCTGCATATACGAGTCAAGCATGTCCGGTGTGCTTTTGCATCGATCCGGAAAACCGTAAGCGTAAGACGTTCTTATGCACTTGCTGCGGTCACAAGGATGATGCGGATCATAATGCAACGATAAATATATCAATGCGTGCTGAGGATGATGAAGTTCTGGCTGTTTGCGAAAAACACAAATACAGCAAAAGGGATCGCCATAAAAGCATTAAATCTATCTTTGAGAAGCGAAATGCTGCTTGGCTGGCGGCTCAACCTGCCTGATATAAAACAAACTGAACGTTCCCTTTCGGGGGAGCGTACATATGAACCTCCGATTCTACCGGCGCATGCGTCCGGCAGATGGTGACGGCGAGTGCCAGCTGATGTATTCGAGTGATACGCCTCGGTGTATCGTTCGGTACAGGCGCGGTTCCTCGTCGCTCATAGTGACGATAAACAGTGTGCCCTTTTCTACCCTGAATTGGGATGCTCTGCTATTCATTGCAGGGAGGTTCACATGGTAGAGCATTCGGCTCATAACCGAACGGTCTCGGGTTCGATCCCCCGGCCCCGCACCATGCGAATGCAAAAGCCATGTTTGTTATTCGCGATTCATTTTTCCTCCATTATTTTTTGTATTTGGTTTTTGATTTGGGCAAGGTTCGATCCGGGCGTAGAGGCCCGGTGGTTCGGTGAAATCCCGAAGGGAGACGTATATCGATACGTCTCCTAACGCCCATACCAGAGACGGTATACCGTAGTATGGGATCTTTTTTCCGGCAAACACATTGTCAAAAGACTGTTCCGATCGAGTGATCAGCTCTCTAAATTGTACGAAAACAGGAGAGTTTGCCACATTATATATTCTCCAATAGCTTACGAGAAAGAGCACCCGCACTTGTTGTGTGGGAGGCGTCGGTTCAAAGCCGACTTGGAGAACCCCGTTGGGGCTTGTGCCTTTGCTGTCATCCAACCTTAAATGAAAGCATAGACATAGTACCATTTTTCATTTTATTTTTCTCCTTGAGTGGGCAGGCTGATGAATCCATGTTGCAGCGAAAGTGATTTACAGCCTGTCTTCTTTTTTTGAGACTATGACGAAAATATAGGGGATACGATATCCTTCTCTCCAAAATATGTTAAAAAGCCAAACGTGCTAGTATATATTTATTCAAACAACAGAAATGAATCACATTTGGGAGGTTGATAGCATGAAACCAGAAGAAATTGTACTTGACAAGACTTGTTGTATTTGCCCAGAGCAGTATGACGCTATCTATGATGATGCAACAATTGCTTACTTGCGTTTGCGACATGGGCATTTTACAGTACAATGTCCAGATGTCGGCGGGCGTTTGGTGTATAGCGCAAATGTTGACGGCGATGGCTGTTTCGATAATGAACATGAACGAGAGTTTCATTTGCAGA
>JAUNWG010000162.1 GCA_030540435.1 Eubacteriales bacterium
CTCACTATTATTGTAATTCTTTTTAGGATTACATAAAATGCACACAAAATCTTTTAGGGATTTATAATCATAGTTTTACTAAATTTCTTTGTTTCTCCCATGAAAAACAGATAACTTCTACGCAATTATTGTCGATTTTCAGCCTGAAAGTAATTGATTTCGCCAAAACCCAGTATTAGGCCTGATCAATTGCTATTATGAAATGTGATCATCTAAAAGGCGGCGTAACCCGGAAATGGTTTACGCCGCCTTTTTCCTTTTCTCCCTGCAATATGGCTCTCATTTGGGTCGCATTAAGGGCTGTCTGTCTTGTGCAAATTGCATTAAATAAAACTCTCAAAATCCGCAAAATAACATTTTTCTCCTTTTCTTCAAAAAGTTTCATGAAGCCGACCTTACCTGTCGTGATTGAAACCTAAACTCCAAGGCACAGGGCAGAAGGAAGGAGCAAATGAACATGACTGCTCAAGAGCGGCGGAACGCTATTCTCAACATTCTGTGCCAGAAGCGTTTTGAAACCATTCCTAATTTGGTTTCAACGTTTCATGTTTCCGAACGCACGATTCAGAGGGATGTCCTTACGCTCTCTTGTTCCTATCCAATCCATACCATTCGCGGTCGATATGGTGGTGTCAAACTTGATGATTGGTATCACCCGACCTGGTCATCACTGTCATTTGAACAGGAAACGTTTTTGCTCAAACTACGGGATACCCTTGCAGGTGATGATCTTCGCATTGTGAATAGTATTCTCTTTCAATTTGCCCTGTATCGGGAATTATAAATTACCCGATGCTGTTTTGTTCCTTGAAAAACGAATATCCGGCGACGAATAACGTCAGTTGGCGGTCCCCCGGGGAGGGGGAGCAGCGATGCGGCGGGTGCGCCAAGACCACCTGCGCTGGACATGCTCCGGCGTAAATGACGGCCTGATAAGGTGCCAAGCGATACTCACCCAGCCAAAAGCAGCTTTGGCAAGCTGTTTTGCAATGACCCCGTCAACCTACAATGGTACATCCTGTCCAGCCACAGCCACAAGCAATGGGGGCAGCTCGGAGAGATCCTCGGAGGGGTGAGAGTCCCGATGGGCGCAGCCAAGCGCCGGTTCGTTCAGCCGCCCGACAGTCCGGGAAGTAGTGTCGAATAGGACTGAGTAAGAGTAAAATAGCAACCAAATTTCAGAAACGGCGAGGGCCGCTCTGCATGAATGTTTAGCAAATTGCTGCCAACCAACAACAGAGCGGCCCTCGTTTTTATTCCCACCGGAAGAATGCCGGCGATCTTTGACGATGGCCGTTGTTCCTCTGGCGGGAAGCCGGAAATAAATAAACGGAGGCTGTACAATGAATCCGAATGCCGACTACCTGGGTATGATCAACCTGCTCCGCAGCCTGCGGGAGAAGGCTCTTATCAGCGATGTAGAGGCGAAAAAAATCGCCGCGCGGCTCATGGCGCAGCTTGGTGCGGATATCATCCTTTCTCTCTGATTCTTTCGCTTTTCAGATAGCTTTTGCATAACACTTATGGTATTGTGTGTTGCTGACGAAGGAGGTGACAGCGGTATGAACGGCAAGGAGAAAACCAACGGTTCTCTGGCAATGGCTCCGAAAGTCATCACAATTCCTGCAACCAACCAGGAGAGTCCGCGGAGGCTCCGTGTGGCAGCTTATGCCCGTGTCAGCTCCAACTCCGAGGATCAGAAACACTCCTTTGCCGCACAGAACGCCTACTACTCCAAGCTCATCACGGATAACCCTGACTGGGAACTTGCGGATGTCTACGCCGACAAGGGCATCACTGGTACCTCTATAGAAAAGCGTGAGGACTTCCTGCGCATGATGGAGGACTGCCGGAAAGGACGTATTGACCGCATCCTCGTGAAGTCCTCCTCCCGCTTTGCCAGAAACGCCAAAGAAAGTCTGGAAGCGGTGCGGGAGCTGAAAGCACTAGGCGTCAGCGTATACTTCGAGGAGCAGAACATCGACACCGCCCAGGCCTCCGGTGAGATCCTGACAGCCATGTTTGCAGCTCTGGCACAGCGAGAGAGCGAGGCTATCTCAGAGCGAATGCGTTGGAGCTACCGAATGCGGATGCAATCAGGTAAATATATCCCATCGTCGATGCCGTATGGCTACCAATTAAACGAAAAAGAAATGGCTCTTCGTGTATTTGTGTGAAAGTTAAAATCTGAATGAAGCCTTGGCACG
>JAUNWG010000163.1 GCA_030540435.1 Eubacteriales bacterium
TATTTTCGTGCATTTGTACTATCTAGTCAAATAGGAATCTGTATGGTATGATAACAAGGAAGGAGTGGTGATACTATGGTAACGATGCAGCAGATTGCAGAAGCCTGTGGTGTGTCCCGCGGTACGGTTGACCGTGCGTTACATAATAAATCCGGTATCCGCCCCGAGGTTGCTGCCAGAATACAGGAAAAAGCACGAGAAATGGGGTATATTTCTACACGACAGATGCCTTCCTTGATAAAAACTTGGAAAATAGGTGTCGTATTGCATTCTGCAAATTCCGGCTTTGTGCGGACATTGGCCTATTTATTTGAACATTTTCCAGACAAAGACTTGATGCCGATTGAAATCATCCTACGGACGATGCACAGCGTGGATATCCGGCATCAGCTTGCCTTGATTGATGAATTGGTAGAAATTGAGCATATTGATGGGCTAGCATTGATGCCGCTTGCAAATTCACAGATCGCAGAGAAAATTAATATGTTGTCCGAAAAGAAGGGAATTCCAGTTGTCACGCTGAATACAGACATTGGTGATGCAAACCGTGTTGCCTATGTTGGACCGGATAATTTGGCTTCCGGACGTTCTGCTGCAGCGTTAATGGGACTGGTCACTGGTGGAAAAGGACATATTCTGCCAATATTGGGACAACAGAGCGGGCACTATGCAGATAGCCAGCGGTTGACTGGGTTTTTAGAAGAGGCACGCATCAGCTATCCCGAATTGAAGATTTTGCAGCCAGAATGCTGTTTTCTTGATAGCCAACTTGCACAACGGATTACGACGCGCGCGATTCAGGCTGATTCGGATTTGACAGGGATATATGTTGTATCGGTAGGACGACACGGAGTTGCCAATGCACTGCGCCAAACTGGGCAGATTGGGAAGATCCACGTCATTATGCATGATATCACACCGACAAATCTACAGCTGATACTCGAAGGTATTACAGATTTTGTTATTGGGCAGGATGTAGAAGCGCAGGGCACTAGACCCATTCATATTCTTTATGATTATTTGTCCAATCATCATATGCCGGAAAACCGGGTACAGATTACGGATATTTCTATTAAATTCCGCTGTAATATTCTAGAGAAATAGGCATTATGTTTGACTATTATAGGGCTTCAGCTATCTGGTATTTGGGTTACGCATCTGAAATATATGATTTTCTAATCGATACTTTGATTCTAATAAGCCATCGCTTCGGAAGTCTTTTTTGTTTACAGGCTTGACGCTTCCCGAAAGGGAAGCGCCGTTTTTTCACAACCCAGACTTTTGCATAATATATTCGACTACTGCCGCCTTTGGAATCTTCCAGATTCGTCCCTGCTGAAAACCCTTGAGTTCACCGTTTTTCAGTAGAGCATACACCCCATTCCGGCTCATATGTAGGACTTCACATACATCCTCAATAATCATTAAATCGTTATAATTTTCAAACATTTTCTGTCTTCTCCTTCTGATTTGAACAATTTTTCCGCATTACTTTGTCGCAAGTATCACGGCATTCACATGTTGGACACAAGCATTTAGCGCTTTTCTTTGCGCTTCGATTGCGTTTCTTTGTCTCAAACTTCATCAATCCTTCACGGGTGATTTGCTGCATAATAGCTGTTTCTGATCGTTTCAACAAAAGTGCGATTTCGGAAACACCAATACCACTCTCAAATGCATTTACTAGCGTTTTCCGATCTTCTTCACTCCAATACAGACCATCATTATCCAGACCTTTGCCGTTCATGCGCATTGCAATCAAATCATTTTGGCGCATATTATTTGCCTCCTTATAGAATTATTTATTGTTATGTTAGTTTATCTTTCATTTAGTGCGATGATCTATGCTCTTTTTCGTGTTTATAAGACCTCATATCATTTTCAAATCACACATTTTCAAACTATTTTCAAAAACCCCTCAAACACAAAAAAAGAAAGTGACGCTTCCCAAATCATCGGAAAGCGCCACCTGTCTTTAATCATCATTTATACGCCAACAAGAAATTCATTGAGGCATTCATCCAGTAATGTCGGTGTGTAAATCAATTCCTCAACGTCCATCCAACTATATCCAGCATCTAACAGCATACGAATGATACTACTGTCTATTCCGTTGCGCTCTGCTTCTGTCATCAGCTGATCGATGTAAGTTTCGCGTTCACTGCGGGAATCTCTGC
>JAUNWG010000065.1 GCA_030540435.1 Eubacteriales bacterium
TCGTGATGACCATATTCAACTGATTTTCCAAATATTGATACACAGACTGTTCCGCCATCTCTTTGGTCAGCCCCTCCGTCGCTTCCCTGACAAAATAATTGTGGTCGAGAATCAACGGGATATCGTCGAGAAAGCGCACACGTTGAATATAATAGATCGGCGTCCCTTCGGGAATGCCGGTCTTTTTGCTGAGCTTGGCATCGGTCAACCGTTCTTCAAAGTGGATTACCTTCGTATGCTGCCGGACAGCGTTGCGCGCTGCCGCCTCCGGAAAGGATTCGATCCCGCTGAGCAGGAAATGCGAGTGGCCTGCCTTTTGAAAGATCACACGCACGCCTTTTCCCTTGAGTGCCTGTACATAGCCGTCCGCCAACAGCGCCTGGATTGCCCGACGAATGGTATTGCGCGAACAGGAAAATTCCTGCACCAGCGTGTTTTCCGAGGGCAGCAGCTGCTGGTACTCGTATACCTCGGTTTCGATCCGCTGTTTTAATGTGAAATATATTTTATCGTACTTGCTTTTCGGCATGAAAGACCGTCCTTTCCGCAGGAAAAAATTTGTTTGAACAAGTTTTTAAGGGTATTATACAGCCATCACGAAAAAAAATCAAGAAACGTTACAAAAAGGCATTGACAAACTTGTTTGAACAAGTTATAATAAATTCAACATAGAACATGTTCAAACAAGTTACGCGCAACATTGACACAACGATATGAACAGAGAGGAGCAGCAACATGGCGAAATATGGCAGCGAAGTAAAACAGCTATTGACGCTGATCGGCGGAAAGGAAAACATTCAGGCAGTCTCGCACTGCATGACAAGAATGCGCTTTGTTTTGGTGGATGAATCCAAGGCGGACACAAAGGCGATCGAAGACATCCGCTGTGTCAAGGGAACCTTTACGCAGGCAGGACAATATCAGGTGATTATCGGCAACGATGTATCGGTATTTTATAACGAATTTACTACATATGCAGGCATTGAGGGCGTCAGCAAGGACGCGGTCAAAGCCGCAGCGAAAACAAATCAGAATCCGGTTCAGAAGATCATGGGCGCATTGGGCGAAATCTTTGCGCCGCTGATTCCGGCGCTGATCTGCGGCGGTCTGATTCTCGGATTCCGCAACGTGATTGGTGAAATCGGTTTCTTTGACGGCAAGAGCCTTGCGGATACCTCGCAGTTTTGGGCAGGCATGTATAATTTCCTCTGGCTGATCGGTGAAGCGGTATTCCATATGCTGCCGGTCGGCATCGTCTGGTCGATCACCAAGAAAATGGGAACCACACAGATCCTCGGTATCATCCTCGGCTTGACGCTGGTTTCCGGCCAGCTGCTCAACGGCTTCGCCGTTGCAGGCACTGCGCCAGCAGACATTCCGGTCTGGGATTTCGGATTTGCACAGGTGCAGATGATCGGCTATCAGGGTCAGGTCATCGCTGCAATGATGGCAGGCTTTGTCCTCGTCTATCTGGAAAAGTTCTTTAAGAAGCATTGCCCGGAAGTCGTCAGCATGATCGTTGTCCCGTTCTGTTCGCTGGTTCCGGCAGTATTAATCGCACATACCATCGTCGGGCCGATCGGCTGGAAGATCGGCGATGCAATTGCAAGCGTCGTTTACAGCGGTCTGATGTCCCACTTCGGCTGGCTGTTTGCAGGCGTATTCGGTCTGCTGTATGCGCCGATCGTTATGACCGGTCTGCACCATATGACCAACGCAATTGATACGCAGCTCATCAGCCTGTATGAGGGCACAATCCTGTGGCCGATGATCGCGCTGTCCAATATTGCGCAGGGCTCCAGTGTACTGGCAATGTCCGTCCTCCAGAAGAAAAACGAACGCGCACAGCAGGTCAACGTCCCGGCGTGCATCTCCTGTTACCTCGGCGTCACAGAACCGGCCCTATTCGGCGTCAATATGAAATTCGGATTCCCGCTGGTCTGCGGCATGATCGGTTCCGCACTCGCCGCAATGATCTCTGTCGGTACGGGCGTACAAGCAATCAGCATCGGCGTCGGCGGTCTGCCGGGCATCCTTTCCATCTACCCGCAATTCTACGCCAAATTCCTGATCGCAATGGCAGTCGCAATCGTTGTACCATTTGTCCTGACCTTCCTCGTCGGCAGCAAAAAGCTGTCCGCACAGGATCGCGGTGTGCAGCAAGCCGCCACTGACGCAACGGAAGTCTCTGTTTCGGACGCATCCGTAACCGAACTGAAAGCCATTCTGGACGGCGAGGTCATTCCGCTGGACAACGTAAACGACGGTGTGTTCTCCCAGCATGTGATGGGTGACGGCGTGGCAATCGAGCCTATGAGCAATACAGTCGTCGCTCCGGCGGCTGCAACGGTATCGGTCGTGATGGCAGATTCCAAGCACGCCTGCGGTTTGACATTGGCAAACGGTATGGAGCTTCTGATCCATGTCGGTATCGACACGGTGGCGATGAACGGCGACGGCTTTGAACTGTTTGTCAAGGAAGGCGACACCGTGCAGGCCGGCGATCCACTGATCCGGTTTGATCCCAAGAAAATCAAAGCGGCTGGTTATCCGGCAACCACCATGTTTATCGTGACAGACGAAGGCGACGCAAAAAATATTGCGTATCACACAGGCATCTCCGCAAGGGCAAACGAAACCGTTACCGTTTCGTTTGAATAATTCCAATCAATAAGAAAGGACGACAGGTTATGGCAGACTTCCGCAAAAGTGTAGTCTATCAGGTTTATCTGAAATCATTTCAGGATACCTCCGGCAGCGGCGTCGGTGATATCCGCGGTATCATTCAGCAGCTGGATTATCTCCGCGATCTGGGCGTGGATTATATCTGGTCGACACCGTTCTTCCAGTCCCCACAGCGCGACAACGGCTATGACATCTCCGACTATCTCTCCATCAATCCCGACTTGGGAACAATGGAAGATGTCGAGGAATTGATCGCTGAGGCGGACAAGCGCGGCATCGGTATGATGTTCGACATGGTATTCAACCACACCTCCACCGAACACGCATGGTTTCAGCGCGCATTGACCGGCGACCCGGAATACATGGATTATTATATCTTCCGCGACGGCGAGCCGGACACTCCTCCGACCAACTGGGAATCCAAGTTCGGCGGCAGCGCATGGGAATATGTTCCCCATCTGAAAAAGTGGTACCTCCACCTGTTCGATGTAACACAGGCTGATCTGAACTGGGACAACCCAAAGGTGCGCGAGGAGCTGAAAAACGTCATCCAGTTTTGGAAAAACAAGGGCGTCAAGGGCTTCCGGTTCGATGTTGTCAACCTGATCTCCAAGCCGGAGATATTGGAAGATGATTTCATCGGTGACGGCAGACGGTTTTACACCGATGGCCCGCACATCCATGAATATCTGC
This sequence comes from Eubacteriales bacterium, assembly GCA_030540435.1. GTDB lineage: Bacteria > Bacillota > Clostridia > Oscillospirales > Butyricicoccaceae > Butyricicoccus_A. Next base: position 3,379 of record JAUNWG010000065.1, read on the forward strand.
ACGAGCTGGTGACGGATACCGGTATCCAGGATATGGTGACAGTCGGTGAAATGTCCTCCACCTCGCTCGAAGACTGCATCCGTTACTCCAAGCCGGAGGAACAGGAGCTGTCTATGGTATTCAGCTTCCACCACCTCAAGGTCGACTACAAGAACGGAAACAAATGGGCGCTTCAGGATGCCGATTTTCTCAGGCTGAAACAAATCTTTTCGCGCTGGCAGCTTGAAATGCAGGCGGCAGGCGGCTGGAATGCGGTATTCTGGTGCAACCATGACCAGCCAAGAGTAGTATCCCGCTTCGGGGACGATCAAACCTACTGGAAGCAGTCCGCAAAGATGCTGGCAACCAGCATTCACCTGCTGCGCGGCACACCGTATATCTACCAGGGTGAAGAGCTGGGCATGACCAATGCATCCTATAAGACGATCGCGCAGTATCGGGATGTGGAAAGCATCAATTACTACCATATTATGCTGGAGCAGGGGAAAACCGAGCAGGAAGCCATGCAGATCATCCAGGCGCGGTCACGTGACAACGGCAGAACGCCGATGCAGTGGTCGGCGGAAAAAAACGCAGGCTTCTCGGATGCGCAGCCGTGGATTGAAATTCCGGACCATTATACGTATATCAACGCAGAAGCAGAGCAGCAGGATGAAGATTCCATCCTGAACTACTACAAAAAGCTGGTTGCACTGCGCAGGCAGGAAGCAGCGATCTCCGAAGGCAGTATTTCCTTCTCCTATCTGGAGCACCCGCAGGTATTTGCTTATCAGCGGACATTGGGCGATCAGTCGCTGCTTGTGTTCAACAACTGGAGTGCGCAAACCGTTTTTCTGGATGAATGCCCGAACATCGGCGAAAAGATCCTCGGCAATTATCCGGATGCCGTACAGACAGGCAAAAAGCTGACCCTACGACCCTATGAATCAGCAGTATATCGCGTCAACACAGCAGATTGACAACGCAGCCCTCTTGCATTCTGCCATCCGACGCACCTCTACTTCGAGGTGCGTCGGAGTTGTTTTACGAAAAAAACACCCATGTGGTTGAAAAATAACGGGTTTTCAACCATAATAGAAAACAGAGTGTATGCATTGCGATAGAAAAGAAAAGTTCGGAGGAATCACGATGAAAACAATTCAACTTGGAAACACATGGCCCGCTCCAGCAGTCGTTGTCGGCTGTATGCGATTGGGTGAGCTGTCTGGCAGCGAGATGAACCGCTTCATCCATACAGCGGTAGAAAACGGGGCAAACTATTTTGACCACGCGGATATTTACACAGATGGAAAGAGCGAAGAGGTATTTGGCGCGGCACTTTCCGGGGACGCTTCCCTGCCGCGCGAAAATCTCATCATCCAGTCGAAATGCGGTATCCGCAAAGGTTTTTACGATCTGTCCAAAGAGTACATTTTACAGTCGGTGGATGGCATCCTGAAAAGGCTGAAAACAGATTATCTGGACGTCCTCCTGCTGCATCGTCCGGACGCGCTCGTGGAACCGGAAGAAGTTGCTGCTGCATTTGATGCACTGCACCGTGCCGGAAAGGTGCGCTACTTTGGCGTATCCAACCACAAGCCGATGCAGATTGAACTGCTGAAAAAATACGTAAAGCAGCCAATTTTGATCAATCAGATGCAGTTCAGCATTCCGGTGTCCAACATGGTGGCAAACGGTATGGAGGTCAACATGGAAACTGACGGCGCCATTGACCGTGACGGAAGCGTGCTGGATTATTCGCGCCTGCATGATATCACCATTCAGGCATGGTCACCGTTCCAAATGCCCAACTGGAAAGGCTGCTTCTTGGGCAGCCCGGAGTATGCAGAGTTGAATCAGGAAATCGACGCGCTGTCCCGAAAGTACGGCGTCAGCAATACAACCATCGCTGCGGCATGGATTCTGCGCCATCCGGCAAACATGCAGCTAATCGCAGGAACGTCTAATGTGACGCGTCTGAAAGAAATTATCGATTCCTGCCAGATCACCCTGTCCCGTGAGGAGTGGTATCGGCTGTATCTGGCTGCCGGACACCCGCTGCCATAACCCAACACGTTCAAAGAAACGTACAAAATCGCGAAGGGTACGCCCTTCATAAAACTGCAGAACAGTGAAATGACTTTGCCCTCCGGTTGCTTCCACGCAGCCGGAGGGCTTTTGTCGCGTCTATTTCCTGTTGTGCAGGCAGGAAAAAGCAGCGTCCTTCCGAACGCTGCCCGATTCTGCTCTATCATCATTTTTGACACGACTCCGCATGCTCCAGTGAGGCAAAGCCATAGAATCTAACTGTATTTTCCATGACTTCGATCATGACATTTCTGCCGCTGTCCAGCAACTCCTTCACAAACGCCTGATACAGGCGGAGCGTCTCGTCGGAATAGGTGGACAGCTCGCCGCGCAGATATGTCTCGTAGGAAGTCTCATACAGACTGTCCTCACTGGTGTAAATCCGGCGGTTTCCCGCAGCAAGTTTGGGATATTGTTCCACATATTGTTCCATCCACCGGATCTGCGGTACAATCACCGATTCCACCAGCTTTTGATGGGCCTCAGACAGCACCGGCAGCGCATCTGCAAGGGCAGCATAGCTTTCCGGCGCAGTAGATTCCATCATGCGGGCATATTTTTCCGTCATTAAATTGCGTTCTTCAGCCTTTGCGCACAAAAGATCCTGCCGGTAGCTCTGAAGTAGTGGTTCCGGCCAAGTCATCAGCTGGCTGCGGCGCATGATATCAAAGGATACTGGGTCCTGCTGGCAGGGCGCCGGGCCACCTTCGTTTTTAACCGCACTGAACTGCTCCCATTCCAGCGCAAGGATTTCATCCATCAGAGACATAGTGATCGTTCCTTTCCCATGACAACATATGTTATGACGCATTGGTGCATTTCGCGGCGATGTGTTCCACATGATTCAGCAGAAAATCGTCATCCGAATCCGTGATTTTTTGCCGTTTCAACTCCGATAAAAGCTGCGCACAGATATCCTCCACGATATCACAGCAACGGGGATTTTCACCGCCCGTCCGCATCAGCTCCTGCAGCATGGGCTTGATCTGCGGGAGTATCGCAAAATCATCCATTCCCCGCAGCATCCACTTGTAAAATGGCATGTATTTTTGATTCAGCAAATAAGTCAGCGCGATGGTGGACTGGATAAATTCCGAAACGCACAGATATGCTGTGTCAAAGGCCTCCCGCTTGAGCGAACGGGGCAGATTATACTGCCCAGCCTGCGATAACAGCGCAACCGCCGATGCGATCTTTTGCAGACGGATATTTTCGGGATAATATTGCAGAAATCCGTTGCGCACACGGGTAAATTCCCCCAATGGATCGGAAAAAATCATGCCGTTGGTGGCGGCGGCCAGCATCTGTTCATTGAGGTACAGCCACTGGGCCTCCTCTTCCGGCGCGTGCGGCACACCCACCAGCGAAGTGAAAAATGTATCGATTTCCAGAACGCCCACACGGTCTCCAGCAAGCGGTGTGACAAGTCGCGGGGCAAACCCGGCAAACGAGCCGGGCAGCTGGGCATATTTTTCTTTTAACGATTCACCAATGTCTGCATAGTCCTGCGCAGTCAGCCACAGGCAGAAGGATGGGCCGAAATCATGGTCGTGGGAAATCTCGTCATCGAAGCCAAAGCATTCTGAGCCTTCCCCCACCAGACCGACAGCAATCCGGTCTGCATATGCAGGAAAAAAGCGGTCTATCATATCCTTTCCATAGGCTTCATAATATTGCCGGGACAATTCCAAGCCTTTCATCCGTGCTTCCCCTCCTCCTTTTTCCGCTCCCTGACCAGCGCAAGATTGTTCAGCGTAGTCCGATAATAGTCATTCTCTCCGTAAACGTCCCTGATCTCTGTCAGCGCCTTTTCGTAATACTGTATCGACTGGTCATAATCCTGAGACAAAAAACAGAGCTGTCCTGCCGCAGCAAGGGCGGCGGAATAATGCGGGTCCCGATACGGCACATCGGTTTCAAAACGGTCAATCGCGTGCAAAATGCTGGCCGTTGCCTCGTCAAAGTGTCCTGCCTTTACCTGCATCAGCCCCAGGTTGGTCAGGGTCGTGGCCCGTTCAGCTGGAAATTCATCGTTGCTCTGAATCAGATCATACGCAAGCTGTACCTGCTGCAAGGCATTTTCAATGTCACCCATATCCTGATACAACAGGCTCAGATTGTTGTGCAGCCCGGCGATACGGACATCCTCCGGCGACAGGCAGCGCTGATAGATGGATAACACGTCCTCGTACATCGTGCGTGCTTCATCGTAGCGTCCGGCGGCTCGATATGCGGTTGCGATGTTGAGTAATGTCGTGCCATGGTGCTCTGTCTGCTGCAGGCTGAGCTCGCCGATCAGCTCCAACGCGATATCGGCATACGCCGCACACCGCTCGTATTGGCTCTTGACGCGGTAAAATCCAATCAGCTCATTGGCAATGGACAGCATAGCATCACGATCCTGACAAGTCTTTGCTGCACAAAAGCCATCCAGCAAATACGGCTCGATTTCAGCAATCCGATTCTCTGTATACAGTCTGTCAGCCCCCAGAAAAAATGCGTTGATATCAAACATCCATTTCAGCCCTCCATCCTTTGCGGTCAATTTATGTCATCGTTTCGGATATATGTGTTCCCACTCCGCAGGCAAAGGGTTTCGCTTTATTGTGCTCCGGTTTTACTTATTTTGCCATGATAACTGGTTCCGGGTCAGCGGCATACATATCCGCCGTCCACAATCAAATTTGCGCCTGTGGTATAACCGGATGCACGGCTTGCCAGATAAATCACAGCACCAGTCAGTTCTTCCGGCTCACCCATGCGTCCCATTGGGATCAGCGGCATCCAAGCATTTTTCAGCTCATCCGGTGTATCCACTGACATTTCTGTCGCCGTATAGCCGGGACTAATGGTGTTGACACGGATACCATACTGCGCCCATTCAACTGCCAGTGAACGGGTCAGGTGCAAAACACCGGCTTTGGACGCATTATACGAGCACTGCCACTGCGGTACATTGACGATGGAGCCTGACATAGATGCATTGTTCACAATACTGCCATGAATGCCGTGTTCCACCATGATTCGACCGGCAGCACGGCATACATGGTAAACACCATTTAAATTGACATCCAATACCTTCCGCCATTCTTCCACAGATGCCTCCAGTGTAGGCTTATGTATGCAAATACCTGCATTGTTAAACACAATGTCAATGGAACCCGACCGACGAAAAATCTCATCAAACGCACGCTCCACTGCGGTTTCATCTGTCACATCGGCTGCAATATGATATGCCTTGCCGCCGGCTTGTTCAATCTGCGCCAGCGTTTCATCCGGCTGCGTGCGGCACAGGATCGCTACCTCTGCTCCAGCCTTCGCCAGACCAATTGATACCGTCTGTCCAATACCGCGGCTGCCTCCGGTTACAACAGCGACCTTCCCTTCAAGACCAAAAAGTTCTGAAATATAACTCATTTAACTGATCCTCCTGCAAATTTTATGTTTCCGTACATGCTGTCTGCGCTTGTATTCCTCCATATACTAAAATTATTATATCCGCAATTGAATCCAATGTCAATATATTGTATACAATTTAGCGTATGTGTAAAATATTCAAATTTTCTCCCGCAATTTATGCACTTTGCCCGATTTTTCTCTTTGTTTAAATATTTTCTTGACGATTCGGATATTAAATTGTATACTATTTTTCGAAATATAATTATATTTTATTTATTGTGCACTATTTTAACTCGGGAGGTTTCACACATGAAGAGTTTTCAGTATCAATTTCCAACACAACTCCGTGTTGGGAACGGAAAGCGTAAAGAATTAGGAGCGCTTGCTGCAACATACGGCACCAAAGCCTTTGTCGTCTTTGACCCCTTCTTGAACGGCAGCACAGTCCAAAAGGAAATGCTGGATGATCTGTCCCAAAACGGGATTGAATCCGAGGTCTTTTCCGAGATCGTCCCCAATCCGCGCAACACATCCATTGACCACGGCGCGGAATTGTGCCGCAATGCAGGATGCCAGCTTGTTATTGCAGTGGGCGGCGGCAGTGCGATAGACACCGCCAAGGCCATCGCTTTGACCGCAGCTCTTGGAGGAAACTGCTGGGATTACACCGAGCGTCAGGGAGAACCGGTCACACGTCCCGACCGCGCCGGTCTTCCTCTCATTGCGATCCCTACTACCGCAGGCACCGGTACGGAAGCAACGCAGTTTGCAGTCATCAACAACCCGGAACAGGTACGCAAATGCACCATCATCACACCGCTGATTTATCCCTGTGTCTCCATCATCGACCCTGAATTGATGGTAAGCATCCCACCGCAGCTCACCGCACTGACCGGCATCGACACCTTCGCCCATGCCTTTGAAGCATATATCTGCAAGGGACAGAATGAGTTTTCCGATGCGCTTGCCCTGCACGCTATGGAGCTGTTCGCAAAGAGCATCCGCCGAGCCGTGCAGGATGGTTCAGATTTAGAGGCTCGCGGCATGATGGCCATGTCCTGTGCGCTGGCTGGCGCAGCCTTCTCCAACGCAGGTGTCTGCCTGCCGCACGCCATGGGTCAGCCGCTCAGCGCGTTCACCGACGCCCCGCACGGCGGCACACTTGCCGCATGCATCCCACAGGTTATTGAATGGACCATTCCGTATGCAGAAGAGCGCCTTGCCCGCGTCGCGGAAATCCTGGATGCAGAAGCCGTATCTGGCAAAACGCAGGCGCAGAAGGCAGCCGCTCTGCCCGAGCTAATGGACAAGCTGTATGCGGATCTGGATGTACATGTATCCTTCTCCGGATACGGGCTGAAAGAAGAGGATCTGGATGCATTTGTTGATCTGTGCTTCACTGCTTACAAGCAGGATATGGATGCGCATCCCAAGCCGGTTACCCGTGAGGATGTGTATCATTTGGTACGTAAATGCATGCAGACCGGACAGGAGGGCTGATTATGCACGAACAGCGACTCTCGACGGATATCAAGCTCTCCTTCCGTCAAAAAATCGAATACGCAATAGGCGATCTTGGATATAACCTGATTTATTTCTGGGTCAGCTCCTATCTGCTGATCTTCTACACCGATGTATTCGGCATCAGCGCCTTTGCTGTCACAACACTGATGCTGGTCGTTCGTATCTTTGACGGTATCAACGACCCGATCATCGGCGCCATGGCAGACCGCACCAAACAGCGAACCGGTACATATAAAAAGTGGATCCAGTGGGGCAGTTTCCTGCTGGGACTGTCAACCATTCTGCTGTTCTGGGCACACCCCAGCTGGCCGAACGCGCTGAAAATGATTTATGTCTATGTGACTTACATCATTGTTGTCTGCTCCTCCACGGCGACCAATATGCCGTATGGCGTTGTTATGGGCACCATTACCACGGATTCCTACGAACGTTCCAAGCTGTCCCGTCTGCGCTTTGCCTGCGTCTTTTTAGGAAATATGGGCGTAATCGCTGTGGCTCCGCTCGTTCTGGAATGGTTTGAAAGCCATTCGGGCAGTGCGCAGGTATCCTATTTCGGGGCAGTCGCGCTGTTCTGCATTATCGCGGTACCGATGCTTTGGATCACCGCCTTCCGCTGCCGTGAGGTTGTCAAAATCCCGGAATCCCAACCAAAAGTTACAATGGCGCAGCGTATCCAGAGTTTCCGCAGCCGTCCGATCCTTATTATCATCATTGCATTCCTGTTCCACGGCTTTGTATATTACGGCCGTGCGGCAATCTATCCCTATTATTTCCGTTACTTCTGCGGAGATGCTGGTATGAGCGTACAGTTTGGCGTGGTAATGGGCATCGCCAACGTAGTCGGTACTTTGATCGCTCCATCGATCCACAAGGTATTACGCCATAAAGGCAAGGCCATGTTCCTGGAAGTACTGCTGTTCTCTGTTCCCACCCTGCTGGTTTACTGGTTCCCGCCCACGACACAGCTCTTCGCATTCTATGCCCTGAGCTTCCTAAGCGGCATTGGTATGGGCGCTTACATGGCTATGCTGTACTCCATGACACCCGATGCAATTGATTACAGCTATTATGAATCTGGAGTCAGCGCATCCGGCTTCCTGTATGCATTCACCTCGTTCATGTGCAAGGTCGGCGGTGCACTGGCGCCCGCTATCATTTCAATCACCAACAATGCCCTTGGCTATGTTCCGAATGCGGTGCAGAATACCAGCGTACTGGGCGGCATCAACAGTATGATGTCCATCGTTCCTGGTGTTGTAGCTCTTATTTACGCGTTGTTGATGCTGGCTTATCCTATCAGCGATGACCGCTACAATACGATCAAGCTGAAGCTTGCCAAGCGGCAAGGCACCTGTTAAAAAAGCCCCATCCTCACCATCCTCTCGCCACCGCACACAGTGCCCTCTGTGTGCGGTGGCTCCTTTTTATATACGCTACATCCTATACCATCATGCTCCATGACCTGTCTTTCACGTATCTCCTGACAGCTCGATGCACAGGCAGTATCCTCTGTCTGCCGTTTCCGCCGCAAATGCCTTTTCTATCCCCTTTATCTCTTATTCCTTTATAGGATCGGCATTGCCATTGCTTTTGCAAACAGCGATGCCTGATTACCTCCGCATCCTCGAAAACGTGCGTCGACGTATCCGATTTCATCTTTCTAGAACGTATCTGAAAAGTCGAAAATTTTGATTATTTCCACAAATACGGGTGGCTTCATCGTTACAATCACTTAAAATCCCAAAGGATTCCTGCGTGATCGTTGCTGAGCAGCAGCGAGGTATGCAAAACACTTCACGTAGTGAACCGTGCGCAACACGGATATTTACAGCAAGCGTTCGCACAGCTGGAAATGTTTTGTTCCTCGCATCCGCCTCGTCTTTGCGAAAGATTTGTCATTTCCTTGGTTTTCAGATAGCGCTTCATGTGCTAATATGCCTTTCCCCAAACATGGACTTACCGTTTGAAGCAAATAAAAAGAAGGTATCAACTGGTTTACAGTGATACCTTCCTTCTTATTCAGAAACAGTCAATACTATTATGCCTTTCTTGCGATTGCTTTTTCTGCTGCTGCAACGATGTCAGCCGCAGTCAGGT
>JAUNWG010000164.1 GCA_030540435.1 Eubacteriales bacterium
AATTTCAGTAATTTACAAATAGAATCAATGGCATTGTCAAGATATATTTTGCAGCGTAGGCTGTTGATGATCAAACAAAAGCTGGTCGCAGGAGTCAATATCATATCCATTGTATAGCGCAGAAATAATAAAGACATCACGCACATCCCGTTCATATAATACTGCCATACGTGCAGTTTTTAACAGCTTCTGTGTTTCTTCCAGCGTTAGCTTCATGCCGAACGCAAGCTGTAACAGACGGTCACGGTTTATGCCTCGTTTACCGCTAAGCAGCTGATAGCCATAGATGCGATCTAACCCGGCGGCATGAATCACAGATGCCTTATCCAGATTCTTTTGCTGCATCAGCTTTGCAATATACGCTGTAATGGATTCAGTAATCAGTTCATCGGCATTATCTTTTAAATATTCATCTGGAGTTGTTGCATTTTGCTTTAATTCGAATCCAAGTTCATCCGTTTTCTTTTTCATCTTGTTTACCCTTTCCACAATCTGGTTCACGTGTTATACTTGATGATAAATGAAGCGCAGGAAAATTGCAAGGAGATTAAATGATATAAATGGATTTTATCACAGTACGAGCATTGGGGAATCGTTCTGATGTAACATTGATCCGGGAAGCATCCGGTCAGTTATATGTAAGAAGAATCATTCCAGCAGAAAAGGTTTCTGTTTATCAAACATTGCAATCCCTTCATGCACCACATATTCCAGAGATTATCAGCATTACAGAAATCTCAGCAGAGCAGTATGAAGTGATAGAAGCATATATTGAAGGCCAAACCTTAGAGCATATTTTATCGAGTCGCGGATTGCTTCCGGAAGATCAAGCGGCTGTATATATCACACAGTTGTGTGATGCGTTGGAGATTGTACACAAGGCGGGGATTATTCATCGGGATATTAAGCCTGAAAATATTATCATAACGGCAGATGACACATTGTATCTGCTGGATTTTGACATTTCTCGTGTCCACAAGCGGGGACAACATGCAGATACAGATTTTATGGGGACAAAGGGCTATGCAGCACCCGAACAATTTGGATTTCAACAGACAAGTGTTAGTACTGATATTTATGCGATCGGTGTTGTCTTGAATGAAATGATTACCGGTCAATTGCCGCAGGAAGCATTGCCCTATAGCTCGATTCGTCGTATTATCATCCGATGCACGGATATTGATCCTACAAGGAGGTATCGGTCCGTGAAACAGCTGAAAAATGCGCTGCATATTTATCTTACAAAGGAAGCGGCTCCGCTTGTCGGAATGCTCAGAAGCGTTCCGGGTTTTCGTTCGTGGACAGGCTGGAAAATGATCATTGCAGCCAGTTTTTACGTGCTCATGGCTGCCAGCATGATAGAAATAATGCTGGATTCCTTAACATTGGGACTTGACTTTCTATTATATCTTGTTCCATCTATTCTATTGTTTTTCTTTATTTTCGATTGTTTTCATCTGCGAAGTTCCGTAAGATGGTTGCGAAAAGCAAAATCACGATTCACATATGTTTTGCGATGTATTTTATTTGCCATAGGATGGTATCTTTTTCTCGCAGCGGTTTGGGGAACACTGCTTGGATTGATTCTCTATTGATTTTGTATGCAGTGTGCATACCACAAAAAAAGGCTGGCTGATATACTGAGGTTGGTATATCAGTCAGCTTTTTCTTCTTGTTTGAATTGGCGGCGAAATATCCGAATGATGCGCAGAATGTCTTCTAGCTCATCCAAAGTCATGGAGGACAACTGCGCATCTATCTTTCGCTTCACAACATCCGTTTTATCCTGTTCAGGCAGTGCCTGTTCCAATGTAGACACAAGGTCAAGAAAGGAAACCTCCAACGCGTCTGCAATTCGTTCCAATGTTTCAACGGTAGGATTACGAAGCCCGCGTTCGATCTGTCCCAAATGTGCTGCATTTAATCCGGATTTAAATGACAATTCTTCCAATGTGATTCCTTGCGCATTGCGGATTTTACGTATTTGCTTGCCTATTGCAGCGGAAATCTGACTCATGGCATCACCTCATTTATATAATACGGGCAGCACATGGTTCGTTCAAATTGATAAAAGCATTTGTATTTTATGATTGTTATATACATTGAC
>JAUNWG010000165.1 GCA_030540435.1 Eubacteriales bacterium
AAGCAGAAGCAGAAGCAATGCCTGCGGCGCTGACTGCTGCTATCATCAATTGTTTTTATGATTTGTTTGGGCGGAATCCGTCTAGCGAGTTCCTGAAAACAGTGGAACAACTGGGATTTGCGTTGGATATCATCACAGCTGCCTTGAGAAAAGCCAACGATGCGAGAGCGAGGAATCCAGAGGGCTACGCAACGCAAATTCTGCGTTCATGGTTGCTGAATGGAGTGCCGACAGAATATCAGGGGGCAGGCAGACAATCAACGTCAGACGCGCCGTTGGCAGACTGGGAACAGGACTGGATAGAAGAGTTCCGAGCGACGCAGGCAAAACAGAAGGAAACCAATGATTAGACATGGACAAAAAATCCTGATCGGCACCGACTGCCACGGGAATGAAATCTACGGCATTGTCGTTTGGCTGCATCCGAAACAGCGTTTTGCACTGACAGAACGCGATGCGCCCTATGGAAACAAAATCCGCGAATGCGTCATGATCGGCCGGCGACGCGGGCGGCTTACCAATCGGGTAGTGAGTGGGTGGACGGGATGATGAACTCCCCGTGCACATCCTGCCATCTGAAATGCAGCGGGAACACATGGCAGCAGTGCAGTACATACCGCACATGGCTGCGGGATAGTCAAAACAGAGCGAATTATAGCCGGTGGCTGCATGTGATGATACGGCGGTGCCGGTTGGTGGAGAAGGAGGATAAACGAAATGCTTGAATTAAAACCGTGCCCGTTTTGTGGTGGTGGTGCGTTTTACGACGTGATAGGAAACAAATCATCGCACACGTTCGTCGGATTTGATTACAAAATCAGGTGCGCGAAATGCGAAGCAGAAATCCCAAAAGTTTTTGATATAACGTTAGGCATGAACAGATGCGGGGAGCTAATCATAAAAAACGATGAACGCGCACAAGCGGCGGAAATGTGGAACCGGAGGGAAGCATGATTAAATACAAACCATGCCCACACTGTGGGAGCATGTGTTACTACACGCGGGAAGTCAACACCATAATGCGATATTTTGGCGGAAAAATGGACGGAAAAGTTGTGACACATAACGACTGCACACCACTTAACTATGTGGAATGTATCATGTGCAATGCAAGATATCAAATGGGCAGCATCATAGAGGAGATTGCAGAAAATGAAGATTCTTGTTGATAAAATGCCTGCACATAGCTGGGACTGTTTATTTTGCTGCGGTGACTGTGAATGCAAAATATCTGGAAATGAATGTGACAGGCGCGATCAGGAATATTGCGAACTATACCCGCAGGAGTGCAAGTTTCTAGTTGAGTTAGATTTATTTTTATCGGAACGGGAGACTGAAAATGAGACCGATATATAAACCTAAAGGAAGAGCTGGAGAATATGGCGATTATGCCATCAATATTTACACCGGCTGCACGCATGGCTGCACATACTGCTATGCTCGTGATATGGCAAAGAGATTCGGAACTGCCGATGGCTGGAGGGACGTGAAGCCAAGAGAAGGCGTTGTAGAAGCTGTGAAGAAGCAGTTGATCGGGATGGAGGGAGCCGGAAAGCTTATTCATTTGTGCTTTACCTGCGATCCGTATCCAGCTTTTGTTGATACTACACCGACACGAGAGATTATTAAAGAGATAAAGGAGTCTGGCAATCATGTGCAGATTCTCACAAAGTCAGGGGAAACTGCTACAAGAAATTTTGATCTTATGGATGAAAATGACTGGTTTGGCATCACCATATCTGGAGCTGATAGGAAAACAGAACCTTATGCAGCAGACACTTTTATCAACGTGGCAGCTCTGATGAAAGCTCACTCGCTTGGCATTAAAACATGGGTATCTTTTGAACCAGTCATTGAACCAAGAGCGGTTCTGAACTGGATTAAACAGACCTGTTTTGCGGACAAAATCAAAATCGGAAAATTGAATCACAGAAAATCAGACGTGGATTGGAAAGCGTTTGGCAAAGAGTGCGAATCCTTGTGCCAGAAATTGTGCTTGAACTACTATATCAAAGACGACCTACGGAAAGAGATGGAGAGCTGAAAATGACACTGATTGATGCGGATTATATTCTGTCCGCTTTGACTGTATTCTCTGACAGAAAG
>JAUNWG010000066.1 GCA_030540435.1 Eubacteriales bacterium
ATTTTGGGTTTCCTGTGAAAACCGTTCGGTTTTTTTAGAAACCGCTGGGTTTTTCTTCGGACGCCCACCCTTCTTGCCGTTCTCCTTATTTTTTCGGCACGTCTCCTCATACGCTTCCAGTGATGTGTCGATGCCTTCCCGAAAAACCTCAAATGCAAATCCTGAAAGACCATCCAATGCAGGAATCGTCCCTTCCTCGGCATATGCAAACAAAGCGGTCAGCAGTTCGCCGCGCTGCTCCATTGACAGATATTCCAGTTTTCCTCTGTCTTTAAAAAACAACGGAAAAAACGGTCTTCCCATTGCTGCTACTTCCTTTCTCCCGGAGAGCCGAAGCCCTCCGGGTTTATTTCTTTATGCAAGAATGATAACATCATCTAACATTTCTCTCAGTTCCAGATTGAGATAATCTCTAATATTCAAAATTGCTTCATGCTTCCATGCGTTTCCGTCTGCTTCAAACAGCGCAGCAGTTACGCCATTATCGCCGCCGCGCAGGCGGAAAACAAAGCGTCTCCCCGGCTGCCGAATTTCAGAAAATGTGCACAGCGGGCAAAGCTGTACCGGGTTCGGGACTTCAATCTCTGAGCTAGTAACGATGCCCGTCTTTGCTGTGACACTTTGCGTCAGACCGTTGTCCGCCCGCTTTACACTGTTGCTGTCGGTCACACTGGACACCAGTCTAACCAGCTGCGCCGTCATATCATCCTGAATGAAATATGCCTGCATGGCAATGATAAAGTTTTCAACAGGAAGGAACTGACCGAACGGGAATGTACGGGTATCGTCCGTTGCGCATAGCAAACGCTCTCGGCGCTTGTCCGTGCTGAGTTCTCGCGTGAGCGTAACTTTATCGTAATCCTCGATATGGACCACAAAGCGCCGGTCAATATCTACGGCGTCACACGCGCCATCCAGTGTTCCATTATCGTCCGTACCGCTGGTGATATAATCGACGATGGATGTCAATGTATGTACATTTAACGGCTCTGCATACAGCTCATCGTCAATACGATGCAAACGCTTGTCCGAATAATAGCTGTCATTCAGTACCTCAACATTCGGTTTTGCGAGTTCCAAAATCTTATTGATTGCCGATTCTAACATAATATTTTCCTCCTTATGCTCTGAGCGCGTGAATGTTTGTATCTGTGTTTGTTCCGTCCATCTTCATCTGTCCCGGTGTGTATTTCGGGCGTTCCACGGCGACTGCCTGTCCACCGTCTACGCCAATATCCAGCGTAGTTTCTACCGGCTTTACCGGCACCAGCTTGCATTCCACCTGTACACGTGTAGCAACGCTGTCGCGCGCTTCGTTGGGTGCAAATGTAAACTTGATCGTAATGGAGCGCGCCTTTTTCGGGTCGGTATTTACGTCCCGGATATTCTCCAAAACCCGGCGCATGTTCAGATCGGCGAGTTCTTTTACACCGCCGTCGATCAGGTCAAGCAAACTTGTTTCAACGGTTTCGCCTGTGTTGCTGTTGATTTTTAACATACAATGCCTCCTATTCTTTGCAGACCCGTATTTCAATATCGGGAAATTCATTTTCAAAACGTTCCAAGAATCGACCCGCGTCACCACTGGAAGCAGACATGTGTAAAAGCCATATTATTTGAACCTTGCTCAAATCTAACTTATGCAGGTACCGGATTGCGGTATCTACCTCCATGTGAGATCGGCGAATGCGTTCTTTGACTTTATCCGGCAATTTGGACATCCTGCCGAGCAGATCGTCCGCGTAATTGCATTCAATGGCTATTTCGGTGAGACCGGGAATTTGGACATTCAGGTTTACCGTATCCACTGCAAATAATAACCGCTCTCCGCTTACCATGTCCTCTATCGCGTATCCAAACGGCTGCGCTGTATTGTGATACGTGTCGAATGCCACAACCCGAAGCCCGCCGATGGACACGGTTTCGTGCGCGTCCATGCAATGCGCCTCCTCCATATTCAGGGCAATCGCCGTTCCTTCGCTGGTATAGATCGGTACGCCCATGTTGCACAGCTGCCCCGCGCACTTTGCGTGATCCATATGCTCATGTGTGATAAAGCACGCATCTATGCTGCTGATGGGCGTTGGAGAACGGCGGCGCAGCTCCTTCATGGTCAACCCGCATTCCAGCAAAATATTGGTATCGCCGTCCGAAACAATATATGCGTTGCCTTTGCTCGAACTCGCCAATGGATAGAATGTCATATTGGGCATTCCTCCTCGTCGCCAGACTGATCGCCGCTCTCAAAATCGACGTTATCCTCTGGTGGGTTGTCGGAATACTGCGTAGATTTTTTGATTTTGGTCTGAATCCATTCTGGCAGCTTTGAAAAAACATCTTCGTCACGATCGTCGATATCAAATGCGAGCAGTTCTGCGTCCGTGGTCGGCGCTGGGATACCTTTGGGGATAGCAGCGATATTCTCAATCTTGTTATAGCTGCCGTTTTTGCCCTCTTTGACTGTAATAGACAGCATACAGGGCTTCCCCAGCATCGTTGTGATGTCAAAACCGCTTCCGTCCTCGGACAATTCATCTTCCGTAAATTCTTTGGATCGCCACCCGACTAGGTGTTTACTGAGTGCCGCCTTTCCGCTTAGTGACGCTGTGTATTCGCGCGATACCCAACGCGGCTTCTCCTCGCCTTCAACGGTCACGGTCTCGGTTGGGATTTCAAACATCAACAGCAGCTTGCTCTGATAGTTTTTGTAGTTATCGTTGTACTGCTCTCCTAAATCAACAATACCGATACACACCGCCATGTATGTACCTCCGGCCAGCGGCGGTATCACCGCACTCTTCTTCCTCCTGAGCTTCAGGCCCATGCTTCACACCTCAATTCCTTATCGTTTTCGGATACAATCAGGCGAATAACCTGCGTATCCATGTCATGTAGCTTTGTTACGCTCTCTGCATTGTCAACAAACAACGGCACCTTCACGCCGTAAAATTCAGACAGCGTATGGATGCAATCCAGACCGGCGTTGATTTGCATAGCGCTGTTCAGGTCGTTATACGGCACGCCATCGACCATCGCGTCGCAGCAGTCCTGCAAGCTGCCATTGATCGCCTCGGTAAACAGTCGGAATGACACCAGCTCAAAACGATGATTCACGGCGGCGGACACACGCTCGACCTTGAATTGAACAAAGTCCTCGCACAGATCGAGCAGGTTATCAATCTTCTCAATGTACGCCGCCTTTGACCTCTTTTCCTGCTCAATTTCAGCAATGCGCTTCTCGAGCGACTGTCGAAGCTGCACGCTGGATGCGATTTTGTCCTGCGCCGCCTTGAGCATATCTTTTTCGGCGATCTCGTCGTGCAGCCGTTCACGCTCCGCGACTGTGTGTGCGTCCCAGTCCTGCAACGCGGCGTTCAGTTCTGCAATATGCGTCTCCATCTGCGCCCTGCATTCCGCGTAGTCCGGCAAATCTTCAATGATTACCTGCTGCGGCTCGGCGGCATGTGCCAGCCTGTCATCTAGCTGTCGTAATTCGTCCTCAGAATCTATAATGGCTTTTCTCAGCCCTGCCAGGCTTTCCCTGTCGGCTGCCGCCCGCTGCTTTACATACTCAGAATCAGCAACCAGCCGATCAAGCGCCGATTTCTTTGCAGCTTCAAACTTCTTTTCAGCTTCGCGTTCCATATCCGCCGGAAGTGCCTGTCCACAAGTCGGGCAAGCGCCGCTTGTATATTTCCGGCTGTTCTCCTGCTTCCACTGGGATCGGTAATAATTCAGCCGCTCCTCTGCATCCTCGATTGATTTCTCCCGTTCCTGAATCTGCGCATTGACGCGGCGCATAGAGGATTTCACGCGATCAATAGCACGCTGCAAATCGGCGCGTTCATCGACAACCGGTACATCCTGACTGCGGCGGAACTGCTCATTCTCGGCAGTCAGTTCCCGGAGCTGCAACTCTACGCTGCGGATTTCGTTGCGCTTTGCGTTGCGGCTCTCATCGTTATTCAATGCCACCAACTCGCCGCGCAGACGGTTAATATCATCTACGAGCGCGTCACGCTGCGTAGGGTCAAATTTGTCTGGCAGCTCATTTAATTGTTTCTCGCATTCGTCAACACGCGCGGGCAGTAAATTCAACTCGCTATTCGTGTCCTTGCGCTTCTTTGCCAGCATTGCTCGGAAATCGTCTACCGTGCGGTTGCCGATCTCATCGCGCAGGGCATCAAACCGAGCCTCTTTTAACAGCTGCGCGTCCGATGCGACAGCAGCCAAATCAAACAGAATGCTGCGGCGATCCTTCCATGCCATGTCCCGGCAGAATCGGTATGTATTGGTCAGCGCGCGGAATGTTTCCTCTGTTACAAGCTCAGAAATATATACTTTATACTGGTTTTCTTTTACTGGCACATCGTCAATATAATAGTCAACCGTGTTTCCTGCATATCGTTCCTGACCGCCGCGATGCTTTTCCCACTTTTCACGCAGTTGCTTGCGCAGACGGATGTTTTTGCCATCTACAGCAAGGTCGGCTGATACAGTCGGCATAACTCCGGCTGAGGTATTGCCAGATGCGTCCAGCGGCTTAATGCTGAATTTTGCATTCCCCTTGCTGTCCTTTCCAAACAGCAACCATGTCAGCGCGTCGTACACGCTGGTTTTGCCTGTGGCGTTTTCACCGTACAGGTTTGCGCTTTTGCCGCCCAGCGCGAGATTCAGTTTGCGGATACCCTTGAAATTTTCGATATCAAGGGAAATAATTTTAATTTGTTTCATTGACTTTCCCGCCTCCAACGGGTAATATGTAAGTGGTTTACTGTAGTTTGCACTCAGTTGCGGTTGCCGCCGCGCTGGGTGCAATTTTCTTTTATTCTGCTAATAGGCCAGCAGGCTGGTACATGCAGCACACAGTGTCCATACGGATATTTCTCCCAGAACGGGCATTTACATTTACCGTCGGGATTGTACCGGCTGTAGCAATAGTGGCTGAGTTCGTTGGCTGCGCTGATGATTTTTGGGGTCTGTCTGCTCAGTCGTTCTCCCGGCGTATCAACAGTTTCCAGTTTATTGATAAAGCCTTGAATAATGGCAGTTATATCTATATCAGGGAAGATCGGTGCATCTGCTGTGGTGATGATATCATCTATGTATTTACACAGTTGTTCGTCTGTCATTTTGCGGATTGCTACGGCGCGTTCATGCTGTTGCCGCTCTTTATCTGTTCGTCTGCAATTTCGTTTCATTTCATTTTTTCTCCTTTAATCTGCATCGGCGTATCATGATGCACATCCATATCCGGTAATCCATGGAATGTTCCGGCGGTATGGTTGCAGATTGCATATCAATCTCCGATCGGTTTTCTGTCTCACCGCGAAACGCGCGCCATTTGTTGTGCACCCAGTTTTGAAATTTTTCACAGCGCCGCCATTTTGATCTTGTGCACTGCATTGTTGCATTCTTGCAGCTGTCACATGGATATTTTGTCATGTTGTTATCCTCATTCTTCTGTCATTCTGTGCCAGCGCAACCGAGCGAAACGGATGTAACCGCCGTGTATCCTGACCAAATAACCCAAAGGAGGCGCTTCACCTCTTTTCGTTTGGATTTTGCACATTTTGTCGCTCGATTGCGGCAGCACAGATTGTACTGCCATATAAAATCAGGGCGTTGCGTGACGTCTACGGTGTGCTGCAAAAATTGCAACATCTATGCCGTTTTTCACGCACCATGCAATTTCCTGTACAGTCACGCCGCCGTCGGCATATTTTTGATACAGTCGATAGTCTACGCCAGCCCGAATGCACTGTTCTTTCTCAATATGTCGCTGTGGATCTCTCCAGCCCCAGTAAACTGCGTTTTTCAAATTACATTCCTGTGCTGCGCGTTCCGCGAGTCTGGATTTTGCGTGTCCATTGCTCATTTGTGTCCACAGCTTTCAGCCAGTCGCGCGGTACAATCTCTTGCCCGTTTTATTTCTTCTGCACGCCGCCGGTGTTCAGTATATTTTCTTTCTTCAAGTTTCTGTCGGCATTCTTCGTAATCCTTTGCCAACCATCCGAGCGCCACGCCCAGGCTAAGCATAGCGGCGCTGATAAAAACAATAAGTGCAGTCATTGTCATCATAATTCCCTCCATTACCTTAAATATAGATACACCGTATGATTCCATTCTTTATAGATCGCCTGCTGGATTTCCTTCAGGGGAGATTCATCTGGATATGTTCGGACTGTGAGGATTTCCACATTGTCCAAATGCTCTGGCAATCCCAACAGCCAATTGCGCAGCTCTTTAACCGTCATTGATTCTCTCGCTCACACGAGTATTTCCAGCAACGCCCCAAGCGCCGTTGCGGCGCCGACGGTAAGCAGAAAAGTAAGGATGCCTGCAAAGGTGATTGATAAAAGATTTTTATTCATTAGGACCACCCTTTCTGTTGCGCATGAAGTGGATGATCGCGCTGTCTATAACTTCTCCACAGCTGCGCCCCCATCGATCTGCGAGGCGCTGAATGTTTACTGCCGTGCGTGCGTCTATATCTACTGTAATGGTAGTGCGTTGTTCTGCTGGTCTGCTTTTTTCTGCCGGTAGGGAAGAGGGAGTAGGCAGATTATATTCGGTAATGTACGTTTTTCGTCCGCAGTGTTCGCAGGTACCCATATGGTTTTTCTTGCCCAGATATTCCATGCTGGACGCTTTGCGCAGTTCGATGCTGCATGACATACATAGTTTCTTAATCATCGTTAAAACTCCTTATTCCATTTCCGTTGTGGTCAATCGCTGCGGCTATGTCCCTCACGTGATATTTTTTGCGATGACCGATTTTAAATTCTGTACAGCGCGAACAGATTTCGGCTCTTGCTGTGTTTTCACTGATTCCAACGTACTTGGCAATCTGCGGAAGACCGATCAGTCTGCTTTTAAACGTCCGCTCAATATCCTCGGACAGGGTTTCACGTCTCATATCGTCATCTCCTACCATAAAAATCAAAGTTAAAAGCGTGGAATAATTACTTATCAGACCACTCCGGCCAGTGTCAGTATAGATACAAATAATGAAAACAATGAAATCATAAGTGCAGCGGTTGCCATGACTTTTGCTTTTTTAGCTTTTTCATTCACCTTTTCGGTGTACAGTATTGCATCCTCAATCTGCCACTTTACGTGCTGAATGCTTTTCTTTGTGTTGTATGCGTTTTGCTCTATCCTGCGGTTGGCTTCGTCAGTGTCCCGTGCAATCTCTTTTACGGATGTGGAAAATTTTTGTTGATCTGCTTCAAGTCTTTTAATACGTTTTTCAAGTTCTTTTCTTTCTTCCATTTTGTGTTCTCCTTTGCATTGATGTCCGTACTTCTCATTCGGTTATCTCGTCATTTTTTCTAACGAATGGTTTAAACCGATCGCATACATCTCCTAATTTGCGCCATTTTGCCCGCGGATAGCAACAATGACCATAAAAAATCAGGTATCCATGTTCTCCAAAGTGCCGATAAAAATATCGGCAATTAGCACATGCTTCTGTAGTAGCGTCAATTCCCATTCTTGCTAATGTGACATCGCCTTTTCTGTAATTTTTCATCGACTTGTTCCTCCTTCTCGTGGTATAGTAATAGTGTCTATACCAAGCGCACTCTTACGTAGTTTAACTACGTTTGTCGATGCTATTATATACGTAGTTTAGCTACGTGTCAAGAGTTTTTAGGAGGGAATTTTATGTCTTTTAATGAACGGTTAAAGATGTACCGAAATCACTGTAGCTTAACACAAAAAGCAGTTGCATCTGCAATAGGTGTTTCTTTGCGCGGCTATCAGCAATATGAACAGGGAAAGTTTGAACCTAATATCGAAAAGCTGATAAAATTAGCCGATCTTTTTGGAATCTCTGTCGACGAATTAATCGGTCACAACCTGCCTCAAAATTCGTTGGTGGATTCCGAATAAATCTTCTAACTTATCCCAGTGTTTGATCTTTCCTGTGTACACACCTGATTCAATATGCTGATACGCCCGTTCACTAATCCCCAAATATTCCGCCACTTGTTTCTGTGTCAAGCCCGCGTCTTTGCGGGCTTTTTTTAAGTTGTTTCGCATAAAGCGTATCCTCCCATATCTCTCGCCCGGCAGGGCGGTTATTCATGTCTTAAATTCCTTTCCCTTACGCATTCCTGTTCATGCTTTTCTCTTCCTCCCACCTGTGCTATACTGGGCGTAGGAGGGAGGTGATTGAGTGCGTTTGAACATGGATTGCGTTCGTGACATTTTGCTATGTGTGGAAGAAAATACGAGTTTAACCGAAGTTTGTGTGTTTACCGATCCTAGACCGGGCTATGAAGATATTTTTTCCGAACAGGAAATTCCAGAATACAGGGCATCTCTCGTTGATAAATATGGTGCTGATCCCACCTTTTATCATGTTAGATATTGCGTAGATGCCGGATTGATCCAGAAGAGGGAGAGCAATACGACTACTCTTTTAATTTTCGATCTCACCCCAAAAGGACATGAATTTGTTAACAATATCCGAGAGGCCAATGTTTGGAATAAAGTAAAGAGTGTTATGATAAAAGCTGGGGCTTCATCACTCGGCGCTTTTATGCAAAGTGCATCTGATGTGGTCGCCGAGCTGATTAGGTTGAATCTTCCAATCGCATAATAAGACTAATCGATGTGCAATAACTTTTTCCATACCCAAGTAAGGCACGCTTTCATCTCGTTTTATCTTCCATACTCTTAATTAGTGCTGCGCAGATCACCCATCTATTAAGCCATCCTGTTATGCATATCAATAGCGCGATGCCCTCTATAAATGCAATCCACTTCATTATTTCACCTCCTCAATAACTACAAGCGCAGCTTCACGATTCCTAAAACGATAGCGATAATACTGAGAATCAAAGCAATATCGTTTACTACCTCGATGCGTTCGAGGTGGTTTTCTTTTATCCACATCCAATACTCTTTTAAGAAATTCAATCTTTCCACCTCCTACATCTCCCGTTTCGCATTTTCTGTGTCCACCTGCTGGGCCGGATACTTACTTGCTATTGAAACCCCAATAATAATTCCCTCGATTTTTAGCCGCTCTTGTTCAGGCAAACGAGCTAACATTTTTGCTAGTTCGCGGGAATCTCTAAGCGGCGCGTTATCAATAGGTGCAGTCTTTTGTCTCATCATGGTTTTCACCTCCTTGTCTTCTGTCCAATATTTCAGCCATTTTCTTGTAAATTCATCTCGCATGTGGTAAAATATTCCCACAAACATAAGAGGGTGTTGGCATGTCAGATCAATTCTTTTTCCTATTTTTTAGGGCTTATTATGAACTGCAATATTACACTTTGTACAAAGAGCATTCTCATTTCTGGAATAACTTTTTTACAATTTTGATTGCCGTAGCATCATGTGGTGGTATTGCTGCTTGGTATTGTTTTGACTTGTATTCTATGGCATGGCCCCTTTTTGTTGGTCTAATGCAAATAGTACAAGCCGTTTTTCCTCATCTAAACTACGCAAAACGTATTACCCCTCTAACTTACGTCATCCAAGATTATTCTTATATATATAACCAGATACATCATGATTGGAATACTATATATTCCAAATCGGATGATGAAATCAGTAAGCTGATATTTGCTTACGAGCAAAAAATCTCAGATATCAAAGGTCGATATTTAGATGGTGTTCCAATGCCATATCGGGAAAAACTTCGACTACGCGCTGAGCAGGAAAGTGAAGCAAGATTTAAATATGAATTCAACACGCAATTTGAAAGGATGTGAGATGGCTATGTCTCAGCCAAAACCAGATGCAGTAAGAGGTTCTGTTCCTCCTCCTCGGATTAAGCCCATTCCGCCCAAACCCCCAAAACCTTAATTTCTGTGAACCGCCGTTTAATGGCGGTTCTTTTTATATTTACAGAAATCGCAGTATGTTTGATCTCCTGTCTTGTCAGTAATAGTCATCCTTATAAAGTTTGCAACGAATAATCCCGTCGCAACGCCCCAAAAAAAGTAAGTCATCTATATTCACCTCTTCCATTTTTTCTGACTCTGTTGATATTATACCTTACTCTGTCAGCAGTGTCAACCCTTTTGCACCTTAAAAACTTGACTTTGTCAGATTTGCATGATAAGCTAATATTAACAAGGAGGTGCTCAAGTGAAAGAGCGAGTTAAAAAAATACGAAAGACCCTTAATCTGAGTCAAAAAGAATTTGGAGAACGTCTTGGCGTGACCGATTCAGCTATTTCTATCATTGAAAGTGGTCGGCGAAACATTACAGAACAGATGGAAAAGTCCATTTGTCGTGAATTTAATGTGAGCTATGATTGGCTAAAAGATGGAACTGGCGAAATGTTTGATGCAATTCCAGAAACGTTGGTGGATGAACTTGTGCAAGAGTTCAGGCTTGATGATTTAGACCGGCGAATTATACTTGGCTATTTGCGTCTGGCAAGCGAAGAGCGTACAGTCATAAAGAAATACATTCAGAATGTGATTGACGCGCAATAAAAAAAGGGTCCGCATTTCTGCGAACCCTATAGGTGATACTTATGTCTTATATATGTAGATATACTGAACGAATCTATATATACGCACTAAGAGTTTTGTATCATTGATTTTGTAAAGTAAGTTTATTATCTTTTCAATCGTCTTATCCCGGAGTAAAGCCTCCTTTCCTTTGTCTTGTGTGGTGTAGTTGTTCATAACGGTTCCTCCTTGTGTATTTCTGTTTCAATCCATGACCCTATACTTTCACATTTCTGGCTCGACGAAAAATCGGACGTATTTCCGGTAAACCGGAAATAGACATCATATTCAGTATAGGGCGTATGGATCGGAACGCCGGGAGAGGATTATACAAACCACAGACGCTCTACTTGGGTGCCCAGAGCTTTTGCTATTAGGAGGGCAGTGATTACCCTCGGTTCCGCACCTCGTTCAACATCATTGATTGTGCTGACAGGCACGCCGCTGGCTGCTGATAATTCTGCCAGTGTCATCTTTCGGAGTTCCCGCACTTTTTTAACTGCATTTTTCACAAAATCACCTCGTAGTAGATTTTGTGCTGCATGTCTTAATTATGCGAAACAAAAATTTCCACTTGAAAGCAATAGACAGAGAGAAAGGGTGCCGAGATGGAGATTTTACTTTTTTTGTTTGCGATTTTTGTCGTATTGCCAATACTTCTTGTCTGCCGTTTTGTGGGCGCGTGCCGTGAAAACTATGAACAGCAAGAAAGAGAGCGCCAAGAACGGCGAGAGCGGGAAGAGAGGCAACGCGAGGATGCGCGTATCCAAAAAGAGAAAAAACTAGAGGCGGAACGCAAAGCCGAACAGGAACGGCTGGACAAAATTCGTTCTGAAATGTTGACAGCTTTCAGCGTTTACCCGTGGGATATCTGGCCGGTTGATGCTCACAACGGACGTTTCCAAACGCGACGCATGGAACGCGCTTGTAACAGTTATAGTATGGAAGTTCTCAGTTTCACTCCCAACGACTATTCCGCTCGCATCCGCGGGGAACATGAAGAAATTTATTCTGTGACCCCACAGTCTTGCGGCTGCATGGACTTTAAAAAGCGTTTGCTTCCTTGCAAACATATGTACTTCTTGGCGCTTACGATGTTTAGAGGGTTCAGTGGTTCTACGTTTATTGGCGAATGCCATAATGTTTTATCATCTGCTGAAGCATCCGAGCTGCGTATGCGTAAAAATGTAGAAGAAAAAATACCTCATAAAAACATATTAAAATTTCTGCAATCGACTGATTCGGCAACAACGAGGGGTATAGTAAATCATTTTTCTGCGCTTGATGAAGGCGATGTGCGAAGCGCTGTTCGTAAATTATATTCTGTCGGCTCCCTCGCCAGAGAAAAAAGCCGTGGTGTATATCACTATTCTATTCCCGCTGCTGAAAAAACTTCTGCGGATGATAGTGTTTCATTTTCTCCTATCATTTTACCTCAATTCCCTAAATTTCCTGTAGTTTCCCAGTCATACCGTTGTTATACCAATTTCGGTTTATATGAGGTACAAGGAATAAATCCCCAAACAGGTAAATCAAATAAGCGGAAAGTGATAGCATTGGATAAAACAGATGCTTATAGGGCCGCTCGCGTTCTTGAAAATCTTTTGGACCCTATAACTGTTCAAGAAGTTCCGCTCCCAATGGCTACCGATAGACAAATTGATTATGCAATCAATTTAGGAAATATAATTACTGATGGTCTATCCAGAGCCGACGTAAGTGCTCTGATCGATAATCCAAAGTTTGAAGATTTGATTACCGAAGAGGAATGGAAACTGGCTTGTGAAGCTC
>JAUNWG010000166.1 GCA_030540435.1 Eubacteriales bacterium
TTATTCCCCTGTGCTGCCCATGCGCCCCATAGAACATCCATACCTAAGATAATTTCCTTGCCTTAGGAGTTTGGAGTTAGGCCTTCCTCAGCTCAAATACCTTCAATTACAGCAGAAAACGCTATCACAGGCAACGATAAGGCCATAATTCAGTATTTATCAATGGTTATTTTGAAGAAGTTTAAGAGATATATGCAAGGAGATCGGCAAATCGGCTTAAGATGAAGTCCCCGCAGCCTCTACCTGCAGCATCACCTACAGTAGCAGCTTTCATTCCGCCAGCATGAGCCGCTTCCACACCGGAAACGGCGTCTTCCACCACCAGACAATCCGATGGTGTCAGACGGAGATATTCAGCGGCCTTCAGGAACACCTCGGGATCGGGTTTCGACCTTGAAATATTTGTTCCGTCGGAGACAGCATCAAAATAGTCAGGCAATCCAATGCGCTGAAGAATGAATTTTGCGTTTTTTGAGGAGGAGCCGACAGCGAGCTTGAGACCCCTTGCTCGCAGAGCGTCTAACGTAGAGCGGACTTCCTGGCTCAGATCGTCAGAAGACATCTGGGCAAGAAGCTTGCGGTAATATTCGTTCTTCCAGTCAGCATAAGCAATTTTTTCACTGTCGGTATAATGCTTGCCGCCGAGTTCTTCCAGAATATTCATACAGGCCATCCTGCTGACACCGCGGAAACGGCTGTTCACCTCTCTGCTGAATGGAATGCCAAGCCTGTCTGCCAGAGCCTGCCAGCCAAGATAGTGTTGTTCATCTGTCGATACGATTACGCCGTCCAGATCAAAAATGATTCCCCTAAATCCCATGGTCATCCCTCCTGCCAAGCCTGCACATATTCACTCGCTTTCCTATCCAAAACAATGCTTGTTCCTGGAAGTAGTATCGTTACAGGCACATCATTCAGCAAAGAGATGCAATACCCTGTTTTATGCACAGAGAGTTCCAGACTGCTCCCTCTGTACTGCATCTGAAACCGATATCCACTCCACGCCGCAGGAAGATACGGCGCCATGTGAAGGCCGTCCTCCTGAATGCGTACGCCGGCAAATCCATTTACGATTACCATATAGCTGCCGCCCATATTCGCCGTATGTATCCCATCGCCGGTATTGCCGTGCTTATTTTGCAGATCCAGTGTGATACTGCTTCCAAAATAATTCCATGCCTTTTCCTTTTCACCCAAGCTGGAGGCAACAATACTAAAAATGCAGGTAGACAGGGAAGAATCGTGGGTCGTAATGGGTTCATAGTAAGCAAAAGAACGGGCCACTGTTTCCCTGTCCTCCAGACCGTCAAATAGGTAATATGCCAGAACGGTATCCGCCTGCTTACAGACCTGATGGCGGTAGAGGACAAGAGGATGGTAGTGCAGAAGCAGAGGGAAGTTTTCCTTGGGCGTGTTTTTTAGATCCCAAATTGGTTTTTGCAGGAAAGAATCATCTTGAGGATTAATACCCAGCTTTTCGTTGTATGGAAGATACATGGCGTCCGCCGCGCGCTGGAATTCGTCTAGCTCCGCATCCCTCAGCGCCAGTTTGTCGGCTAATGCTTGGAATGCGTCCATCTTCCGCAGAATATTTGCTGCCTTGACCGCCCAGTTCAAGTTATACTTAGCACATGCGTTCGTATAATAGTTATTGTTTACAATACAGGTATACTCATCCGGGCCGGTCACATCGTTGATCATAAACTTTCCATCATTCCAGTTTCCAACGTCGCACCATAATCTGGCCGTCTCGATCAGGATTTCAGCACCCTCCTTGATCAGATATTCGGTATCACCTGTAGCCAGATAATACTTCACAGCCGCATATGCGATATCACCGGTAATATGATATTGTGCTGTTCCAGACGGGAAGTATCCGGAACATTCTTTTCCGTGAATCGTTCTCCACGGAAACAGTGCACCTCTCTGGTGACCAACGAGTTTCGCATTTTCTCTGGCTGCATCCAGAGTGGAATAGCGGAAATTCAGCAATCCACGGGCAAGCGCTGGATTCGTCAAAACAAAGAACGGCA
>JAUNWG010000012.1 GCA_030540435.1 Eubacteriales bacterium
ATAAGCTCAATAAAAAATTCGACTTTCATTATTATCTAAAAAAAGACAATCAAAGCACTTTTTTTAAATTAAGAACGGAGGCATAAATATGAACAACCATCAAATTGCCCGGATGCGTTACCCTGAGCAGGCACTTCGAGAATTAAAAAAGGATGATCCAAACTCACAGGTTTCCCTCAACTTTATTCGTGCACTCGCGCGTCGAGGTGACATCCCCTGCTTTCGAGTTGGGCGCGGATATCTTCTGAACTACGATGCGCTTTTAGACTATCTTGCAAACGCTCCATTTTCTGTGAAACAATCCACTGGTTTGCGGAAGATATCAGAGTAATCCATTGCCCGCCCTTTCACTGGGCGGGCTAATCTATGATCGGAATAGGAGTATGATATGGCAACCATCAAAAAGAGAAATCGTACCTATAAAATCACGGTATCTTGTGGATACGACATAAATGGTCGGCAGATTCGCAAGCACCTATCGTGGACGCCGCCTGATGGAATGACGGAGCGTCAAGAAAAGAAGGAACTACAGCGTCAGGCTGTTCTTTTTGAAGAACAATGCCGAACCGGGCAGCAATTAAATGGTTCCATAAAATTTGCTGATTTCGCAGAACAATGGCTAAACGATTATGCATCGATGAATGTTCGTGAAAACACTGTAAATTCCTATCGTTTTTACCTAAGTCGGGTTATGCCTGCAATTGGACACATTCGTTTGGATAAACTCCAGCCACATCATTTGCAAAAGTTGTATAAGAACCTTTCCGAAGAAGGAATTCGTCGTGATGTAAAAATGCGCAGCCGTAATGACTTCCAGTTAATACTGGATGAAAAAGGTATGTCCCAGCGTGCTATGGCAAAACGTGCCGGCGTATCTTTCTCTGCTATCAGTCAACTCGTACACGGAAAAAATATTAGCCCAGAAAGCGCAGAAAAAATAGCTCTTGCTTTACACCGCTCTACACAGGAATTATTTGAGCCATCAAAGCCACATGCTGTATTATCAAACAATACTATCAGGCATTATCATACCGCGATTTCGACTGTACTCAGTACAGCCGTTGAGTGGCAAATTATTCCATTCAATCCATGTACAAGAATACGGCCTCCAAAAAAGACTCGTCAGGAACAGCTGTATCTAGATGATACACAAGCAGCAGAATTGATCGCACAGTTAAACCAGCTCCCCGAAGATCGAATGAACTTTCGTACAGCGATTATTATGCTTCTTTTTACTGGCATGAGACGCAGCGAAGTCTTGGGCTTGTATTGGTCAGATATCGATCTTGATAATGGGGTGATTTCAGTTAATCGCTCGCTTCATTACATACCACAAAAAGGATGCATCGATAGCGATACCAAAAATTCTAGCTCACGTCGAAGTTTCAAAGCACCTGCCGAGCTCATACCTTTACTAAAAGAATATAAGCAGTGGCAACAGGTACGCTGTGAAATTGCAGGTGATCAATGGCATCCAAGTGAACGAGTGTTTACGAACTGGAACGGAACACCAATACGACCAGATACGTTAAGTAATCAGTTTAGAAAATGGATTGCTACAACAGATCTTCCCCCCATTCATTTACATAGTCTGAGGCATACAAACGCCTCTCTACTCATTGCCAGTGGAACAAATATCCAAACAGTTGCTAGACGTTTGGGACATTCAACATCTGCTACAACTGCTAATATTTATAGCCATGCAATACAGTCGGCTGATGCCGCAGCTGCTGAAGCAGTATCTGTATTTAAGCTGAACAACGAAAAACAGGATCGGTAATCTCCTCCGGTACGGGACTCTGTCACTGAGTCCTGTGCCGGTATTTTGGGGAATACAACATGGCTTACTTTATTTTTGATGGGTAATAACTGTGTAAACACCAAATAAACACCAAGACGCTTTTTCAACAAGTATAAACCCGTTTAAAAGTACAAAAAACCGCCCAAATCTTACGATTCAAGCGGTTTTCAATGGTACGCCCGGTGCGATTCGAACGCATGGCCTTCAGAGTCGGAGTCTGACGCTCTATCCAGCTGAGCTACGGGCGCATTTCCATTGATTATTATAGCAAGCCTTCCGGTATTTGTAAAGGCTTTTTCCGTCTAATATAGGCTTAACTCTTTATTTTTTTGCCACTGTCGAACGAATTACCATTAACACAGCAACCATCAAAGCCAGCGTAATTGGCGTTGCTACCAACGCAATAGAGCTGTCTGTCAGGTAGCCAATGCAGCCTGCAATGACATATCCGACAGCCGAAACTGCGCCTGCCGTCATGGCATATGGCAGCTGTGTCGACACGTGGTTTACATGGTCAGAATGTGCGCCAGCCGAAGCCATGATAGTGGTATCGGAGATCGGAGAACAGTGATCGCCACAAACCGCACCAGCCAAGCACGCCGCAATCGATATAACAAGCATCTCATAAGTATCCGCACTGTCAAATACATGACATACGACTGGAATCAAAATCGCAAATGTACCCCAGCTGGTACCAGTGGAGAATGCCAGAAAAACAGCAACAAGGAAAATAATCGCCGGCAGGAACATATTCAGTGCATCCGCAGAGGCAGCAACCAAATCATGTACATAATATTTCGCGCCGAGCAAGCTGGTCATACCAGACAATGTCCATGCCATCGTCAAAATCAGGATCGGCGCAACCATTGCCTTAAAGCCCTCTGGAATACAATCTGTAAATTCCTTAAATGTCATGACACCACGAATCATATAAAAACAAAACGTGATAATCAACGTAGACATGCTGCCAAGAACAAGACCCATCGAGGCATCGGCACCGGCAAAAGCATCGACAAAGCTCTCTCCATCAAAAAAGCCGCCAGTATAGATCATACCCATAATGCAGGCAATAATCAGCACAGCGATTGGAAATACCAGATCAATTACCTTGCCGCGAGGCGAAACCGGTTCATCATCTGCATTGCCATACGGGCGTGCAGCAGTTGTAAACAGATCGCCCTTCTTTGCATTTTCCTCATGAATACACATTGGACCATAATCAAATTTTCCAACTGTAATAATGATAATCATCAGCAGCGTAGTCAGAGCGTAGAAGTTGTATGGAATCGTCTTGAGAAACATGGCAAAACCATTGATATCCGAACCAGCTGGCACAGAGGAGGTAACAGCAGCAGCCCAGCTGGACACCGGCGCAATGATGCATACTGGAGCAGCTGTTGCATCGATCAAGTATGCCAGCTTAGCACGGGAAATCCGATGACGGTCTGTCACTGGGCGCATAACCGAACCAACGGTAAGGCAGTTAAAATAATCATCGACAAATATCAACACACCAAGCACCATCGTCGCAAGCTGCGCTCCCACACGCGTTTTAATATGTGTAGATGCCCACTGACCAAAGGCAGCTGAACCGCCGACCTGATTCATCAGGGCAACCATAATACCAAGGATAACCAGGAATACCAGAATACCGACATTCCAGCTATCTGCCAGCTTGTAGATCATGCCCCCTTCTTCGTGAAACAACATGGTATTCAGCATCAGCTCCAGATTTCCATTTGCATAGAGCAGTGCGCCGGAGACAATGCCAACAAACAGGGACGAATACACCTCTTTTGTTATGAGTGCCAGTGCAATTGCAATGACCGGCGGCAGCAATGCACCAATGGTCGAATATACTGCAGGCGTATACGTTTCCAGATCGACTGTGCCAGGCGTATGCAGCGTCAAACCGATCAGCACGGCAGCAATTACTGCTACTGCTGCCAGAAAAATAAGACCCTTCTTTTTCATCTTCTTTTGTCCTTTCCGAACTGTATATATTAAATATAGCATAGCATTATTCGACAGCTGTCGTCAAGATAAACATTGCTTCGATGGAAGCAATGTCAAAAACAAAAAAATAACCCGTGCATTTCACTCACAGCTGTGGTACACTGTTTGTTAACATATCAAGCAAGGAGAACCCATATGAAACATACAGAGCTGAAAAATCTACTGCTGCTTTTTTTAACCGCAATGATCTGGGGTGCGGCATTTGTAGCACAGAGTGCCGGAATGGATTATGTGGGACCATTTACCTTTTTATCTGCGCGGAGCTTTTTGGGGGGTATTTTCCTGCTTCCCTGCATCCGTTTTCTGGACAAGCTGAATACAGTAGATAACACGCCCCGCAAAGCAGATTGTCGCAGCAACCGAAAGCAGCTCCTGCTTGGCGGCAGCTGTGCTGGCCTGGTGCTGATGCTTGCATCCAGCCTGCAGCAAATCGGTATCTTGTATACCACTGTTGGAAAGGCTGGCTTTCTGACTGCGATGTATGTCATCATTGTCCCGTTTCTCGGCGTTTTTCTTCTGCATCAGAAGTTGGAAAAACGCATCTGGGTGTGTGTCCTCTTGGCGGTATGCGGTATGGCACTGTTATGCCTGAACGGTTCTGCACGTCTTCAGCTGGGCGACGCACTGGAGCTTCTGTGTGCACTGGCATTTTCCATCCACATTCTGGTCCTCGACCATTTTACATCAAAGGTTGATCCAGTGCGGCTTTCCTGCATTCAGTTTTTCGTCTGTGGTATTTTTTCCGCTATACCAATGCTGCTGTTGGAACATCCAACCATCCATGTACTGCTTGCCGCATGGCTGCCGATCGCCTACGCTGGTATCCTATCCAGCGGCGTCGCTTACACGCTACAGGCAATCGCCCAGAAAAAGTGTGACCCAACGCTGGCCTCGCTGGTTATGTGTCTGGAATCTGTTTTCAGCGCAGTGTTCGGCTGGCTTATTCTCCATCAGGCGCTCAGCCTTCGGGAAGGAATTGGTTGTATTCTAATGTTTGCTGCTATCGTGCTGGCAAATCTGCCGGGTAAGAAGCACGATACGGCAATATCACAAAACCAGAAAACATATCAACACAAGGAGAGGAAAAACATATGAGACAGAGAGAGAAAAATCAAGGAAATTTAGCCGCCCTTCTGCCGATCGGCATTTTTTTAGTCCTATACTTAGGCAGTGGTATTTTATTTGAGTACGTCCTGCATATTGAAATGGGCTTTTATCAGATGCCAGCCGTTGTCGCTTTTCTGATCGCCCTGTTTGTTGCCTGTATGCAGAACCGGACACTGAATTTCAACCAAAAGCTCAAGGTCATGGCAAATGGCGTTGCGGATGAAAATATCCTGACCATGTGTCTTGTCTTTCTGACAGCCGGCGCTTTTTCCGGCGTGATCTCTGCTGCCGGAGGTGCAGAAAGCACAGTCAATCTGTTCCTGACCCTTCTTCCCCCGCGCTTTGCCGTCGCCGGATTATTTCTGATCTCCTGCTTTGTTTCCATTTCTATGGGGACTTCCGTAGGCACGATCTCCGCACTCGCGCCGTTTGCTGTGGCTATGAGTCAAGCAACCGGTTTTGATATTGTGCTGTGCATTGCCGCTGCAGCATCAGGCGCCATGTTTGGCGATAATCTGTCCATGATCTCTGACACAACAATTGCGGCTGTTCGCACACAGGGCTGTGAAATGAAAGATAAATTCCGTATGAATTTCTTTATTGCACTGCCTGCGGCGATTCTCACTTTCATCCTGTTTATCGTCCTGACACCCGCTGGAACGGGCACACTGGCGGTTGGCAGCTATAATTTCTGGAAGGTACTGCCGTATCTTGTTGTTTTGGTCGGCGCCATCATCGGCATCAACGTGTTTTTGATCTTGATCGCAGGCAGCGTACTCGGTCTCATTGTCGGCATAGCGACTGGTGCATTTTCATGGACAGAGATGTTCTCTGTGATGGGCTCCGGCGTGCAGGCAATGTATGACATTACAGTGATCTCTATTATCGTTGCTTGTATCGGTGCACTGGTCCGCGAATATGGCGGCATTCAATGGCTGATCTCCTTTGTGCGTGCACATACCAAGTCAAAGAAGGGAGCTCAGCTGAGCATCGGCGCTCTAGTCGCCGCAGTAGACGTCGCAACGGCAAACAACACAGTCGCCATTGTCATGACCGGTTCTCTGGCAAAGGACATCAGTGAGGATTACAGCATCGACCCGCGTCGGACGGCCTCCCTGCTGGATATTTTCGCATCTGTCATGCAGGGCATCCTTCCGTTTGGCGCCCAGCTGCTGTACGCTTCTGCCGGTACTGGCGTATCTGCAGTAAAAATCGTGCCGTATATGTTCTATTGCTATCTGCTCGCCGCCTCAGTCATCCTGTTTATCCTGTTTGCCCCTGAGCGAAAGAACAAACGATAAATACGCAAAGCATAGAAAATCCCCAATTATTCACGAGCTATCATTTCGGAATAATTGGGGACTGCTTTATTTCATGTTATTCGGCATCCATTCTGCGTGCGACAGATGTGATAATATCAACGCAGACCATTTCACCAAGGAATCCGCTGTCAAGGTTCAGATGGTAATTTGCAGAATCGCCCCACTCCCGGTCGGTATAGTAGCGATAGTATGCCTTTCTGCCCTTGTCTTTCTTCTTCAGGCGTTTTTCAATCGGTTCATTTGTCTCGCCATAGTGCTCGATAATATGCGCTTTGCGATACTCCTTGTTCGCATGAATGAAAACATTCAATGCTCGGATACCGGCTTTTTCCAAGACATAATCCGCACAGCGACCTACGATAACGCACGGCCCTTTATGCGCAAGATCAAGAATCACTTCACACTGTGCATCAAAAATCCGATCCTGTGGAGTTGGGAAATTAGCACAGTAAGCCATTCTGGAGCTGTACCAAACCTGAGAGGGAGACGTATATTCGCCGTCTTCAGAAACAACATCCTTAGAAAATCCACTTTCTGCTGCAACCTTATCAACAATAATGCTATCATAGAGCGGAATATTCAGTTCCTTCGCTACGGCTTCACCGATGGAATGACCGCCGCTTCCAAATTCGCGGCTGATTGTAATAATTGGGTACATATCAACACCTCCAGACTGTTCTGCCATATGAATGGTCAATTGTACTGCAACAACAGTATTTATTATTTCAATTATAATAAGATTTAGCTAAAATGTCAATAAGAACCACATAATTACGGGTATAAATTGTAAAATAACAACAAATATCGCTGGATGTGCATGTGATCGCTCTATCCCAACGTGGTATCCAGTACCAGCATCAATGTAAATCCAAAGGAAAATGCTATCGTTCCAAGGTTTGAATGCTGACCAGAGGACATCTCCGGTATCAGCTCCTCTACAACGACATAGATCATAGCGCCTGCGGCAAAGCTCAGGAGATATGGCAGAAAAGGAATAATCCAGCTGGAAGCCAAAATCGTTAATACCGCAGCGATCGGCTCCACAACGCCAGACAGTGTCCCGCACAAAAAGGACTTTGCCTTTCCCATTCCTTCTGCCCGCAATGGCATGGAAATAATCGCCCCTTCGGGAAAATTTTGAATGGCAATGCCAATAGACAATGCCAGGGCTCCCATGATGGTAATTTCAGTATTGCCGCTTGCCCATCCTGCAAATACGACGCCAACAGCCATGCCCTCCGGGATATTGTGCAACGTAACCGCGAGCACAAGCATCGTTGTCTTTTTGAGGTTCGTTCTCACGCCTTCTGGTTCGTCACTATTGGTATGCAGGTGCGGAATCGTCCGGTCCAACAGCAGTAAAAATAGGATTCCCAGCCAGAAACCCACTACCGCCGGAACACAGGAAAACCGTCCCATTGCTTCCGCTTGCTCCATCGCCGGAAGCAGTAGACTCCAAATGGAAGCCGCCACCATGACGCCGGCGGCAAAGCCAGTCAATGTACGCTGTGCCATATGATTCAGTTGTCCGCGCATAACGAAGATACACGCCGCTCCCATTGCCGTCCCAAGGAATGGAATCAAAATACCATATATGATTTCTTTTGTCAGTAGCACGATTGCCCTCTTTCTAAAATAATATTAAGTTGCTCGAATTAGCTTCCGCTAATTTTATATTCTGATTGTACCATATCATCTATCCCTTTTCAACAAGTAAAAAAGCAGTTCTTCGGATATGTACTGCCCAAAGAACTGCCATGTACTATAGAACCATTTATTGACTATAGGAAACCTTCTTTTCCGCTTTTTTGTTCATCAATACAATGGATGTCAAAACCAGGAGGATCCCCACCACACTGACCGCATCGATATGTTCATGATATAGCATAACGCCCAGCACAGTTCCTACGATCGGTTCAGCGGAAGCGACGATCGGGACCTTGCTTGTCTCTGTGATAAAGGTCAATCCGATATAATATAACACATATGCGAATGCTGTTGGAACAATCGCAAGCAGCAAGCCGATCACAATGATGTGCAGCAGCTTAGAATCGACCTGCATTGTCCACGGTCTCGCCGGAACAAATAATAATAGCGCCGCAAAAAAATAGCTATATGTACTGATGACAAAGGAATCTGCTTCCGCCATAGCGAATTTTCCGAAAATTGCTGTCATTGCATAGCAAATACCTGCCCCAATGCCGCAGAGGATTCCCATTACAGACATCGTTTCGATTGAAAATTTCCCGCCAGTAACAGTTAATGTGCAGCCGATAATGTTTATCAATAATGCAAGTACCTTCCAACTGGTCAGCTTTTCGGAAAACAATAGGACCGATACGATCATTGTGAACGCAGGCGCAACATTGAGAAGGACTGCACTGATGGATACGCCTGTCAGAACCACAGCATAGCTGTAAAAAATATTGTAAATCCCCTGGCATACAATGCCCAACAGCGCACTGAATAACAGAGATTTTTTATCAATGCGAAAAGCATGCAGCCCACTGCGTGCGATCGTCACGACAAGCATCACAACAAATGCCAGCGCGACCCGTAAAAAGCTGATCGTCAATGCATCGATGCCGCACTTCGCCATTTCCTTTACAAAAATGCCAATAGTACCCCAAAGTACACCTGTAATAAAGATCAACAGATAGCCAAACATCTCATTCTGTCTTTTTTGCATGCAAACACCTTTTCAAATGTATTTATATTTCACAGCTGTCACCGCTGTGACAATAATGCAGCTGCTCCCCCATTTGTCCTTTCAGCAGCAGATAAGCAGGCTCGCCAGTGCAGTGCCCAGTATAAAACACCGTTGGCCGCTTTTTCAGCTCCCTTCCGGTTTCACAGATATCCTGCATTTCCGTCTCTGTGTAATCGCCGGACTTTTTCATGTGAAATCCGCTGAATACATAATCCGGTGCGCCGCCATATAAGCGCTCATATTTCTCCAGAATATTCAAAATACCGTTATGCGCACAGCCGGAAATCAATACATGCTTGTCTTTTTGCGTAATGACAATATATTCCTCATGTGCAAATGCATCCTGGATAAATGAATGCTCCACCTTCTGTTTCAATACGGTATTTCCGGACGGCCATAGCTTCCGCCCGGTGACATTGGTAAAAATGGAGATTTCATCATCAATAACCATGTCTCCATCGATCAGCTTCGTCTGGGGCAAATCAAGAATCTGTTTATCAATGCCGATGTATCGTTCTTCCTCGGTGTCCTTGTGATAATATTCTCCTGTCGCAGTCTTCTGCATCAGGATCGTCGCATTGGGATTCATCGCTGCAAAAGCAAGTATTCCGCCGGAATGGTCATAATGACCATGGCTCAGAATCAGCAAATCAACCGTTGTCAGGTCAACGCCCAACGCCTTTGCATTTTCAATAAAAGCATCTGTTGCGCCTGTGTCGATCAGCAGCCTATGATTGGTCGTCTCGACATAGAAGCTCAAGCCGTGTTCAAAGCGCGGGCAGCATTTGCCCGGTGTATTTTCAATCAAGTTGATTATCTTCATTTGCTTTCCTTTTCTTTTTATGCCTTTTGGCAGCAATATTCCCCAGACTTCCCGCCGGACTTATGCAGCAGCAGAACTTCATCGATCCGCATCCCACGGTCTACTGCTTTACACATATCGTAGATCGTAAGCGCCGCGATAGAAACCGCTGTCAGTGCTTCCATCTCGATCCCTGTTTTATGCGTGCAGCGCAGTATACTGACCAGCCGAATTTTTGTCTCGGAAATTGGTTCAATCTCGATCTTTACGCTGTCAAGCGGTATCGGATGGCACATGGGAATCAAATCACTTGTTTTCTTTGCCGCCATAATGCCCGCGATCCTCGCACATGCAAAAACATCGCCCTTGGGCGCACTTCCATCCGTAATCATGCGCAGCGTTTCCGGTTTCATCGTTACAACTGCCTGTGCACTGGCAGTCCGCTGCGTTATTTCCTTCGCGCCGACATCGACCATGTGCGCTGCTCCCTGCTCATCCAAATGCGTTAATTCCATGACCTAACCTCATTCCGCATTATAAATCGATGTCCAGCAGGACTGGGCAATGGTCGCTGCCCATAATATCAGTCAATATCTCCGCCTTCCGAATCTTGTCTTTGATCCGGTCAGACACGATGAAATAATCAATACGCCATCCCGCATTGTTCTGCCTTGCCTTAAAGCGATAAGACCACCAGCTATATACGCCTGTCACATCGGGATACAGATACCGGAAGCTGTCGGTAAAGCCGGATGCCAGCAGCTCTGTCATCTTGGCGCGCTCTTCATCCGAGAATCCGGCATTGCCGCGGTTGGTCTTGGGATTTTTTAAATCTATTTCGGTATGCGCCACATTCAGATCTCCGCATATCACAACCGGCTTGACTGCATCCAGCTCGTTCACGTAGTCCCGAAAATCGTCCTCCCACTGCATGCGGTAATCCAGACGCTTTAATTCGTTCTGTGAATTGGGCGTATAGCAGGTCACAAGATAAAAATTCTCATACTCCGCTGTAATGATACGCCCTTCATGGTCATGCGCATCAATACCCATGCCATAAACTACCTGCAACGGCTTCTGTTTTGTGAACAATGCCGTGCCGCTGTAGCCCTTCTTTTCCGCACTATACCAATATTCCTCATAGCCTTCGCAGTCGACATGCGCCTGTCCGGGCTGCATTTTCGTCTCCTGCAGGCAAAACATATCAGCATCCTGCGCGTTGAAAACATCCTGAAAGCCTTTTCCAAGGCAGGCGCGCAGGCCATTTACATTCCATGAAATCAGTTTCATTTTTGCTCCTCAAAATTCTTTCGACGATAATTCTGTACATATTGGAACTGCTGGAATACCTCCGCCGCATCTGCCGGCGGTGTTTTTGTCATTTCATTTTCCAACAGATAAGAGCCGTTTTCAGCCGTCACCGGCGATACAGCCCGGACGGTCTGCGTATACTGCATATATGCGTCACCAGTCCAGCCACACAGATCAAACAGCTCATTCATCAGGAAATTCGGGCTGAGATACCCGCCGTCTCCGACAAAATCATTGTCCAAGACCTGCTTTGCAGCTTCATTTGCCCAGATAAAATATGGCGTGGAATAATGATTCAGATAGCCCTCTGTTGTCCCTTCATCAATATTCATGCCCGTTTCCGTGTATACGCTGTTGTCATCGCCCAGCCACGGCAGATGATCGCCAAATGCTACAAACACGACCGGCTCTTCATATGTATTTAAGGTGTCCAACATCTGTTGGATCTGTTTTGTTGTGTCCGCAAGCCCTGCCAGGTAATTGTTCAAAATTGTACAGCTTTCCTGCGACCAGCCAGTGCTGTCCGGCGTTACATATATCTCTTCCGGTCGGAACAAAGTCTCCGTATCATATGGCCCATGATTCTGATAGGATACATGAAAGCTGAAATATGGCTTGCCAGTTTCAGAAATACTCCGCTGCATCATATTTACCACTTCCGTAAAAAATACTGCATCAGAATCCCGAATCAGGGTATCCTGATTCACCGGTGTGTTGCAATAGTAATTTTCAAGAAAGTAGTAATTTTCAAATCCAAGATTTTCATTGATGTTGCTGCGGTTATAGAACCATTCGTAGCCCGGATGGCTGCCCTCCGCTGTGTAGCCCTGAGAGGTAAAATACCGTACGTAGGAATTGGACGGCGTGCGGAAGCTGCCTAGATGGCTATATCCGGTTAAAAAGCTGCGCTCTGTCTGATTGGTACCGCCTGCAAATACATTGGATACCAGATTGCCGGAAACACTCTGCGCTTCGATCTCATGCAGCGGTGCATAGACCTCCGCAACAACTTGATTATCTACCAGCCTGGACAAATCCGTATATGCCTCCAGCATGACTGAAATGACATTTACCTTTTTATCCTCCGGTATATCCGCGTCCTCATATTCCGCTAGCACAGCCGCTGCTGCTTTCTCATCATAGCCCTCCGGTGCTGGATCGATCGCCTCTTTATAGGAATGTAGAAATGGATACACAAAGCCGCGGGACTGAAACTCATCTACATTTGACATGTGATTGATGCCCGCTTCGTTGTTTATCGTAGCGGCATAAACATTGTCATTTAAGTATACAAATTTCCAAAGCAGTACTACAACAGCAGCAAAGACAATACTGCCAACCAGACGAAGGCGTCCCCAGCCTTCTTTCCGTCTCAGCTTACATTTACGTGTGATGATCATTGTGACAAGGACGATTCCGACCGCTGCTGCTATGCCAAGCCAGTTTTCCACGGAAAGCGACAGATTATACTCCCCTGCAATGCCGCCCGCCTCGGATGCGAGCTTGATGTCCTCCATCATAAATGGATCGTTCCGCAAGCGAATCTTTAGAATATTGATGATATTAAATGAAATCGCAACTGCTGTTGGAATCGCCAGTGAAAGACCTGCCCGTCCAAACATAAACCAGAACAAAAACGTGAGCAAGGAAATCGGCAGGATATTCAATGCCGCAAGCCCCCATACATGAAAATATGTCTGGAACATGGGATATCCAAATTTTACTGCACCAAAATACAAAGAGATGATACCAACACAAATGGATGCCGCCAATAAGACCAATGCTGTCCATAAAAAGCCAGCGCTCCTACCCAGCTTTGTATTCGGAAACGGCTCGGCGCCAAACATATACTTTATCACTTTCACCGCTGCTTCCTACCTCCGTCCATTCAATTATAATATTTTATTGTAGCACATTGCACCTAATATCTCAATCCATAAACAAAAAAGGATGCAGATTTTGCTCTGCATCCCGTCGCTCTGTAAAAATCAGGTATTATGATCGCTAACGTGGAATGTTTTCAGGTTGCCGATCTTACCGGCGCGCTTATCCATCTCTTCCTCTACCTCAGCCAGCGAAACGCCTGCCTCATTCATCATAACCATCAGATGATACAGCAGATCGTTAATCTCACCAACCAGATTCTCATGATCGCCGTTCTTTGCTGCAATGATCGTTTCTGCAGCTTCCTCACCGACCTTCTTCAAAATCTTATCCATACCCTTTTCAAACAGATAACAGGTATAGGATTTCTCCATCGGCTGCTCACGGCGCTGCTGGATCACATATTCCATGCTTTCAAATGCTTTAGACATAATTCTACTCCTCTATACAATAAATGTTATTCTTCTGCTTTTTTCCAAACCGGCGGCTGGAAAAAGCAGGTGCGGTTACCTGTGTGACAGGTCGGCCCCTTCGGGATGCTGCGGTAGATGAGCGTATCATCATCACAATCTGTTAGTATCTCACTGACAAAGATGTAATTGCCGGAAGTCTCCCCTTTGTTCCACAGCTTCTGACGGCTGCGGGAGAAAAACCACGCTGTGCCGGTATCCATTGTATTCTGCAGCGCCTGCTTATTTGCATAGCCCAGCATCAGGATCTCATTATTGCGCTCATCCTGGCAGATCACCGGAATCAGCTCGCCTTTTTTAAAAAATTTATCGAGATTCATTGTTTCTTTCCTCACAATCTGACAGGGATATGTTTGCCATGCAGGTATTCCTTTACCTGTGGTACAGTCAGTTCGCCGTAATGGAACAGCGAAGCTGCCAGCGCTGCATCTGCACCGGTCTGCTCAAACACATCCGAGAAATGCTCCAAGGTACCGCAGCCGCCGGAAGCGATGACCGGAATACCGACCGCATCTGCAACCATCTTGGTCAGATTCAGCTCAAAGCCGGATTTCGTCCCGTCCTTGTCCATGGAGGTCAGCAGGATCTCACCAGCGCCCAGTGCATAAACCTCTTTCGCCCATGCCACTGCATCCAGCCCTACGGGCTTGCGTCCGCCCGCAACATATACCTCATAGCCGCTCGGGCACTTTTCCAAATCATCACAGCTGCGTGCATCGATCGCAACGACCACGCACTGGCTGCCGAATTTCTTTGCCGCATCCGCTACCAGCTGCTTGTTCTTTACCGCTGCCGAGTTGACGGAAATTTTATCCGCACCGGCACGCAGCAGCTCCTTAAAATCATCACTGGTACGGATACCGCCGCCAACCGTCAGCGGGACAAATACCTGCTGTGCTGTTCGGCGCACGACATCAACAATTGTCTGCCGCTTCTCATAGGTCGCCGTAATATCAAGAAAGACGATCTCATCCGCGCCCTGCTGGGAATAAAATTTCGCCAGCTCGACCGGATCGCCTGCATCACGCAGATTGACAAAATTCACGCCCTTTACAACGCGCCCGTCATTGACATCCAAACAGGGAATAATTCGTTTTGCCAGCATACTTACGCCTCCCCCGCTGCTACGGCAATTGCCTGCTTAACATCCAGCTGACCGGTATAGACCGCCTTGCCCGCAATCGCTTCTTCAATGCCCATATCGCGCAGCTTCGCAATGTCCTCCAATGTGGAAACACCGCCGGATGCTACGATCCCGCAGGAAACCGCATCGCGCAGCGCTTGCAGCTGTGCAAAGTTCGGGCCGGACAGCATACCGTCCTTATCGATATCAGTAAAGATGATCGTCTTGACGCCATAGGACTCCATCTGTTTTGCAAATGCAATATAATCTGTTCCGCTGTCCTTGATCCAGCCCTCGGTACGGACAGTACCGCCCAGCGCATCAATGCCGACGGCAATCTTATCGCCGTATTTCTCACAGGCTTCCTTGACAAACAGCGGATTTTTTACCGCCGCCGAGCCGATAATCACGCGCTTCACGCCCAGCGCGAGCACTCGTTCGACATCCTCCATCGAACGGATGCCGCCGCCCAGCTCAACCGATGCGCCTGTCTGCTCGATCACGCGGCGGACAACCGGATAATTCGGATGGGTGCCATCCTTCGCTCCATCCAGGTCAACCATATGGATCAGCTCCGCACCGGCTTCCAGAAACGCCTGTGCCGTTTCTACAGCATCCTCTGCAACCTTATGCGTGGTTGCATAATCGCCCTTGACCAGACGCACACACATCTGATCATGCAGGTCTATCGCAGGTAAAATCCTCATTCTGCCCCTCCTACCATGTTACCGAAATTGCGCAGGATCGTCATACCGACCTCGCCGCTCTTTTCCGGATGGAACTGGCTGCCATAGATCTGCCCTCGGCCGACCAATGCAGTCACTTCATCGTTATAATCACAGGTCGCAATCAGGTCATTCTGATCCGCCGGACACATTTTAAAGGTATGTACAAAATATACATAAGCCCCCTCCGGCACGCCTGCCATCAGCGGGTCATTCTTATGATATTCCAGGCTGTTCCAGCCGATCTGCGGGAGCTTAAGGTCCGTGTCGATGCGCTGTACCCGGCCCGGCAGCAGACCAAGTCCGCGTGTCAGATGCATCTCGTCGCTTTCCTCGAACAGCATCTGTGCGCCAAGACAGATACCAAGGAATGGGCGCGTCTTCGCTGCATGGATCAGCGATTCCGTCAGACCGGATTCTGCCAGCGCCTGCATGGCGTCCGGGAATGCGCCGACACCGGGCAGGATGATCCCCGATGCATTTTCCATCAGTTCAGGTGATGTGACGATTTTATTTTCCAGCCCAAGGAAATCCAGCGCCTTGGAGACGCTCATCAGATTGCCTGCGCCGTAATCTACAATTCCAATGTACCCCATCATCGGTTCTCCTTCCGTCACTGCATTGCAGCACAGATTTCCTTCAGCGCTTCCAACAGTGCGGCATTTTCTTCCTCACTGCCGGTCGTGATGCGCAGCATATCGTATTTCGGGAAGCAGCGCACACAGATGCTGTGCTTTTTCAGCTCCTCAAAGATTTCGGAACACTTTTCTGTACGCAGGACAACAAAATTGGTATGTGTCGGCAGAACGGTGAATACGCCGCACTGCTTTTCCAGCTCCGTACATGCTTGTTCCAGCTCATTTTTGCGTGCCACAATTTCAGCGCACTGCTCCTTCTTCCAGCTGGTATCCTCCAACACAATGCAGGCCGCCATCTGGGTGATCGAATTGATATTATATGGTGAACGTGTCTTGTTTAGCTGGTCAGTCAGGTCGGCATAGCCAATGACAAAGCCACAGCGCAGGGCAGCACAGCCGAATGCCTTGGACAGTGTTTTCATGACCAGCACATTTTCCAGCGCTGTGGATACGTCCAAAATACTCTGATCCCAGAAATCCATATACGCCTCGTCAACAACGACCAGTGTATCCTCCAGTGCATTACAGATACGGATGGTTTCCGCATGGGTAAAGCCCTGTCCTGCCGGATTACACGGGTTCGAGAAGATCAGGATATCCGGTTTTTCTGCCTGTGCGCGCTTGATGACATCCTCCTCCGTGAGCATGAACTCGCCGTCCTTGAACATATTGACAACCTCAAGCTCAGCGACCTCTGCATAAAACTGATACATGGAGAAATCCGGCGACAGTACCATGACCTTGCCGCCGCGCGGTGCAAAAGTATTCATAATCAGGGAAATCAGCTCATCCGAGCCGTTTCCGACGACAATATTGCCCGGTGCGATGCGAAACTCACGGCCTGCCAGACGGCGCAGGTCAGTAACCGCCGGATCCGGATAACGGTTAAAATCAATCGTATCAATGCTGGCTGCAATGGCATCGCGCAGATCCTCCGGCAAAGAGAAAAAGCTCTCATTTGCATCCAGCTTGATCTGATAAATGTCCTCGCACGGGTCGTACGGCGTCATGCTGGACAATTTTTCCGGTAATGTAATCATAATTGTTGTTCCCTTTCCAAGCGGGTTTTATTTGTCTGCTTCCAGACCAGCCTGCAACTGCTGTGTCAGCATCTGTATCTGCTGCTTTTTCATCTTCATGCTTGCCAGATTGACAATCACGCGCGCGCTGATCTGTGCAACCGTCTCATACGGCTCCAAACCATT
This sequence comes from Eubacteriales bacterium, assembly GCA_030540435.1. Taxonomy (GTDB): domain Bacteria; phylum Bacillota; class Clostridia; order Oscillospirales; family Butyricicoccaceae; genus Butyricicoccus_A. The sequence continues at coordinate 17,115 of JAUNWG010000012.1, forward strand.
TTCCTTCAATGTTGTACCAGTTTCAACGATATCGACGATCGCGTCCGCCAGACCGAGCAGCGGCGCCAGCTCAACGCTGCCCTCAATCTTGATGATATTGACGTCCATATGCTTCTGCGAGAAAAATTCGCTTGTTACCTTCGGGTATTTGCTGGCAATCGTGCGGGTGTGGTAGCCTGCATAGAAATCCTCGCCCGCCTTGCCACACAAGCAGAAACGGCACTTGCCAAAGCCGAGGTCCAGCGTTTCATAGAACGAACCGCCCTTTTCCATGATGGTATCCTTGCCAACAACGCCCATATCGCATACGCCATGCTCCACATAGGTAATGACATCCGCCGCCTTTGCAAGCACCAGCTCAACATTGGAATCCGGCAGGCGGAAGATCAGCTTGCGGGAACCAGAGCGCAGCTCACTGACATCATAGCCCGAATGTTCCAATAGCGCCAGCGTTTTCTTTTCCAGTCTGCCCTTTGTCAGGGCAATACGAATTGTATTCTCCGGTGTCATGCCTGCACCTCCATTTTTTTCATTTCGCCATTTGTAAATGTTACGAGTGTGCGATAGCCCTTCTTCTGTGCCAGCACTATTGCTTCTTCTACGGTATCGCAAGGTGCAAGCTCTGCCAGCTGTTTGCTGCTGTGGATATAATCAAGTGCCTGTTTCAGGCTGTCCGCGCCGCAGAATACCAACTCCTGTGCTGCGACCTCCTTTTTCAGCTCAACCGATTCGGACAATGCATCGATATCAATGGCAAAGCCGGTAGCCGGAATATCCTTGCCAAACTTCGCGCACAGACTGTCATATCGTCCACCGACCAGCACCGGCGCACCGGCGCCGCCCATATAGCCGCGGAACATCATGCCGGTATAATAGTCGATCTCCTGCACAAGGCCAAGGTCGATCATGATATTTTCACCGAAGCCCGCTGCGGAAATCGCATCGATCAGGTCGCGCAGATATTCTACTGCCTGCAGCACTTCGCTGTTGTCTGTCAGGCGGGAAACCTCTTCCAGCACTTCGCCGCCACCGAACAGCGTCGGCATCGCCTTGAGGGCATGGTATGCTTCCCTGTCCTGGAACGGCTCCAGCACATCGCCCAGCGCGGCATACGATTTGTTTTCAATATTGGAACGAATCCGCTCTGCCGTATCCGCATCGACATCCAGCGAGGAGATCAAAGCCTTATAAATTGCCGCATGGCCCAGCTCAATGCGGAAGGTTTCTCCCTTGACTGCCGCCAGTGCTTCAAACGCCGCCGTCAGGATGTCAAGGTCTGCCATCATGCCCTTTGCACCCAGCAGCTCGGCGCCCGCCTGCATCACTTCTGTAGAATGTCCCCGGTGGAAGGAACTTGCGCGGTGTACCTTCTGTACATAATACAGACGCAGCGGCAGTGCTTCATCATCCAGCTTTGTGGTGACGACACGTGCGATCGGCGTGGTGTTATCCGGGCGCATAACAAGCAGACGACCATTGCGGTCGGTCAGCTTATACATCTTTTCCTGCCCGATAGACGAGCCTGCCTGAACGAATACATCATAGTATTCCAGCGACGGTGTAATAACCTCATCATATCCGCGCTCCTCAAACAGATTGCGGATTCTTCTCTCGTTCTGCCGGAACATGCGTGTTGCCGCAAACAGGCGGTCGCGGCTTCCTTCCGGCGTGGAGATCGCATACTTATTCATAATAGTATAACCTCTAAATTTTTATTGTTTTATCACTTTAACGCGTTAATATGATATCATTTATGCATTTTGCTGTCAAGCATTCTCAGCGATTTTGCGCAAAAGAATTACAATTCAAGCAAAAATGTTTCAATTTCATTACATTGAGCAAAACGTTATTGTGAAAAATACATAATTAAAACAACGATACCTGCGTACTCTCCGGCATATCTGCCAGTGCGCCGATTTCCGCCAGCATATCCACAATGCTCTTGGAAACACGCGGGCAGCGGATCACGACCTCTTCCTGTGACAGAAATTCGCCGTTTTTCCGTTCCTCAACAATTGCCTGCGCAGCCTGCTCGCCAATACCCGGCAACGACGTAAACGGCGGTATCAAACCATTCTCCGTAATCAGGAAATTCGTCGCATCTGACTGATAAATATCCATCGGCGCAAAGGTAAATCCGCGGTGATAAAACTCATGGACGACCTCAAGCGTTGTCATCATGTCCTTTTCCGCCGCAGAAATGGTCTTATCGCGCTCTTTCTGCTGCAGCTCATGAAATTTATCCACACAAACCTTGTCACCAAGGATCATACAGGACGCATCAAATCCCTTGGCGCGGATGGAAAAATACGCCGAATAGAACGCCAACGGTCTGTGTACTTTAAACCATGCAATGCGGTATGCCATAATAACATATGCGACCGCATGTGCCTTTGGGAACATATACTTGATTTTTTTACACGAATCAATATACCACTCCGGGACGTCCTGCGCCCGCATTGCTTCTTCCATTTCCGGCTTCAAGCCCTTGCCCTTTCGAACGGACTCCATCGTCTGGAAGCTCAGCTTTGGGTCAACGCCCTTACCGATCAAATAGTTCATGATATCGTCACGACAGCAGATGCATTCCTTCAGCGGGATGCCGCTGCGGACCAGATCCTGTGCATTGCCCAGCCATACGTCTGTGCCATGTGATAAACCGGAAATAGAAAACAGCTCATCAAAGGAGGCTGGCTTGGTTTCCTTTACCATACCGCGTACAAACTTCGTACCGAACTCCGGTACAGCAATGCAGCCAAGATCACCCAAAATATCATCCGGTTCGTCCGAAACATATTTTAATGCCTTATTTGAGGTGAAAATGCTCATGACGTCCGGATCGCTCAGCGGAATGTCCCGCGCGACAACGCCAGTCATCTCCTCCATATGCTTGATGATCGTCGGGTCATCATGACCCAGCTCATCCAGCTTGAGCAGGTTTTCGTCAATCGAGTGGTACTCAAAATGGGTCGTAATGATATCTGAGTTGGGGTCATCTGCCGGATGCTGCACCGGGCAGAAATCGTAAATGTCGACCTCCTTCGGCACAACAACGATGCCGCCCGGATGTTGTCCGGTGTTGCGCCGGATGCCGGTACAGCCCGTGACCAGACGGTTTTCCTCGGCGCGCCCAACCTTCAAGCCGCGCTCTTCCATGTACTTTTTCACATAGCCGTATGCAGTCTTTTCCGCAACTGTGCCGATCGTACCCGCGCGGAATACATGGTCATGCCCAAACAACTCACCGGTATACCAGTGGATCTTCGGCTGGTATTCACCGGAGAAATTCAGGTCGATATCCGGTACCTTATCACCGTTAAAGCCAAGAAACGTTTCAAACGGGATGGAAAAACCCTCCTGATGCAGCGTTGTCCCGCATTTCGGGCACTGCTTCTTGGGCATATCCGCACCGCAGCCATAGCCTTCATTTTCATGCCATTCAATATAATGGCATTCCGGGCACAGATAATGCGGTGCAAGTGAGTTTACCTCTGTAATATCCGACATAAACGCAACCAGCGAAGATCCGACCGAACCGCGTGAACCGACCAGATAACCGTCTGACAGGGACTTTGCTACCAGCTTCTGTGCAATCATGTACATCACATCATAGCCGTTGCCGATAATCGAGCCGAGCTCACGCTCCAGCCGCGCCTTTACCTTCTCCGGCAGCGGATCGCCATACATGCGCTTTGCCTTGTCATAGCACATAGTTTCCAGCTCTTGCGCGGAATTTTCCATCTTCGGCGGGTAATTTTCCCGTGGGACAGGCCGGAGCGTATCGCACCAGTCTGCGATCATATTGGTGTTGGTGACAACGACCTCCATTGCACGATCTTCGCCCAAATAAGAAAATTCCTCGAGCATTTCATCCGTGGTTTTCAGATACAGCGGCGCCTGATTGTCCGCGTCCTTAAAGCCCATGCCCGCCATCAAAATGCGGCGGAATGCCTCGTCTTCTGGTTCTAGAAAATGTACATCACCCGTTGCAACACACGGCTTGCCCAACTCATCAGCAAGCGCCAAGATTTTACGGTTATAGTCGCGCAGCTCCTCTTCGTCCTTTGCCATACCGTTCGCAATCATAAACTTGTTATTTTCAATCGGCTGGATCTCCAGATAATCATAAAAATCCGCAATACGCAACAGTTCATCGTGCGACGCACCGCCGACCATTGCCGAAAACAGCTCGCCTGCTTCACATGCAGAGCCAAAGATCAGCCCTTCCCTGTGGCGGATCAGCTCACTGCGCGGCATGATTGGTTTTTTATTAAAATATTTCAAATTGGAGTAGGATATCAGCTTATATAGGTTTTTCAAGCCCACCTGATTCTTTGCCAGAATGATAAAGTGATACCGGCGCAGGTTTTTCAGGCTGCCTGTCTTCGCCTTTAAGCCAGCCAACAGCGGGTTGATATCAGAGATTTTTTCCGCATGCAGCTCTGTCTGCATCTTCTCTAGCAGCTTGATAAAAATGCGGCCAAGCACAGCGGCATCCTCGCTCGCGCGGTGATGGTCAAATGGGCCGACCTTGAGCACCTTTGCCATGCTGTCCAGCCGATGCCGCTTCAAATCGGGAAACAGGATTTTTGACATCTCTACGGTGTCAATCGCTGTAAATTCCCGCTTGATGCCCAACCGTTCGCATCCCTTGTTGATAAATGCCATATCAAAACCTGCATTGTGCGCTACAAGAGGCAGATCCCCGGCAAATTCCAAAAATGCCGGAAGCGCTTCAGACAGATCAGGGGCACCCGCAACGGTTTCATCGGAAATACCGGTCAGTTCCGTAATATTTTCCGGAATCGGTTTGTGCGGGTTCACATAGGTCTGAAATTCCTCCAATACCTGCCCGCCGCATACCTTAACCGCAGCAATTTCTGTGATTTCCTCCTGCTCCGGTTTCAAGCCGGTGGTCTCGGTATCAAAACAGACAAAGGTTTCCGTCAGCGGCGCGTCATATTTTCCGCGGACGACTGAAACGCCGCCGGAATCGTTGACATAATATGCTTCCACGCCATACAGCACCTTGATGTCGATCTTGTTGCGCTCAATGGCGTGCATAGCATCCGGGAACGCCTGCGCTACGCCGTGATCCGTCACGGCAATCGCTGTATGCCCCCATGACTTTGCCCGCTTCATCAAATCCTTCATCGGCGTGATGCCGTCCATCGCGGACATGTTGGTATGCATATGCAGCTCAACACGCTTTTTTTCCGCTGTGTCCATGCGCTCCTTTTTTTTGCTCAGCACGATACCGGTCGGCTCCATAATGGTTTCCTTCTCGTAGGTATCATAGCTGACGTTGCCCTGTACCGTTAAGTACATACCGGTTTTAATCAAATCCATCAGGTCGCCGGCCTTTTCCTTCGCCATGAACTTGCTGACGCGCATAGAGCCTTTCAGGTCTGTGATATCAAAGCCTACCTTGACCCATTCCTTGCCGGTATTCTTGCTCTTGATCTCCTTATGTTCGACGAAAAAAACCTCGCCGCGGATGGTCGCGCTGTCTACAGACGCCATTGCCTCCCGGATCGATACCACGGGCTGGTCATACAGCCTGCCAAACAGCAGGTTTTCATCTTTTTTCATGTTAAACGACTTGCGGTTGTAGCGCACTTCACCGCCGGATTTTGTAGGCTTTGCAGATTTTTTCTTTGGCTTTTCCACTGCCACTGGAGCAATGTGTTTGACGATTTCCTGCAACCGCTCCTCCCGGCGCTGTTCCGTTTTCTGGGCGACCCTGCGTTCAGTCTCCTCGTCAGGATTTACCGTCGTCACCGGACAGGAAAACCCTGTTTCGGTACGTATCATCTCCGGCAGCTGCCGCAGGTCTGTGGACAAATATTCCACGCCGGTTTGCAGCATGGATACCGTCAACCCGTCTGCGGTCATTTCCCACTGGCTGTCCGCCAGATAGCCCTGTGCCGACGGCTTACGCAGCACCAAATATTCGCGCAGGCTTTGCAGGTACGGCTCAGTTAAACTGTTTAATTCATAACGCGGCGCAATGCGCACACGGGAAAAGCCATATGTCGAGCGGATGCCCTTTTCCAGTGCAAACAGCGCCTTGCGCGGCACGATATCCGCAAAACGGACACGGCAGATCACAGCCTTTTTGTCATGGCTGACCGCAACAGAGCATACCTCTCCATCGGAAAGGTATGCCCCATACTCCTGATTGTCATATCGTTCAAACAGATCCTTTAATGTAGTCAAACGTTATCTGCTCTCCTTTATGATCGCATCAATTTCCTTCATCAATTCATCGACAAGCTGCTCCTGCGGCACCTTGCGCACGATCTCGCCCTTTCGGAAGATCAGGCCCTCCTTGTTTCCGCCTGCAATGCCGATGTCCGCTTCCCTCGCTTCTCCCGGGCCGTTTACTGCACAGCCCATAACTGCAACCTTGAGCTTTGCATCCAGCCCGGCAACACGCTGCTCGACCTCATTGGCAATGCCGATCAGATCGATTTTCGTGCGTCCGCAGGTCGGGCACGATACAATATTTACGCCGGAATCATTCAACCCGACTGCCTTGAGGATGGCATATGCCGCTGTGATCTCATGCACCGGGTCTGCCGTCAGCGAAACACGGATGGTGTCACCGATACCGAGCGCCAGCAAACCGCCAATGCCGGCAGCAGACTTTATCGTTCCCATATATTCCGTGCCCGCCTCCGTCACGCCGAGATGCAGCGGATAATCCGTTTTTTCATGTATCAGCTGGTAAGCACGCATGGTATTCGGCACACTGGAGGATTTGAGTGAAATGCAGATATCGTCAAAATCATACCGATTCAGCAGTGATACATGGTACAGTGCACTCTCCACCATTGCTTCCGGTGTCGGTGAGCCATATTTTTTCAATATCTCCTTTTCAATCGAACCGGAATTGACGCCGATGCGGATCGGGATCTTGCGCGACTTGCATGCCTCGGCAACCGCCTTGACACGTTCGTCTGCACCGATATTGCCCGGATTGATACGGATCGCGCTCACGCCCGCCTCAGCCGACGCCAACGCGAGGCGGTAGTCAAAATGGATATCTGCAACAACCGGGATCGGTGATTGTGCGCAAATGGTTTTCATCGCTTCTGCCGCTTCCATATCCGGTACCGTGCAGCGGACAATATGGCAGCCAGCAGAAGCCAGCCGTTCAATCTGTGCCAGTGTCGCCGCCGCATCCCGTGTATCGGTATTGGTCATGGACTGCACCGCGATCGGTGCGCCGCCGCCAATCGGCACATTTCCAACTATGATCTGTTTCGTCATTTTTCTCGCTCCTTCCACTACGCGCCGCCGACCAGACGCATGATATCCTGCCATGTGACATACAGCATAAACAGCATCAGTACAGCGAAGCCGCCGAAATGGATATATCCCTCATATTTCCGCGGAACCGGACGCCGCGCGATCAGCTCAATGAGCACAAACAACAGCCGTCCACCATCCAAAGCCGGGAGCGGCAGAAGATTCATAACGCCCAAGTTGATTGAAATAAATGCGATCAGCAGAAAAAAGCTCTGCATACTGCTCTTCGCTGTCTGCACCAACACATCCGTTACACCGACCGGTCCAGACATCTGATTCATCCCGACCTTTCCTGCGATCAAATCACCAAGGCTGATCCATACCAGCCGTGCATAATCGTAGGAGCGGAAGATCGCATTTTTTATCTTGCCTACCAGCGTAAGCTCCTCTGTTGTAAAATTCAGGCCATAGCGCTGCTGCCCATCATATTCGGCAACAACCAACGGTACATCTTTCAGCTCCACATCCTCGCCGTTTCGCTTGACAACAATATCATAATTTGTATCATCACCGCGGCTCAGCGCAGTGGAAATATCTGCCGACAGCAGGATGCGATAGCCGTCAATACGGAGAAACTGGTCGCCCTCCATCAGCATCGTTTCGCCCTGTGACGGGAAGCCGTCTGCAAACGATTCGATCACTGTGGTCGACGTTGTAGAAACCGGCAGCAGGATAATCAGGATAATTACAAACCCGATGAGAAAATTCATCAGCGCACCTGCCGCCAAAATCAATGCACGCCAGCCGAGAGGCGCACCGGTAAGTGTTCCCGGAGCTTCTTCCTCCGAGTCCTCTCCGTCCATCACGCACGCACCGCCAAACGGCAGGATACACAGCTTGAACTCCGTTCCGCCAAAGTTGTGGTGCGCAATCGCCGGTCCCATGCCGACCCAAAATTCCAGCACCCGCACGCCAGCGGCCTTCGCCGCCATAAAGTGCCCAAATTCGTGCACAATTACAAGAAAACCAAATGCTACAATCGCTAAAATAACAGTTAAAATGGTCAAAAAAAGCACCTCTCACTTGGTAAACGCGCTATTGCGTTTACTTGACCAGGGAATATACGACCTCCCGCGCCGCACGATCACTCTCCAGCACATCATCCACCGTGATCTCCGGCAGATAATCTACCGTGTCCATTGCCTCCCGCACCAATTCAGCAATGCGGTAGAATGGGATACGATCCTGCAGGAACAGCGCAACCGCCGCTTCATTTGCGCCGTTCATAACAGCGCCGATATTTCCACGTGACGCTGCCGCACGGCGCGCCAGCCCAAGGGCCGGGAATGCTTCCTCATCCGGCGCAAAAAAGGTCAGATTGTGCCTGCGCGGCAGATCCAGCGGTGGCACCTTGCACGGTACGCGCGCCGGATACGTCAGTGCATATTGGATCGGTAGCCGCATATCGGGATTGCCCATCTGTGCAATCACAGAGCCATCCGCAAATTCCACGGCAGAATGCACGATGCTCTCACGATGGACAACAATATCAATATCATCCGGCTCCACATCATACAGCCACATCGCTTCGATCAGCTCCAGACCTTTATTCATCATACTCGCAGAATCGATCGTGATCTTTGCACCCATGTTCCAATTTGGGTGATGCAGTGCCTGCTGCTTGGTGACATGGCGCAGCTGCTGTGCGCTCATACCGAAAAACGGGCCGCCGGATGCAGTGAGCAGAATACGGTGAATTGGATTGCCTGCTGCGCCCTGTAGGCACTGGAAGATCGCAGAATGTTCGGAATCCACCGGCAAGATCGCGACACCCTTTTCCCTCGCCCGCCGCATGACGATCTGTCCTGCGCAGACCAGTGTTTCCTTGTTTGCCAGTGCAATATCCTTGCCCGCATCAATGGCTGCAAGCGTCGGCAGCAAACCGACCATACCCACCACTGCCGTGACGATGACATCCGCTTCCGGCAGCGTCGCCGCTTCAATCAGCCCATCCATGCCGGAAACCACACGGATATCGGTATCTGCCAGCTTCTGCCTGAGCACGGCTGCCTTTTCTTCATTATACACCGCGACCAGCGACGGATGCAGCAGCCTTGCCTGCTGTTCTGCACGCTCAATATTGGTATTCACCGAAATGGCACACACCTTTGCCTCGACAGAATCGAGAACGTCAATCGTCTGTGTACCAATGGAGCCGGTGGAGCCCAAAATAACAATGTTCTTCATGATTATAACCCCAGCTTTGTAAATAAATGCAGCAGCAGCTCAACAGCTGGTGCAACAAAAATCACACTGTCAAACCGGTCAAGCACGCCGCCATGCCCCGGAAAAATCTTGCCATAATCCTTGATGCCGCTCTTGCGCTTGACAATAGAAAACGACAGGTCGCCGATCTGGCCCAAAACTGCACCAAACAAACCGATCGCAACGCACAGAAGGATAGATAGATGGGTCTCTGTCAGTGCGCTGACTGCTGCGCCATAAATGACCAACAGGACAATTGCGCCAAGCACGCCGCCGATGGAGCCTTCAATGGTCTTCTTCGGGGAAATGACCGGCGCCAGCTTGTGTTTGCCAAACGCCATGCCCGCAAACAGAGCAAAGGTATCTGAGCCCCATGCTGCCAGCAGCGGGATCAAAATATACAGCTTGCCGTCCGCATCCGTCATCGTAAACATACGGATCAGGCTCATCAGCAAATATGGGATGATGATGCCGCCGAAATATGCGCCTGCCAGCTCCGCAAAGCCCATCGTCTTATGTTTGCGCAGCAGGACGGCAAACAATACGATCACACCCGCCAACAGCATCGCACGGGTAAAATACGGGTCATAGCTATTGCGCGCGCTTGCCCACGACATGCCCAGCGCCAGAATCATGGCTGCACCCTGTAAAAGACGGTTTTCCTTCCCTGCGATTGCGGCTGTAAATTCCTGCGCCGCCACAACAGCCAGCGCCATCATGCACACCTGCGCAACGATCGGCGGGAACACAAACAGCGCCAGAATAACAAACAGTGCGCCGCCCACGCCGAATGCAACTCGTGTTTTCATCTTGTCAAATTCCTCCAAATCGTCTCTGTCTTTTGTTGAAATCCGCAATCGCCTGCTCCAGATCCTCCGGCTTAAAGTCCGGCCACAGTACATCCGTAAAGCAATATTCTGCATACGCGCTCTGCCACAGCAGGAAATTCGATGTACGGATCTCACCGCTCGGGCGGATAATCAGCTCCGGATCCGGCATATGCGCGGTATATAAATTTTGAGAGATCATATCCTCTGTGATGTCCTCCGGCTGGATCTCACCTGACTGCACCTTCTTTGCAATGGCACGCATGGCATTTTTGATCTCATCCCGCCCGCCATAATTGATGCACAAACTGGCAATCGCCGGATGCTCCAGCTTTGCCGCTTCCTCGTTACAGTCCGCGATCAGCTGCTGAATATCCTCCGACAGGACGGACAGGTCGCCTAGTACCTGCACAGCAACATTTTTCTCCGCCATTGTCTCGATCGCTTCCTTTAAATACCGGCGGAACAGATCCATCAGCGTCTGTACTTCCTCTGCCGGACGCTTCCAGTTTTCTGTGGAGAACGCATAGACAGTGAAATATTTTACGCCGATATCCTTACAATAGGTCGCAATCGTGCGAAAAGTCTCCGCACCCACTTTATGTCCCGCAGTCCGCGGCAGCCCGCGTTTTTTCGCCCATCGCCCGTTTCCATCCATAATCACAGCGATATGCTGCGGAACAGGACGCGTAAGCGGTGCGCTTTCTTCCTTTTTCAGTATATTGAACAGCGCCACAATACTATGCACCGACCTTTCTTTCCGTTTGCGGCAGCAGGAAACCGCCGAATACGCGACATGGGCGACTGGTACAGCCGCCCACATGCCACATTATGCATACATACCTGTTATACAGACTTCAGTTCGTCTGACTTTCTCGCAGTCGTTGCGTCGATCTGCTTGATATACTTATCCGTCAGCTTCTGCATATCCTTCTCGGAATCCTTCAGCTCATCCTCTGTAATTTCCGACTTCTTCTTTGCAGCCTTCCACTTATCCAGCGCATCACGACGGATATTGCGGATTGCAACCTTGGATGCTTCGCCTTCCTTGGATACCTGCTTAATCAGCTCCTTACGGCGTTCCTCCGTCAGCGGCGGGAATGTCAGTCGGATGACCTTGCCGTCATTCTGCGGATTGATGCCGATATCAGAGGTCTGGATCGCCTTGGTAATCGCTTTGAGCAGCGAAGCGTCCCACGGCTGAATGGTCAGCGTGCGCGGGTCCGGGGACGAAACAGAGGCAACCTGCGGGATTGGGCTTGCCGTGCCGTAATAATCCACAGTCACCTTGTTCAGTACGTTTGCATTTGCTCTGCCTGCGCGGATAGCAGCAAGGTTGCTGTCCAGCACCTCAAGGGTTTTCTGCATTTTGCTTTCAAAAGGCTTCATATCGGGTTTCATATGTCAAACTCCTCTCTCTTAAAATAGGATCTGATTACATTTTTACCAGTGTGCCGATCTCTTCGCCGAGAACTGCACGATAAATATTTTCCGGCTCCTTCAGTGCGAATACCAGTACCGGAATGCTGTTGTCCATGGACAGGCTGGTCGCTGTCGTATCCATAACAGCAAGGCGCTCCTTCAGCACGTCCATATAGGACAGCTCGTCATACTTCTTTGCATCCGGGTTGATTGCCGGATCGGAATCATACACACCGTCAATATTTTTTGCCAGCAGGATGATATCCGCATTGATCTCTGCCGCACGCAGCGCCGCTGCTGTGTCTGTCGAGAAATATGGGTTGCCAGTGCCGCAGCCAAAAATAACGACACGGCCTTTTTCCAGATGACGGGTCGCCTTGCTGCGGATGTATGGCTCCGCGATCTGACGCATTTCGATTGCAGTCTGCACACGTACATCTACGCCGCGCTGCTCCAGTGCATCAGCCAACGCCAACGCATTAATTGTGGTCGCCAGCATACCCATATGGTCTGCACGGGTGCGTTCCATCCTTCCGCCGCCGTCCTTTACGCCGCGCCAGAAATTACCGCCGCCGACAACAATACCAACCTCAGTACCGATTTCAGCGCATTTCTTAATCACATCACAAACCGGGCCGATCACATCAAAATTCAAACCGAATTTCTTGTCGCCTGCCAGCGCTTCGCCACTGACCTTAATCAAAACACGCTTATACTTCGGTGTATCCATAAATTTCTTCCTCCATGTATAATAGGTTTCTTTCAGACTGCGTAAGGCGCACCCTATTTCAATCTATATCATACATGATTGGCGTGCAGATTGCAAACAGTTTCCGGCAAAAACATCCATTTTCCCTGGCAGAAGTTTTTCCATGTCACTTTTTGCTTGATATTGCGTACCCGACTGTTGCTGAACGGAGTCAAAAACGCCGCCCGGAATATCCGGACGGCGTTGCGCGCTTCATACTGTACCCATCAAAACAGGCCAACAGACTGCAGCAGCAGTACCAGCAGCAGGGCTGGTGCGACGAATTTGATCATCACAATATAAAGGCCCTTTCTCTGGAACTTGTATTTCCCCTGTGTCACCTCTTCGATAATAGTTTCCGGCTTGATCACCCAGCCGACCAGAATACAGGTCAGGAATGCGACCAACGGCATGAGGCAGTTATTACTGATATAATCCATAATATCCAGAATTTGTCCAACCGTACCATTCGGCAGCGTAAACTCAAAATAGAGTGCATTATAGCCAAGGCATACGATCACGCCGAGCACCAGCGTATATGCAGCCACGATAACCGAGCTTTTCTTTCTGGAAAGATGGAATGCATCCATCAGAGAGGATACAATTGCTTCCATGACCGACACAGAGGATGTAACCGCTGCAAACGATACGATCAGAAAGAACACCAGACCTACTATGCCGCCAAATCCGCCCATTGCTGCGAAAACCTTCGGCAGGGAGACAAAAATCAGTCCCGGGCCTGCGGACATGCCGTCCATGCCCATAAATACGAATACCGCCGGAATAATCATCAGTCCGGCAAGCAGTGCGATCGCCGTGTCGAAAATCTCAATCTGGTTGATCGAGGTCATTAGATTGGTCTCTTTCCTCGCATAGGAGCCGTATGCTACCATAATTCCCATTGCAACGCTGATTGAGAAGAACAGCTGTCCCATCGCATCCATAACGATAATAAAGAATTGCTTCACAGTCATACCCGTAAAGTCCGGCACAAGATAAACCTTCAAGCCCTGCAGACCAGTGCGGGTAACGCCCTCTGTATCCGTATAATTCAGCGTGAGCGAAAACAGTGAAATGCCAATGACCAGAACGACCAGGATCGGCATAAGGATCTTACTGTACTTTTCAATACCCTTTTCTACACCACAGATGATGATAAATGCAGTGATTGCAAAATAAATCAGCATCCAGATCAGCGGCTGAGACGTACTGGTAATATAATCTGTAAAAAAGCCATCCTGTGCAGCTGCAGCACCCTGTCCGGTCACATATATCGATAAATACTTGAACACCCAACCGCCAATTGAGCAGTAATACGGCAGGATGATCGTCGGTACCAAACATGCAAGTACGCCGATGATACCCCAATGCTTATCCAGCTTTTTGTACGCCGTCAGCGGGCTCTGACGGGTCTTTCGTCCAATTGCAATCTCCGTTGTAAGAAGTGCAAAGCCAAAGGTCAGTGCCAGCACAAGGTAGCACACGATAAATACGCCGCCGCCATCCTTTGCGGCAAGATATGGGAAACGCCAAATATTTCCCAAACCAACAGCACTTCCGGCAGCAGCCATAATAAAACCAAGCTGTCCGGAAAAGCTGCTTCTGCTTTTCTTTTCCATAATCCTCTCATTCGCTCCTTTGTTTTGTTCCCCATTTTGGAAAACACAAGTTGGTTTTATTTTAACAGTATTTTGTGTGAATTACAACCCAACTCGTAGATTTTCTCCTCTGCACACAACAGAAAAAGCCTCCCGCCATACATCGCACAGCAGGAGGCCGCCTTTTATTCTGTTCTCGTTTCAGCTTACAGGATATCGATGTACTCGCCTGCCAGCGCCTTGTTCATGCTGCGGACTGCGCAGAACTTGCCACACATGCTGCAGGTGTCGCTGTGGTCATCCTCCGGCATACGGCTGTTGCGGATACTGCGGGCAGTGTCCGGATCAAGCGCACACGCATACTGCGCATCCCAATCAAGCGCACGGCGTGCATCTGCCATCTTATCGTCAATATCACGTGCTCCCGGGATACCCTTTGCAATATCAGCTGCATGTGCCGCGATCTTGGAGGCAATAATGCCCTGCTTTACGTCATCAACATTTGGCAACGCCAGATGCTCCGCCGGAGTGACATAGCACAGGAACGCTGCGCCGTTCATTGCTGCCACTGCGCCGCCGATGGCACTGGTGATATGGTCATAGCCCGGTGCAATATCGGTAACCAGCGGGCCAAGGACATAAAACGGTGCACCCATGCACAGTGTCTTCTGTACTTCCATATTTGCTGCGATCTGATTGAGCGGAACATGTCCCGGACCTTCTACCATGACCTGAACATTATGTGCCCATGCACGCTTGGTCAGCTCGCCCAGACGGACAAGCTCCTCGATCTGGCATACATCTGTCGCATCAGCCAGACAGCCCGGACGGCATGCGTCGCCAAGGGAAATGGTAACATCGTACTCCTCGCAGATGTCCAGAATCTCGTCGAAGTGCTCATAGAACGGGTTTTCCTCGCCGGTCATGCTCATCCATGCAAAAACAAGGCTGCCGCCGCGGCTGACGATATTCATCTTGCGCTTATGCTTGCGGATCTGGTCAATGGTCTTGCGGGTAATGCCGCAGTGCAGCGTAACGAAGTCAACGCCGTCCTCTGCATGGAGGCGGACAACATCGACAAAATCCTGTGCTGTCAGCGTCGCAAGGTCTCTCTGATAATGAATAACGCTGTCATATACCGGAACGGTACCGATCATTGCCGGGCATTCGCTGGTCAGCTTCCGGCGGAACGGCTGGGTATTGCCGTGGCTGGACAGATCCATGATTGCCTCAGCGCCCATATTGACTGCACTCATAACCTTTTCCATCTCAATGTTATAATCTTTGCAGTCACGGGAAACGCCCAGATTGACGTTGATCTTGGTGCGAAGCATGCTGCCAACGCCTTCCGGATCCAAACATGTATGGTTCTTATTTGCGCAAATCGCGACCTTGCCTTCCGCTACCAGCTGCATCAGTTTTTCGATCGCCATATTTTCCTTTTTTGCAACGACCTCCATCTCCGGGGTCACGATGCCGCGGCGTGCAGCATCCATCTGTGTCGTATAATTTCTCATATTCGTTCCATCCTTCCTTAATAATTGACATTGATCGCATACGCATGGTTCATCGGGCCACTGCCTTTCCCAAGGTCCAGCATCGCCGCCAGCGCACCGGAAATATACCGCTTTGCGCAAGCCACTGCTTCATCCAGCTCCATCCCCTTCGCAAGGTTCGAAGCGATCGCACTGGAAAGTGTGCAGCCAGTCCCATGTGTATTGGGGTTATCGATGCGCTGTCCCTGAAACCATTGATAGCCGCCATTGCGGTACAGCAGGTCATTCGCATCATTCAAGCTGTGTCCACCCTTGCACAGGACTGCACAGCCATACTGTTCGCTGATCGCCTGTGCTGCCGTCACCATATCCTCCGCTGATGCGATCTTCCTGCCGGACAGGACCTCTGTCTCCGGGATATTCGGTGTAATGACAGCCGCCTTGGGGATCAGGCGCTCTTTCAGCGCAGTTACCGCTCCGTCACTGATGAGCTTTGCGCCGCTTGTGGCGACCATAACCGGATCGACCACAACATTTTTCAGCTGATACCGCTCTATTGTATCTGCAATCACGTCAATCAAGCCGCTGGATGATACCATGCCGATCTTCACGGCATCCGGCCAGATATCCTCAATCACATCGGTCAGCTGCTCCTGCAGGAATTCCGGAGTAACCTCCATGATCCCTGTAACGCCGGTCGTATTCTGTGCGGTCAGGGCGGTCACTGCGCTCATGGCATATACGCCATTTGCAGTCATCGTCTTGATATCTGCCTGAATGCCGGCGCCTCCGCAGGAATCGCTTCCTGCGATCGTCAGTGCTGTTTTCATGTATACTCCTCTCGTACAGCAATGATTTTTATATAGCGACAGAAGGTGGTGCCCCCAATCTGCCACTTCCAAAAAGCAGGTCTGCTTTGTTTGGACAAATAAAAATGCGCAGTCCGGTAATCCAGATACTGCGCAAGTAATCAAAAAAACTTTCTCTACCTACGTTGGAATTACCCAAATCAGGTTACGGGTCTAAGCACACCAGCTTACTCTCAGCCTGCTTCCTGCAAGCTCCCCTGCTGCAAATCATATTTTCAACGTACTTATTATATTCTTTTTCCGCCGTTCCGTCAATGTATTTTCATGCGATGGCTGCATTTATTTTTCCTCTTCCAGCCGCTTACGTTCCATCTGCGCTTTGTATTTCCTGCCGATTCGGCTTTCCTCCCGGCAGGTACTGCCTCTGGTAATCAGCTGCGCGCCATATTTACTCCGGATGGCATCCACCGCCCGGTCGAGCTTCCGTGCTCGCTCACGGTGTGGGTCTGCAAACAGCGTGAGCTGCTCTTCCTCATCCCGGACAATATCGGAAAGTGAAATGCCCAGCAGGCGGAGCGGCGTCCTTCCATCCCAAAGCTCCGCAAACAGCTCCTTCGCCGTTTGGTATATCTCCCCTGTGATATCTGTCGCCGTTTCCAGCTTGCGCTGATGCGACCGGTTTTTAAATTCATTGGAGCGAATATTGACTGCAATGCAATGCGCTTTCGCCTGATCTGCCCGCATCCGCGACGATACACTGTCAGCCAGCGAAAGGAATATCCGGTTGGCATGCTCCCATGTTGTGACATTTTCATTGAGCGTCGTGGAGATGCCATAGCCCTTTGCTTCCTGCGGCTGTTCGAGGACTGGGGAATCATCCAAACCATTGGCATAGCAGTACAGCTGCTGCCCAAGCTTGACACCTGCCAGCCGCTGGATCTCCGTCAGCTCCCGCCCTGCAAGCGCTCCAATCGTCTGGATATGCGCCTTTTTCAGCTTTGCCGCAGTCGAATAGCCTACAGAAAGCAAATCTTCAACCAGCAGCGGCCAGAGCTTGTCCGGTATCTCCTCCCGGAATAACGTATGCACCTTGTCCGGCTTTTCAAAATCACTCGCCATTTTCGCCAACAGCTTATTCGGCCCAATGCCGACATTTACCGTAAAGCCCAGTGTATCCCGGATAGTATCTTTAATTTCGTGTGCTGTCTGCACCGGATCAGGATAGCAATGCCCTGTCCCGCTCATGTCAAGAAAGCACTCGTCAATGGAGAACTTTTCCACGACCGGCGCATAATCCCGGCAGATATCCATAAACGCGCGGGAACAGCTTTCATACAGCTGGAAATCCGGTGCGGCGATCACCAGCTCCGGGCACTTGCGCAGCGCAAGCCCCATTGGTTCACCGGTGCGGATACCACAGCGCTTTGCCGGAATAGACTTTGCAAGAACCACGCCTGTACGCTTTTCCGGATCTCCGCCGATACAAGCGGGGATTTCACGCAAGTCCGCTTTTCCTTCCCTGACCTGCCTTGCCGCTTCCCATGAAAGGTATGCACTATTCACATCGACATGAAAGACCAGCCGCGCCATGTACATCCCTCCTCTGCTGCTTTTGATTCTATCATACCATAAATATCAGTTAGTGTGTATTCTTTTTACAGCGCTATGCGACGCGAACACTGGACAACCTCCAAAAATCGGTAAATATCTGCAAATAATCGACCACAGGCATAGCAACCCGCGCGACAATGTGATATAATGTCAAAAGATAACCCATAAATTATGACGCGATTACAAAGAGGATGAGACATTGATTACGAAGAAAAAGAAAATCATTATTGGTGCGGCGATCGCTGTCGTCGGCATTGCGTGTATCGCAGAATTTGGCGGTGCATATTATTTTCAGAATCATTATGCTCCCAAGACATCGTTCAACGGCGTGGATGTAAGCGGTAAATCTGTGGAAGCGGCGAAGGCAATTCTTGATGAATCGTTAAATACCTATACGCTGGCAATCAAGGGTGACGGCACAGAGGATCAGCTTTCCGCTTCCGATATCGACCTCGTCTACGACAGCGGAGCGGAAAATACAGATATCATGAACGGCGCAATATCTGACCAGAAGCCCTTTGAGTGGGTGGCGGATATCGTCGGCAGCGGACGGGATTATACGCTGAAAACCAGCTACAACGCAGAAAAGCTGAACAGCGCAGTCTCTGCCATGAGCTGCATGACCCGTGAGGACAAAGTACAGTCGCAAAATGCAAGCGTAAAATATGCCGACGGCGCTTTCCAGCCCGTGGAAGAGGTCTACGGCAACGAACTAAATCAGGAAGAGTTTTCTAAGACGCTTATCGAACAGATGAATGCCGGCAACACAGAATATCAGATCGACTGCTATATCCAGCCTGCGCTGACTGTGGAGTCTGAAACCTTCAAAAACGCAAAGGCCCAGCTGGATGCCGCACTGCATTCGGCTGTCACGATCAAGCGCGATGATATTTCCGTAACACTGTCTGCGGATGACATCGCTTCCATGCTGACGATTGGCGATGACCTTACTGCCTCGGTCGACAAGGAAAAACTCGGCGCCTATGTCGATGCCAACATCAAGGACCAGTTTAATACAGTAGGCAAGGAACGCACGGTTTCCACGCTCGGCTGCGGTGAATTTACCATTTCGGGTGGTATCTACGGGTATATTGTCGACACCGAAGCGGAGACGGAACAGCTGGCGCAGGATATCCTCTCCGGCGGAACCGTTGAACGCGAGCCGAAATATTCGCAGGAAGAAACCTATAAGACAAATGGCGGTCTGGGAAATACCTATATTGATGTCAGCATCAGCCAGCAGCATGTGTGGCTGGTCTATGAGGGCAAGCTAATCATTGACACCCCGTGTGTCACCGGCAACGTGGCAAACGGAACCATCACCCCGAAGGGTACATACTGGATCGAATTCAAGCGGCGCAATTACGGCATGCCGAGATATGGCGTAACCGTCAGCTACTGGATGCCGATCGACACCTCTACCGGCGTCGGTCTGCATGATGCCGGATGGCGTAGCACCTTCGGCGGCAGCTATTACCGCACCAGCGGTTCCCACGGTTGTATTAACCTTCCGGTCTCTGCGGCGCGTACCATCTATAACAACTGCTTCGGAACGATGCCAGTCGTTGTCCACTAAACAAAACTTCAAAATTGGGAGTATCCGGCAATATGTCGGATACTCTCTTTTATTTTCTCTTTCTGTCATCCGTTTCCCTGTATGAAGCCGCGCAGCAAATGATTTCCAGCTTCAAACCATTCACTGCGTGAAACATTTTGCATATCTCATGCCGTTCTGTATTGACGCTGCCTATGCGGATGCCTAGAGGTCATGCAAACAATTTAAAAATGCGCAGCCATCGCAAGACGGCTGCGCAAAAGGAACAGAAAAATGAATGTGATTTACTTCTCGAAGATCGTTCCCTTGCGGAAGGAACGGGAGCTTGGCATAACCTTCATCAGAACATAATATACAACACCTGTCGGGATCAGGCTGACATACCACGACAGATCCATGATAAACAGGGAGCAAACAGAACCCACCAGAATTGCAATGATTGCAGCCCAGTTGATCCCCTTGAACGGCCCCTGCTTGTCGTACATGTCATTGATATCCAGCTGACGCTTGCGCAGAATGAAGTAATCAACTGCCATAACTGCGAAGATCGGGCCAAGGAAAGCGGAATAGAACTGTGTGAACAGAGACAGGCCAGCTGCGGACTCCGCAGTAACCAGCTTCCACGGCATAACAACAACAGACAGAATGCCAACCAGAACGGTCGCATACTCCCACTTGAAGTGGAAGGATTCCATCAGGATGTAGGACGGCGGAACGATATTGTTCAGGACATTGGTGGTAACCTGTGCGAATGCAATGAAGAGCAGGGTTACTACCGTCAGGAACTTGCTGCCCATCAATGTGGAGAATACAACAACCGGATCGCTGTTGCCAGTCGCTGCAGTTACCAGCAGACCAATCAGACCCATGAACAGGGTTACCGGCAGGATCGCAACGGTGTAGATGCTGCCAGTGAATACCGGGCCAACCTTCTTCTGCACATTGCGGGAATAGTCGGATGCATTGATGATCATGGTGGAGTAGATGCCCAGGAACGAAGTAGTAGCTGCCCAGAATGGCATGCCCCATGTACCAGTGATGCCGGAGAACACATCTCCCAGCTCCGTGGAGAACTGTGTATTTACCACATACAGCATATAGATTAGGATCGCAATGATAAAGATGCAAGAGATATTTTCCAGCCACTTGATGCCTTCAAAGCCCTTGATCGCCAATGCAACCTGCAGAATGGTAAACAGCGCATAAACGACGATCAAATTGTCAAAGCCAAACAACAGCTTGAGGCAGCTGTTGATCGCGCCAGCGCCTACCCAGCTCTGATAGCCAAACCATACAATAGCCGGCAGTCCGCGCAGAATACCCGGGATCTTAACACCGGTGGTACCGAAGCTGCTGCGCAGCTGCACGGAGAAGCCGATGCCGTACTTATGACCGCAGCTTCCAATGATCGTCAGTGCGACTGCAATAACCAGACAGCCGATGCACATTGCAATGATCGCCTGCGTTACAGTCAGCACGCCGATCAAGCTGGCGCCCATGGAGAATGTACCGATGGATACGCAGCCGCCCATAAAACTGGCTGCATAGGACAACGGGTCCATAATACGTTTTTTCGTTGGCAGGAGGTCTTCGTTCACTCCAGCCGATAGCTCAGGCCTTAAATCCTGATTGTCAACGATCTTACTCATAATATTGTCCTTTCGTTTTTGTTATTTGATCTTTTTTACAAGATTGCCAACACCCTTTTCTGCAACGATCTTGCCGTCCTCAGCCACAATGTTGCCACGGATAATGGTTGCGACCGGCAGGCCCTTGCCCTTCCTGCCAACAAACGCAGAGATCTTGTTTACATACAGCAGGGAATCGCTTGTGATCTCCCACTCCTTCTCTGGATCAACAATCAACAGATCGGCATCAAATCCAATCTTAATGTCGCCCTTCTTGCCATAGATGCCGAATGCCTTCGCCGGCTGTACAGACATCGCATTTGCAAGGACAGTCGGGCACACGTTGCGCTTTACGCAGCCTTCATAGAAGGAAACCTGGAAACCGCTCTGGATGCCGCTGATACCGCCCCATACATCAAATACGTTCTCGATCTTGTTGCCAAGGATCTCATTAAACTTCTCGTCATAGGAGCACGGCGAATGATCGCTTGCGATACCGCTGAAGGTGCCATCCTCAACATAAGTCCACAGCCTGTCAACCTCTTCCTGCGAACGAAGCGGAGGCGCACACTTAAACAGCGGCCCGTTTTCGATCACATCCTTGTCCGTCAGGCTCAGATAATGCGAGCAGGTCTCCGCCGTGATATCATAGCCCTCCTGCTGTGCTTCTTTGATCTTCTGTGCAACATCCGGGCTGCTAACATGGCAGATATGCGCCTTGCAGCCGGTCGACTTGGCGATCTCAATAATGTCAACAGTTGCCAGCATTTCAGAAATAACCGGTCTGGAATCCAGGAATCCCTGCCAGTCAAGACGGCCTTCCTTTTTCATGCGCTGCTCCTGCCACTTGATTGTGGAGAAGTCCTCACAATGAAATCCGGCGCGGCCGCCAAACTCCTTGATGATCTGCATCGCTTCATATGCCTGACCATAGTTCAGTGAGCTATAGTCCGGTGAAACCGGCCCGATAAAGGATTTGAATGCAACACAGCCCTTTTCATCCAGACCTTTGAGATCATCAAAATTGTCTGGAACCAAACCGCCCCAGAAGCAATAGTCCACATATGCATTCGGGCTGACCTTTTCTTCCTTCACATCAAACAGCTCCGCGTTGGTCAATGCAGGCTCGTTCTGCAGCGGCATGTCAATAATCGTGGTGTAGCCGCCAACCGCTGCTGCCGCTGTGCCATGCGCATAATCTTCGCGCCATTCATAGCCGGGATCATTGAGATGTGCATGCGTGTCGATTGCACCCGGGAATACATAATTGCCCTTGGCATCAATTACCTTTTTTGCATCAGGTGTTTCCTGCACCGCCATCACCGCCGCGATCTTGCCGTCCTTCACAGCAATATTGCCCTCTGTGACAGCTTCCGCCGTAACGATCCTGCCATTTTTAATCAAAAGATCATACATAAGCTTTCCCTCCAAATTCAATTTTTGCGCAATTGGTTTCACTCCATCTGTTCAACCACTTTTTAATTTTACATCTATTATTTTACGCGATAATTCTTTCAGCTTCAAGCGGTGTATTGCATAAACTATTGGTGTTTTTTTGAGCAAAATGCACATACAATACGGATATTTTTCCCATTTCGTCCCACTCTACTGACAAATGCAGGCTTTTTCTTCCACTATTTACATATTAAAATTTTATTATCATTTTTCCGTCTCAAATTCAATCGGATTTTAACCAAAAAAAAGAAAAAACATGGCAGCTACCCTTTCAGATAACTGCCATAGTCAAATCTTATCTGTAATTGTATCGGAGCATAGATCTGCTCAAATGCTCTTCCATGTACTTTCCTGCTGCCGCAGCATCATGTGCAAGTACGGCACTATAGATCAGCTGATGCTCTTCATAAATTGCCTTTAGCTGCGCTTCATCCGCCATACCTGTTCCACTGACATGCTTCATCAGGTTGCTGATGACGCGGATCATGCTATAAATCGCCTGATTGCCGGAATATTCCGCAAGGCAAATGTGGAACTGAATATCAGCATCAAGAAATTCCTTATGATTTCGACTGATATATGCCTTATGAAGCCCGTGATAAACATCCTCAAGCCGTTGCAGGTGTTCCTCTGATATAGATTCCGCTGTCAGTTCAGCAGCTTTCCTTTCCAGAATATTTCTGATCTCCAGAATACTCTCTACCTGGTTTCCATTCAGAAACAGCGACCAAGAGAGCGGGATGATAAAAAAGTCTGCTTCGTCGTTGCTGATAAAGGTCCCCTGCCCGGGACGTATATCGATCATTCCCAAGATATCCAGAACCTTTAACGCCTCTCGAACTGCCGAGCGGCCAACGCCCAGCTTCTCCGCGAGCACACGCTCAGACTCTACCTTGTCTCCCTTCTGCAAGGTCTTATCCAGCAGCCTTTCTGCAAAATACAACGTCAGTCGGTTCAACAGCTGATTGATATTGCTCTTTTTGGTATTTCCAATACCGGAAAAGCTGTCCGCCTCCATCTGGTTTGGGAGAAGCATCTCCAACTTATTCGCAAATTGCTCCGGCTCCATAGAAAATGCCATTGCATCCATTCCAAGATTTTCAGCTGCCGCAAGAACGACCTCATTAATCCTTGCGCCCCCCTTGGATTCCAGATTGGAAAAGGTAGCAACACTCATTGAGGGTTTTCCGTTTTCATCAGACAAAAACTGATTGATAAAATCCTTTTGTGTTAAATTCAAATATCTTCGCAGAAACCGGATATTGCGCTGTTTATTCAGTGCGCTAAATGTTATCTCTTCCATACTCACTCTCACTCACACCATTCCATGCAGCGAGGGCCTGGGAATATTCGTGAAGCAGCTATATACCAGCTCCGGCATAACAGCCAACGCGCTGGCAAAATCGCTGTATTTCGTACATTCCACCGGACAATGGCTTTCTCCGTCCCTGCATGGAACAAATATATAACAGTTAAAAGCCGCCTGCCAATTTTGCAGCTTTCATTATTGCAGTCGTGTTACAGCACTATACAAAGCTCACTTGCAATACTGTTAATATTATCGTTGTTTTTGAGACAAATGTCAACCATTTATTGTATTTTTTCTGCGAAAATGCTAATTCTTTCCAAAATGCTATTGATGTCAGCAGCATTCCGACAGACGACCCGCGGCTGTCTGTCCGCCTCTATTCATACGACTTCTCATGCACAAACCTACAAATTCAGGCGAGTGAGGTGCACCATAAAGTTTGGATCACCCTTGTATAACCGTCCCTGTTTTGCCGGCAAGACCGTCCGATGCCTTGTCCAACAGTGTAATCAAAGAACGTCTTCCCGGCTTGGATTCTGCAAAGCGGATGGATGCTTCTACCTTTGGCAGCATAGAGCCGGGTGCAAAATGACCTTCTGCAACATATCTCTTTGCATCCTCAATAGAGATATCAGACAGCCATACCTGATTTTCTTTACCAAAATTCAAAGCCGCATGCTCTACTGCGGTCAGAATAACCAGCTGTTCGGCATCCAAGTTCTGCGCCAGCAGACAGCTGACATTATCCTTGTCAACCACTGCATTGACACCGACCAGCCTGCCGTTTTCATTGACAACTGGCATGCCGCCGCCGCCACACGCAATAACAATATGTCCTGCATTCAATAGCGTCTTGATCGTCAACAGCTCACAGATGCGCTTTGGCATCGGTGAAGCCACTACAATTCGATAGCCTCTGCCTGCGTCCTCCATGCACGGGATACCATGCGCTTCATTCTGCTCCGCCTCTTCCTTTGTCATAAAGCGGCCGATCGGCTTGGTCGGATGATGAAATGCGGGATCGTCCTTATCCACTTCTACCTGCGACAGGATAGTGGAAACCTTTTTGTCGATTCCACGGCTGTACAGCTCATACTTGATCGCATTTTGCAGGTCGATGCCAATATAGCCCTGGCTCATGGCGATACTGCTTGGCAGCGGGACCTGCTTATAAATGTGATACCGCACCACCAGATTATCCATTGCGTCCTGAATCATGCCAATCTGTGGGCCGTTGCCATGTGTAATAACAATATCCAATCCCTGTATAACAAGGTCTACGATTACTTTCGCGGTTTTCGATACGGCAATCTTCTGCTCCTCAATGTCTTTTCCAAGCGCGTTGCCGCCAAGTGCAATAACAACTCTTTTGTTTCCCATAAGTACCTCCAAATCCAGCTGTTATATCCAGGCATACAATCTGCACGCAGATTATAGCCACTCCCCTCTGGTCAGCCGGCCTTTATAACAGCATTTTCATAGAATAGAATCTAAATGTAAAGCAGGTCTTTGTGGT
>JAUNWG010000067.1 GCA_030540435.1 Eubacteriales bacterium
TGACTGAACTCGAACTGAAATATGGCTGCAACCCGAACCAGAAGCCGTCCCGTATTTATATGAACGAGGGAGAGCTGCCGATCACTGTTCTCAACGGCAAGCCGGGTTATATCAATTTTATGGATGCATTCAACAGCTGGCAGCTGGTACGTGAGCTGAAGGCTGCTACCGGCATGGCTTCTGCCGCTTCCTTTAAGCATGTCAGCCCGGCTGGCGCTGCAATCGGCATCCCGCTGTCTGATGTAGAAAAGCAGATTTATTTTGTCGATACCGACGAGGAGCTGTCCCCGATCGCATGTGCGTATATCCGTGCACGCGGTGCAGACCGTCTGTGTTCTTATGGTGACTGGGTTGCGCTGTCGGATGAATGTGACGCACAGACCGCCGCTTACCTCAAGCAGGAGGTTTCCGATGGCATTATTGCGCCGTCCTATACCGATGAAGCGCTGGAGATCCTCAAGAGCAAGCGCAAGGGCGGTTATACCGTCATCCAGATCGACCCGAATTATGAGCCGGCTGCGATTGAGCGTCGCAGCATTTTCGGCATTACCTTTGAGCAGGGACACAATAATCTCAAGATCGACGAGGAGATGCTGTCCAACATCGTGACCGAGAACAAGGAGCTGCCGCAGCAGGCGAAGCTGGATATGATTGTTTCGCTGATTACATTGAAGTATACCCAGTCCAACTCGGTATGCTATGTAAAGAACGGTCAGGCAATTGGCGTCGGCGCTGGTCAGCAGAGCCGTATCCATTGCACCCGTTTGGCAGGAAATAAGGCAGACAACTGGTTCCTGCGCCATCACCCGAAGGTGCTCGGCTTGCAGTTTGTCGACGGCATCCGTCGCCCGGATCGTGACAATGCGATCGACGTTTATATTTCGGATGAATATGAGGATGTTCTGGCGGACGGCGTATGGCAGACCAAGTTCAAGGTAAAGCCGGAGCCGCTGACGCTGGAGGAAAAGAAGGCATGGATTGCAACACAGTCCGGCGTAACCGTAGGTTCGGATGCATTCTTCCCGTTCGGCGATAATGTTGAGCGTGCAAAGAAGTCCGGTGTTGCATATATCGCACAGCCGGGCGGCTCGATCCGTGATGACCATGTCATTGATACCTGCAACAAGTACGGCATCGTGATGGCCTTCACCGGCATTCGTCTGTTCCATCATTGATAAATTTGTTAGGCGCTATCTGAAAACCGAGAAAATGACGAATTTTCTGATACGCCCTTAAAACAGCAAAGTCAGGTGCGCTTTTTCGCGTGCCTGACTTTTGGCAGTATTAGCAGTATTACAGAGGAGGATTTTCCATATGAAGGTACTGGTTATTGGAGGCGGCGGACGCGAACATGCGGTCTGCATGGCGCTGGCAAAAAGCCCAAAGGTAGATAAGCTCTGGTGTGCACCGGGCAACGGTGGCATTGCGGATATTGCAGAGTGTGTCGATATCAAGGCGACTGACATTGATGGTGTCGTTGCGTTTTCCAAGGAAAAGAAACCGGATCTGGTCGTTGTAACGCCGGACGATCCGCTGGCGTTGGGTATGGTAGATGCGCTGGAAGCAGAGGGAATCCGCGCATTTGGCCCGCGTAAAAATGCAGCGGTGATTGAAGGTTCCAAGTCGTTCGCAAAGGATTTGATGCAGAAATACAACATCCCGACGGCTGGCTATGCTGTATTTGAAAACAGCGACGAGGCGATTGCCTATATCAAGGAAAACGGCGCGCCGATCGTTGTCAAGGCGGATGGTCTGGCGCTGGGCAAGGGTGTAACCGTAGCAATGACCGAAGAAGACGCGATCGCAGCGGTCAAGGATGCCATTGACGGCGGACGTTTCGGCGGCGCAGGCGCACGTGTTGTCATTGAGGAATTTTTGACCGGCCCGGAGGTTTCTGTACTGGCATTTGTCGACGGCAAAAACCTGTCCACGATGCCGTCTGCACAGGATCACAAGCGTGCCTTTGACAACGACGAAGGCCCAAATACCGGCGGCATGGGCGCATTTTCCCCGTCCCGCTTCTATACAGATGAGATTGCACAGACCTGCATGGATACCATTTTCAAGCCGACCGTAGCAGCTATGGCGGCAGAGGGCAGACCGTTCAGCGGCGTGCTGTATTTCGGTCTGATGCTGACGCCGAAGGGACCGAAGGTCATTGAGTACAATGCACGCTTTGGCGACCCGGAGACACAGGCTGTGCTGTCCCGTCTGGAAAGCGATCTGTTTGACATCATGAATGCGGTTATCGACGGCAAGCTGTCTGAAATGGATATCAAGTGGGCGGACAATGCAGCGTGCTGCGTTGTTATGGCATCCGGCGGCTATCCGACTGCCTATGAGAAGGGCAAGGAAATCACCGGTATGGATACCGTCACCGATTCTGTTGTTTTCCATGCAGGCACGGCACGCACAGAGGATGGCAAGATCGTCACCAGTGGCGGCCGCGTATTGGGTGTGACTGCAACGGCGCCGACGCTGGACGAAGCGATTCAGAAGTCCTATGCTGATGTCAAAAAGATCCACTTTGACAAGGCGCATTATCGCTTGGACATCGGCATTAAGAAAGGTTAAAAGGTGAAGCATATGGAAGAAAATAAGAATCAGATTCTTTCCTGCATGGCAGAGGTCATTCAGCAGAATGGCTTCCGCACACAGTTCTTTGACGGGAAGGACGGCAATCCGCCGATGACCCGCGTAGAGCTGAATCGTTTGGGCAAGGTGAAGCAGGATGTTATCATCGACATGTGGTTCCCACCGGCAAAAATGGCGCGTGAGGAAACCGCACTGTTCCAGATGCATGCCACCATGTTCCAGATCGAGCCGGGCGCAATGGAAAAGAATCTGCCGGAGCTAAAGCGTGCGATCTTCTATATCAATAATTTCTGCACGATTGGTCAGTTTGGCCTGTTTGAAGAGGATGGCGTGATCTACATGCGCCACAATATCGTTGTCAATATGCAGGATGATATGGAACGTATCGTCACAGATATCTGCGACTATTTCTCACTGCTCCTGACAGGTGTACAGCGCTTTGTCGATGCGATCGCGCAGATCGCAATGGGCGCAGTCAATATTGAAGTTGCAAAAGAAATGGACCTTTTGCCGAAAATGTAAGATATTTCGACATCATTACCGAAACCGGTGCGGCCTTGGCTGTACCGGTTTTTCTTCTGACAGAAAAATTTTCCGGTTGCTGTAGCATTTTGCGGCGCTGGCGGGTGTTATAAGCGAAAGGAGGCGGAGACATGGCGCAAATGACGGAGAGCATTGATGATGTAATACATAGATACAGAGACATGGTATATCGCCTTGCGTTTGCCCGTATGGGAACCAAGTACGATGCAGATGAGGTGTTTCAAGAGGTCTTTGTACGATATCTGGACAAGCGGCCGAAATTTCGTGATGAAGAGCACCGCAAGGCGTGGATGATCCGCGTGACGGTCAACTGCTGCAATAAGCTGTGGAATTCCTCATGGCGGAGGAAAACAGAAGCATTGCAGGAGAATCTGGTGTGGGAAACGCCGGAGGACAACGACTTGTACTGTACCTTACAGCAGCTGCCAATGAAATACCGCGAGGTGATCCATCTGTTTTACTACGAGGATATGTCCACGGCACAGATCGCAAAGATACTGCATCGCAAGGAAAGCACCGTGCGGACACAGCTGACCCGTGCGCGGACAAAGCTCCGGGAAATTTTAAAGGAGGAAGATTATGTTTAGACAACGTTATCAGCACATGATGAAGCAGCGCACGCCGGATGATGCGCTGGTGGAGAAGGTTTTGCATGCAGCACATGAGCAGGAAAAACAGAAATTCAGAGTAGCGCGCCGCTTGGTTCGTCCGACAGCCGCCGTGCTTGCAGCATGTCTCGGCGTTACAATCGCCATGCCGGCATTGGCGGCGAATGTGGAACCGATCTATCAGGTGATGTATGCGATTTCTCCATCCGCAGCGCAGTTCTTTATGCCGGTACATCTGGCGGATGAGAACAACGGCATTCGTATGGAGGTAGAATCCGCGTACATCCACGGAAATATCGCGGAAGCCTATATTACGATGCAGGATCTGACAGGAGATCGTGTTGATGATACGATGGACTTGAATGATAGCTATCATATCAACCTGCCATTTGATTGTGTGTTGGCGACGTGTGACCGAGTGGGTTATGATGAGGAAACGAAAACAGCCCGTTTTTATATCCTCATTCAGGGATTTGGAACAGGCAATGGGGAAAAGATAGAAGGCGATAAGATCACATTTACGCTGGGCAGTTTTATGAGCCACAAAAAAGTTTATGATAATATGCAAATCCCGATCAATCTGACCACGGTAGAAAGCAATGCGGAAACACAGGAGGTTGAGCTAAGAGGATATGCCTCCATGGAAGATTATGAAGATATGCCGGACACGATGCAAGCGCTTGTACCGTCCACACCGCGCGAGGAGTTTCCGGTTGAAGGCGTAGACCTGACCGGAATCGGGTATGTAGATGGGAAGCTACATGTACAGATCGCCTCCGAACCGGAAGAGAATGTATTTGATGGCAACGGATTTTTCTGGCTGGTCAAAGAGGATGGCACGATTGTGGAGTGTGTAGAAAACTTTGGTTATCGTATCGGAGATGCACAATGGGCTGAAACAGCAGATGGACCTGGGCATTATGATGCGGCTACGCGTTACGATGAATATGTCTTTGATATTCCACAGGACGAAATTGGGGAATATCAGCTGAGCGGCAAATTTGTCACGTCTGGGACATATGTGGAAGGCAATTGGCGCGTGACATTCCCGTTGGAAAGCGAGCAATAAATACAGATAGGCAGGAGCATGGCTTTGGCTGTGCTCCGTTTTTTTATGAAGTTAGCAAAAAATAATTGACAGATACCCTGGGAGGGTATATAATACACTCGGATACCCGGAGGGGGTATATTATGTACTGTGAGGTAGATTAAAATGGAAGAGAAAAACTGCTGTTGTAACAAAACAAAAGAGCGGTCTGAGGAAGAATATAAAAGTCTGATTCACCGCTTAAATCGTATAGAGGGACAGATTCGTGGTATCCGCGGCATGGTGGAGAAGAATGCATACTGTACGGATATTCTGACACAATCCGCAGCGGTGACAGCTGCCGTCAATGCATTTAATCGGGAGCTGTTGGGGAATCATATTCGTACCTGTGTTGTTCATGACATCCGTGACGGAAAGGATGAAGTCGTAGATGAGCTTGTTGCAACATTGCAAAAGCTGATGAAATAAAAGGAGGCTTTTTTATGGGTACAGTGCTTATTATTATTGTTTTGGTGGTAATTGTTATTTTTGCGATACGCGCCAGCCGGAAGCATATGAAAGGTGAGGGCGGCTGTTGTGGCGGTGGCGGAGATGAGATCACCGTTGAGAAGAAGGAGCTGACAGGGAATATCATCGGCAGTAAGGTCGTACATATTGAAGGCATGATGTGTGACAACTGCCGGAAGCATGTAGAAAATCAGTTCAACCGAATGGACGGCGTATCGGCAGAAGTCGATTGGAAAAAGGGAACAGCAGTCCTGTCGATGGAACGTGAAGTCGGCGACAATGAGATCCGTCAGGCATTGGCGTGGTCGGATTATAAGGTCACTGCAATCGACCCAATGGTAAAGGCATAATTATGGTACAATATAATGTTACAGGTATGAGCTGTGCTGCGTGCAGCGCACGTGTAGAAAAGGCAGTCAATGGCGTGGAGGGTGTGACATCATGCTCTGTCAGCCTGCTGACCAATTCTATGGGTGTGGAAGGTACAGCATCAGCGCAGGCGGTCATTGCTGCGGTGGAGGCCGCAGGCTATGGCGCAGCGCTTAAGGGCGCCGCCGCCGGACAGACAAAATCTGCCGCTATGGATGAAGACGCATTGGCAGACAAGGAAACACCGATTTTAAAGCGCCGTTTGATCGCATCACTGGGCTTTTTGATCGTGCTGATGTATGTCTCGATGGGGCACATGATGTGGGGCTGGCCGCTGCCGGCATGGTTTGAGGGCAACCACGTTGCGATGGGTCTTGTCCAGCTGCTGTTGGCGGGCATTATCATGGTCATCAACCAGAAATTTTTTATCAATGGCTTTCAGAGTTTGTGGCATCGTGCACCGAATATGGATACGCTGGTGGCGCTTGGCTCAATGGCGTCCTTTGTGTGGAGTGTGTACGCACTGTTTGCCATGACGGACGCACAGGTCAAGGGCGATATGGATGCCGTCATGACCTATATGCATGAATTCTATTTTGAATCTGCGGCAATGATTTTGACGCTTATCACCGTGGGCAAGATGTTGGAAGCGCGATCGAAAGGCAAAACAACGGACGCACTCAAGGGCTTGATGAAGCTGGCGCCGAAAACAGCGGTGATTTTGCAAAATGGTGTGGAAACAGAGGTTTCCATCGATCAGGTCAAAAAGGGCGACATTTTTGTGGTGCGTCCGGGTGAAAATATTCCGGTAGATGGCGTCGTACTGGAGGGCAGCAGTGCAGTCAATGAAGCGGCGCTGACTGGTGAGAGCATCCCGGTGGATAAAGCAGCCGGGGACAGGGTATCGGCGGCAACGCTGAACCAGTCCGGCTTTATTAAGTGTGAAGCGACCCGTGTCGGCGAGGATACCACGCTGTCACAGATCATTCAGATGGTCAGCGATGCGGCGGCGACCAAAGCGCCGATTGCAAAAATTGCAGATAAAGTATCCGGTATTTTCGTACCGGCAGTGATTACGATTGCAATTGTCACAATGGTAGTCTGGCTATTGGTCGGACAGACGGTCGGTTTTGCATTGGCACGCGGTATTTCTGTTTTGGTCATCAGCTGCCCGTGTGCATTGGGGCTGGCAACGCCGGTAGCGATCATGGTCGGCAATGGTATCGGCGCAAAAAACGGTATCCTGTTTAAAACCGCAGTTTCCCTGGAGGAAACCGGCAAGGTGCAGATCGTAGCGCTGGACAAGACCGGTACGATCACTTCCGGCGAACCGAAGGTAACAGACATCCTTCCGGCTGCTGGAAGCAATGAAGCGGATTTGTTGACGCTGGCATATGCACTGGAGCGGAAAAGCGAACATCCGCTGGCAAAGGCGATCGTCCAAAAGGCGGCTGAGCTGGAAATGCAGCCGGAAGAAGTTTCTGATTTCCGCGCGGTCGCAGGCAATGGTCTGTCTGCGGTTTGGAATGGCGCAGAGGTGTATGGAGGCAACAGCAAATTTATCAGCGGCAAGGCTGCTATTCCGGCGGATATCCGTACAAAGGCAGAGCGATTGGCAGAAGAAGGAAAGACGCCGCTGTTTTTCAGCAAGGCGGGCAAGCTGGCAGGTGTCATTGCGGTAGCGGATGTTATGAAGGAAGACAGTTTGCAGGCAGTCCATGAGCTGCAGAATATGGGCATTCATGTTGTTATGCTGACCGGCGATAATGCGCGCACAGCAAATGCCATCGGCAAACAGGCAGATGTCGATGAGGTGATCGCAGGCGTCCTGCCGGATGGTAAGGAAGCGGTAATCCGTTCGCTGGCGAAAAAAGGTAAAGTTGCCATGGTTGGTGACGGCATCAATGATGCACCGGCGCTGACACGTGCAGATATCGGCATTGCGATTGGTGCAGGTACGGATGTTGCAATCGATGCAGCAGACGTTGTGCTGATGAAGAGCCGTCTGCGTGATGTGCCGGCAGCGATCCGTCTGAGCCGTGCAACCCTGCGCAATATCCATCAAAACCTGTTCTGGGCATTTGCCTATAATGTCTGCGGCATTCCGCTGGCAGCAGGTGTATTTATTTCTTTGTTCGGCTGGAAGCTGAATCCGATGTTTGGTGCAGCTGCGATGAGCCTTTCCAGCTTCTGTGTCGTATCTAATGCACTGCGGCTCAATTTGTTTGATATCCGCAATGCTGCAAAAGATAAAAAAATCAAACCAATGCAAGAGATCAAGGAGGAAAAAACAATGACAAAGACATTAAAGGTAGAGGGTATGATGTGCCCGCATTGTGAAGCTCGTGTAAAGAAGGCGCTCGAAGCAATTGATGGTGTAGAGGAAGCCGTTGCAAGCCATGAGGCAGGTACTGCGGTTGTCACTCTGAGCAAGGACGTTGCAGACGATGCACTCAAGGCCGCTGTGGAAGCACAGGATTATCCGGTGCTGGGGATTGAGTAAGCTGAGATAATCAGGCAAAAAATTACCGGGAAGCAGGCAGATAACCAGCTTCCCGGCTTTGTTTTATGGAGTTAATTTATTTCTATATAGCCGATTACCAGACCGGAAACGCTGTCGGCATCATCTTCCAGCTCTAAAACCTCGGCAAATTCCCGACCATCTTTTGTATGATAGTTTGGACGATCATCGGAATAAATGATACAGCCGTTTTCCAGCTCAAGTGCACAAAGATCGCCATTAAAGATACCGCATAAGACCGGCTCGCCCTGCAGTGGGCGCAGCCCAATGCGTTCATCTGCAATCATTTTACGGGACATGAAAAAGCCTCCTTGAGAATACATGAAAAAATATCATTATAAGAAGTTTATCATACATTGGGTGTTATATCAAACAAAATACAAAAAACCGCTCAAAACTTCCGTTTCAAGCGGTTTTCATGTGGTTGCCGAAGAAGGATTCGAACCCTCACAAACAGAGTCAGAGTATTTTCATACAGCATGAAAAGGTTTTGAAAATTAGATTAAGTTGCAGGTAATGGGAAAAATACGGGTGTTTTGATTGAATATTTTTAAAATGCATCCCTATGAGTCCCTATCAATACGCGAGCTTTTTTGCGGCGCGTATCTGGTCTGAAGCGTCCGGGTGAGTATACCGCATGGTCACACGTGGATCAGAATGTCCGAGTGCTTCCTGCACGATTCGGAAATCCGAGCAACCGCGTAATAGATACGTGGCGTAAGAATGTCGACACTTGTGAATGGACAGATATGGAACGCACGCCTCTTCCAGATATCGTTTGTATTTGGGATAAAAATAATCATACGTCATGTGCCTGCCATCTGTACGAGGGAACACATACATAGATTTATGCGGGAGATTATCAAGCAATTGTTGCATATTAGGATTAATGCCGACAATGCGATCGTGGCCGGATTTAGTGCGTTCTCGGATTTCCCAACCTCCGGTTTCGGATTTGACTACTGCACGGCGGATGCAGATCACGTTCTCGCCGATATCGCCCCACATAAGGGCGGCGATTTCCTCGAACCGACAGCCGGTATACAGCATAGCGAGTATGGGCAATCCGTTCGGATTTTCGCTGACGTGCCCCACAATACGATTGATTTCATCAATAGAGAACACCCGAATATCGGGGTCTTTATTGGGGATTGAATCAACACCAACCATCGGGTTTTTTGTACATACGCCGTTTTTGATACCCGCACGAAAAATTTGCGCCAGTTCACCACGGATTGCATCCTGCGTGGATAGACTCAGGTTCCGTTTTTCGGCGAGAAATTGGTTAATCTGCACAGGAATAATTTTATCCAATTCCAAATGACCGAGCGCGGGCTTGATGTGTTGCTCCCAATACAACTCGTAGTTGTGGTATGTACCGTAGACAACTCTACCTTTTTTCGACGCAAGCCACGTGTCGCCCCAGTCACCGAGGGTGCGGTACTTCGGCGCAGCGCGAACAGCAGAGAGGGAATTTTGATATTCTTCCAGAGCCTTTCTACAGGCCGACTGTGTTTTGCCAGTGAAGCTCTTGCGCTGGCGGGAGCCGTCAGGCAAATCAACCCATACACGATACCGCCAACCGGTAGAAACCTTGGTAAAACCTCCAGAACCTTTTGTTGCTCGTTTCATAGTGATTCTCCTTTATTTTTACAAAAAAGTATGTTAAAATAAAGGGGTAGATTCGAGAGTGTCGCAATTCCGATCTACCCCTATGTCCCGTCTTGGTGCGCCAACACCAGGGCGGGATTTTTTGTTATTTAGGTTATTGTAAACGTTTTTACGACTTTTGCGTTGCTCAACGAGACGAATTCTGTAGCTTCAAACTCTACTTCTGATTCACTTGATAGCACAAAACATGCGGCGCAAGTAATTGTTACACCTGTTTTGACATTTTTATCTGCATTGTCGCGTTCTTCATCTTCGTTTTCCATGCCTATAAAGGTGGGATCTAACTCTATTCCGTCTTGATATGCTTGTAATGTTAACACGATAGAAGCAGCGACAGCTTCACTTCCGTTATTCGTGAACTCATATGTAATGCGGATTGCCCTATTTCCTTCCCAATCTTCTACCACTGAACTGTCTAGAATTTTTACATGAAAATCCCCTAGATCACCATCGTCTGTAGCGGCAACGGTTTCCGTTTTTGCAGTGTCGTTAGTGCTAGTAGTAGCTGCCGCCGTAGCAGAACCAGCGGGGTTGCCGTTTTGCGTTGTGGCATCCTCGGAGTTGCCGCATCCTGCCAGAGTTGCCAACAACAACATAGATGCGGCTGTCATAGCCATGATTCTTTTCATTTCTCATCCTCCTATTGTGGTATATACCAAGATATGGTACAATATATTTGCATCGCGGGCTTGCACCTGATGCTTTCCCTCGTCGGCGGTTTCAGCGCTGGCGGGGGATTTTTGTT
Source organism: Eubacteriales bacterium (assembly GCA_030540435.1). Taxonomy (GTDB): domain Bacteria; phylum Bacillota; class Clostridia; order Oscillospirales; family Butyricicoccaceae; genus Butyricicoccus_A. The sequence goes on from JAUNWG010000067.1 coordinate 10,608, forward strand.
TATTGAGCAAGGGTTGCTTTCTTCATCAAAAGGGATTCACGAAATTGTTCCGCCGGGGCAGTTTCAATAAATTCAACAGTTTTATCGAAGTTGGCTTTAATTACGTCTTTGATTTCTTCGAGTGTAACATTGAAAAATTCTCTGCGCGTATTTACCATATTTACTTTGCGATCTTCAAATGCTTTATGTAATGCAGCTTCCAGCGCAGGAGCGTCTTCAGAGAAAATTAAAGCATGTACATCGAAGTTAAATGGTACAGAGGCATCGCCAAGTTCATTGACGCGATCCATAGGATCAAGTCTGCGAGTCATGCCGATTTTATATATATTTTCTCCAAATGAACCAATATTAGAAATAACATATACATATCCGGCTTTTTGATTCGCCGCCCGGTAATCAACGTCAGCAATACCTTTTTGAATTTCTCCAAGCTGGGCTTCAAGCTCGGATTTCTTTGCATCAAATGCCGCCTTTTCCTCTTCGTTCATAGAGGATGTATCTTGCTTCAACATGCGGGCAAGTTCGTTCTTGCAATGATTCTGCTCTTTTTCTAACTTTTTACGTGCAACCTCGATTTCTTTTTCTAGTTTTGCTTGTTCGCGTTGTTCGGCGCGAATGCGTTTCAGCTCTTCCTTTTCTTCTTGCTTTTTTAAGGCATATTCATGAGCAAGGTATAATTCTTGGATTTTCAAGTCGCGGTAGACTAAAGAAATGCTGATTTGCATTGCAGCACCAAGCTTGCTGATTGTCTGATAAGAAGAGTTGATCCGCTTGACAAAACTCTCTACATTGTTAAATTTGACTTTGCGCACTAACTCATCGCATTCGGTATTGAAAGCGCGGAGTAAAAGCTTCTCCATATTTGCAACTAGTTTGCGGCCTTCTTTCTGGCTGTTATTAACAGTCCAATTGGATGCCCCAATGACTGCAATGCCATCCTTGATCATGCTTTTTTCTTCGGCACGAATGTGATCTAGGCGTTCTTTGTACTGAGAAGAATTCGCAAAATCGTATTGTGGTTGATACAAGCCAAAAGTCTGCAGCAATATGGTTTCATCTGTCTCAATGATTTCTCTATTCAATGCAGAGAGTTTTTCAACTGCTATTTCAGTTTCATGCCGCAAATTATCGTGGCGCTGGGTTAATATAGCTATATTGCTTTCTTTCTCTTTTATAACGGCTTGGAGTTCAGTTGCCTTTTTGTCTGCGAGTTCATCTAATTCTTTGGTTTTGAGTTATATTTCTTCTGTAATATCCAAAAGGTCT
>JAUNWG010000167.1 GCA_030540435.1 Eubacteriales bacterium
CAGATCCTCCAATAATTAATTCTTTTCCGATCCTTCATATTGGATGTGAATTTAAGAAGAGGAGGATTAAAATGAAACACACGATGAGAAATTTCATTGTCTGGCATCCACCGTGACAAAGATATTATCTGGATCACAAAGAAAATTGTATTTTAAGGAGACAAAGACAATGAAGAATATTTTTAAGAGGTTCACAATCGTTACATTAACCGCTGCTATTGCAATTTCTTCGACTATGACAGCTTTTGCAGTAGACGAGACCACCTTAATTCAGGTAGAGTCAGAACAGGCAGTGCAAGTGGCAGTTTCTCCTGATTTAGAGAATGCAACCTATGCATATCTGCGAAACCTTGGCTATTCTCACGCCGGTACATGCGGGATCATGGGAAATATCGCAGCTGAAAGTGGGTTCGAAGAAACATCCCGTGGTTATTTTGGTTTGATGGATGACCGATGGGAAGTCTATCTGGACTATTGTGACGATCAGCGATTTGTTCCTACTGCTATCGGACCGGAGCTGGCGTATATGGATTATCGTCTGGGTGAATCAAATGCAGAAGCCCGGAAGATGGTGTACAGCACCTTGAAAAAACTGCTGCATACTACTGACGATCCATCTCTTGCGGCAGCTGCGTTCTGTGTCGGATATGAACGTTCCATGGATTTAAATGTTAATAGCCGGAATGTATATCCTGATGAATTCAAGGAAGAATATTGGCCTTATGACTATCACAAAGATATTTCGTATCAGCTGCTGACACTCCGGGAAAGAACTGCTGAAATGTATGCGGATGAGTACGAGCAGTACCGAAACAATTGGGAAGAACTCGGAAATCCATACATTGATGTTCCATCAGGCTTGTTCTACACAGAACCAGTAGATTGGGCTTTTGTGTATGGACTGATTGACCAGTCCACTCAGATGGGTGTATCGAGTACGAGATTCCGTCCAGAAAATTCATGCTCACGAGCGCAGTTTGTACAGTTGCTCTGGAATGCAGCCGGGCAGCCGGAGCCTGCAAGCGAAGATATTCCGTTTAAGGATGTCACATCATCATTCTTTACGAAGGCGATTGCATGGGCTTACGAGCAGGGGATTACCTCAGGAACCTCGGCTACAACGTTTTCCCCGAATCTGACCTGCACGAGAGCGCAGATCGTACAGTTCCTTTGGAATGCAGCTGGTCAGCCGAGGATGGAATCATTCGTGAAAAATCCGTTTTCGGATGTACGCTCCAATGCATGGTATTACAATGCTGTATTGTGGGCTTGCAGAAACAGTGTAACTGCTGGTACATCTGCAACAACGTTTACGCCGAATCGAATCTGTTCAAAAGGCGAAACTGTAACATTCCTGTACCGCTATGACGGTCTTTGGAATGACACAAATCGCAATTGTGGCTACCCCTATTGATACATTGATCGTGTAAGTAAAAGAGCTGTGAAGTCTGAATCATCAGGCTTCGCGGCTTTTTTTATGCAAAATTTATTCTGAATCTTTTCTACGATATTATAATTGATCAAATTTAATAGGAGGAAGAATTATGGTATCAATTATTGTAAGAGATTGGAACACAGGGGAATTGTATGGTCATCTGAAAGCTAAAAAACTGGAAGGAATTTTGGGATCTAAACTTTTGGCTATTCTGAATTATTCAAAGGACATTTTTGATTTGCATGAAGTTCGTTACATAACTGAGTCTGGTATTCATAGATCACAGTCTAGGGGCAACGTCGTTCTGAACAAGCCTCACAATTGTGACATGGAGAATTTCGAGCCTGATTTTATGGAGGTTATTATGAACGATGGCTCGGTTCAAATAACGGACATTAAATTGGACATCACTGTGTACCCGCGCGGGTATGTATTAAATGTAGGGAAGCCCATTGTCAACATATTTGGGACATCTAGTCCAGCATATTTGCAATATATTGTGAGAAGTAAAGCTTCACGCACGTCGCTTGCCAACTGTCATGTATTTCCGACAGTACAAAG
>JAUNWG010000068.1 GCA_030540435.1 Eubacteriales bacterium
TGATGCTCGTGCTCATCGTGGTCGTGGTGATGATGTCCGCAGCAGGAGCCGTCTTCATGATGATGGTGATGATGCTCCTCATGCTCGTACAGCTCAGCAGCATCCAGCAGCGCCTGATGGCCGTCTGCGCACATGACGTCGTAGATCTGTTCGCCGGTCAGCTCATCCCACGGCGTGGTGATAATGCTGGTGTTCTCACCGGCATGCTCCCGAACCAGTGCGAGCGCTTCATCCAGACGCTTTTCACTGATGTTCTGCGTGCGGCTGAGTACGATCGTGCCCGCGCTTTCCAGCTGGTTGTTATAGAACTCACCGAAGTTCTTGATATACATGCGGCACTTGGAAGCGTCGCAGACTGTGGTCAGGCAGCCCATTTCGACTTCGCCTTCCTTGAGGACAGGCTGGACAGCAGCAGCGACATCGGAAAGCTTGCCGACGCCGGACGGCTCGATGATGATACGATCCGGGGTGAACTGCTCCAGTACATCGTGCAGCGCCTTTGCAAAGTCACCGACCAGTGTGCAGCAGATACAGCCGGAATTCATTTCGGTAATTTCGATGCCGGCGTCTTTGAGGAAGCCGCCGTCAATGCCGATCTCACCAAATTCATTCTCAATGAGAACGACCTTTTTGCCCTTCAGCGGGCCTTCCAGCAGCTTGCGGATGAGCGTGGTTTTGCCAGCGCCGAGGAAGCCGGAGATAATGTCAATTTTCGTCATATTACAACACCTTCTATAAGATATAAGATTTACATAATAAAGATAGGGGTACCATATCAACGCTAATAGTACACCAAAATAGGGGATTTTGCAAGGGATACAAAAAGAATTTGACACTGCCTGCGGGATGTCGTACAATCAAAGCAGCAGAAACAAATTCCTGTCATGAAGGAGGAATATAGAATGTTTGAAACGTTTCGCAGCATCCGTGTCAATATGGTGATGGCAGCGGTTGGCTGTTTGGCATTGGGCATTGCCCTGCTTGTCATTCCGGATCTATTTTTACAGGTTGCCTGCTATGTGACCGGCGCAGTGCTGATCGCCTATGGCGTGCTTAGTCTGCTGGGCTGTGTGCGGGAGCACAGGATGAATATATTGACCGGCTTTGTCAATGTGGTTGCGATTGGTGTGGGTATTTTTATTATTACCCAGCCCAAGATGATAAGCTCTATTTTGCCGATTATTTTTGGTTTGATTTTGCTGCTGGATGGAATTTTAAATCTCCGGCATGGTATCGGGCTGCACCGTTTTGGCGACCCGTCCGGCAAGACGGTATTGGTATTGGGTATCATTACGGTGCTCTTTGGTGCAGTTATTCTGTTCCATCCCTATTCCACGGCAAAAATGACCTTCCGTGTGATCGGCATTGCACTGGTATATAGCGGCCTGTCGGATTTCCTGGTCATATTCCGTATGAACCGGGCAAACCGCACCTATGAAAACCAAAAGATCATTGATGTAGAAGCACGACCGGTGACAGATGAGGAGGAGGATTCGTGAAGCTAGATAAAGAAGAATTGGAGCATATGCCCGCCGGTACTGATCTGTTTTCCCTCAGCGATCAGGTGCCCACGGAGGAAGAGCTATATGACCTTGCCGAATTGTTTAAGGTATTTGGCGACACCACCCGTATCAAGATCCTGTATGTGCTGGTGGAGAGCGACATGAGCGTGGGCGATATTGCACAGGCACTCAATATGACGCAAAGCTCGATCTCCCATCAGCTGCGTGTGCTCAAGCAGAGCCGCCTTGTGCGCTTCCGCCGGGAAGGGAAGAATATCGTGTACTCCCTCGCGGATGACCATGTGCATACCATTATGAGTCAGGGACTGGAGCATTTGGAGGAATGATCTGGTGATATATTCCCTGCGTTATTTGGTGCACCGGCTTTGTAATACTGCCCTTAGGCTCCTTTTGAAAGGAGCTGTCAGCGAAGCTGACTGAGGATTGTTACCATGTAAGCGTTTTAGATTTAGCTGGTTCAGTGCCACTTAGCGTGCTACAATCCTCAGTCAGTGCCTGCGGCACCGCCAGCCCCTTTCAAAAGGGGCCTTTTTGGTTTGTGCGTGCTGTTCATCCGGCGCACCAAGATAAAAAGGTGCTGTCGCATACACAAAATCTCAGCCATCGCGGTACATGCCGCGCGCGGCGCTTTTGGCGTCATGGAGCGCGAGCGCGGCCGCACAGAGGAGAGTCCAGAGAACCGTAGGTTCTTTGGCGGCGAAGGAGAGCGAAGAGAGGGAACCAGCGGTGGTTCCCTCTCTTCATTCGCGTGAACGGTTATAACTGCATGAAATCGCTAAAAGCGGTGCGGTGGATGGCTTATCCAAAGGCCCACCAGCGCCCCTCACTCTGCCTTGCTTCCTGCCTTGACCTTGATCCAAAGCTCTGCGACCTTCTGCCGCAGGTATTCATTGTCATGGAATACCTCATCCTTTGCAAAGCCGGAACGCGGGATATAGGCTTCGTTGCCTTCAAACATACCGCCTTCCCCGGTCACTTCTTCGACAACCTCTTTGTTTGGCGAGGTATAGCCGACGGTTTCTGTGTTGTCCAGCGCGGATTCGTAGGTCATAACATAATTGATAAACTCGTTGGCAAGCTCCGGATTCGGCGCACATTTCGGAATGACCATACAGTCATACCAGATATTGGTGCCCTGATCCGGGCAGTAATACCCCATATCCGGGTTTTCCGACAGGATATAGGAAGCGTCACCGCTGTACACAATGCCGATATCCTTGGTGCCGTTTATCATGTTGTCAATGATCTCGTCGGTGACATACACTGGGTTCATCGTGTTGTTGACATCGCACAGCCATTTGTATGCCGCGTTGATCTCATCATCGTCGCTGGTATTCATCGAATAGCCCAGCGCCTTGAATGCCATCATAAACGAATCGCGCTCAGAATCGTAGAGATAGAGCTTCCCCGCATATTTGGTGTCCTGCAGGATGTTCCAGCCTTCTTTTTTCAGGTCATCCAGCGAGACATTGTTTTTGTTGTAGACAATGCCGACCGAACCCCAGAAATACGGCACGGTGTAATCATTATCCGGGTCGAAATCCAGCCCGAGGCTGTCTTCTGTCATCAGGTCAAAATTCGTCACGATCTCTTTGTCCAGCGGCTGCAAATAATCCTCATTCAACATGCGTTCGATCATGTAGTCGGATGGAATGATGATGTCATACGCATCGCCGGCGCTGATCTTGGTGTACATCATTTCATTCGAATCAAAGTATTCCATGATGACACGGCAGTCATATTGATCTTCAAAGTTTTCAATGAGGTTTTCGCCGGTATATTCGCCTGTCGTATAGATTTTTAACGTGTCCGAATCACCGGAGGCTTTGTTTGTACCATCGAAATCCGTACCCGGGCCGCCGCAGGCAGTCAGCAGGCTGACCAGCAGCGCACTGCCCAGTACCATGGAAAGCAGTCGTGTTTTCCGCTTCATACAGCATCCTCCTTTTTGACGCCGCGCATTGCACGGTCACGGATACGCGGGATGATGTTGACCAAAATCAATCCGATTGTAATAATAACCACAACCAATGTGGAAATCGCATTGATGGATGGATTGACACGCTTGGACATCGTGTAAACCAGAATAGAAATATTCTGTACACCGTTGCCGGTAACAAAATACGAAATGACAAAATCATCAAACGACATGGTAAACGCGATCAGCGCACCAGCAATGATGCCGGGGGACAACTGCGGAATGATCGCATGCCACAACGCCTGCCACGGGTTTGCACCGAGGTCGAGCGCAGCGTCCGCCAGATTTGGGTCGAGCAGACGCAGGCGCGGCGTGATGGATAACATCACATACGGCGTACAAAACGCGATGTGCGCCAGCAGCAGCGTCAGAAAGCCCTTGCTGACCTCCAATGTCGCAAAGAACATCAGCAGGCTGATGGCAGTGACAATATCCGGATTCATCATCGGCAGATCATTGGCAAAGCTGACGGCACGGCGCAGCGGCTTGCCGCATTTGGACAGACCGATCACCGTGATCGTACCGATAAACGTAGAAATGACTGTCGCTAAGATTGCGACGATAAAGGTCATCCAGATCGCATTCATCGTCGGGGAAGAGGAGAACATCTTCTCATACCAGCGCAGCGAAAAGCCGGAGAAATGCGTCAGCGAACGAGAGGAATTAAAGGAAAAGATGATGGTATAAATGATCGGGATATAAAAGAATGCAATGACAAGGCCGAGGACGACACGTGTCAGCGGAAAGCGCTTTTTTCTGTTCATGCGTTATTCCTCCCTGTTGTTGTCAAGCCGGCGGGTGAAGAACATGGACAGCATGATAATGATCGCCATAATGAGCGACAATGCACTGCCAAAGCTCCAGTTGCCGGAGGTCAGGAACTGTGATTCGATCACATTGCCGATGAGGACATACTGTCCGCCGCCCAGCAGCTTCGGGATAAAGAAGGAGGAAACTGCCGGGAGGAATACCAGCGTGATGCCCGAGATGATGCCCGGAATGCTCAGCGGGAGCGTGACCTTGAGAAATGCTTGGGTTTTGTTTGCACCGAGATCGCTTGCGGCCTCCAGATAGGACGGGTCCATTTTGGACAGCGAGGTATGAATCTCCAAAATCATAAACGGCAGGAAATTATATACCATGCCCAGCGTGACGGCAAAGTCGGTGTACATAAACTGGAACGGCCCCAAGCCGATCAGCCCAAGCAGGCTGTTCAGAATGCCGTCATCCTGTAAAATGCCCACCCATGCGTAGGTGCGCACCAGCATATTGATCCATGTCGGCAGCGTAATGATGAGGATGAGCAGATTGCTGCGCACACCAGCGCGCGAAATGGCATATGCCGCCGGATAGCCGAGGATGATGCAGGCGATGGTGGTCAGAATCGCAATGCGCAGCGAGCGCAGCAGCACCTGTACAAACACAGCGTCGCTGAAAAAGCGCCCGAAGTTGGTAAGCGTAAACTGCCCCTGGAAAAATGCCGTGCCCTCTACGGTAAAAGCATAGGCGACGATGAGCAGCATCGGGAGGAGGATCATACCGGCGATCCAGATCACATAGGGGTACGCCATCGAACGGAATTGTTTCATGTGTTACCCCTTTCTCATGATATGCAGGTCGTCCGGTGTGAACTGTAAGCCGACGATGTCGCCCGGCTCCGTGCGGTCGGTCGTGTCGATTTTATATTCCATGCCCTTCGTTGCAAACGTAATGTCATATACGCCCGGGGTGATGGTCTCCCAATCGAAGTCATAAATGACGTCAGTGATGCGGATGCGCGCGCCGTCGTCCTCCGGCGCAAGACTCCATGCGGAGGCATCCGCCCAGACGATGAGGTCATTGTCCAGCGTCAGCGATTCCTTGATGTCGTCCACCGACTTGGAAAAGTTTACCGCATAGATCTCTTCCTGATATTCCTCCGACTGCACGCGGTTTGCGTCCTCTACGATCATATCCACAGTAATTTCCGTACCGGCAGCCGTGCGGAACGTGACCGGATAGCGCCCGTTTTTTGGCTCAATGGAATAGGATATCTTGGTGATGGATACGCCCTCTTCGGTGTCCTTTTTCCATGCCTGCGCATTGGCACGCGTGATGATAATGCTGTCATTCAGCTCCGCAACGTCGTCGCGGTCGAGATAGAAGCTGTCCGCGTCCATCAGCTCACCCGCAGCCTCATTGACGACCGGCTGGTCGGTGGAAACGTTCATTTTTACTGTAATGGACGTGCCCTGCCGAGTCTCGACAATGGTCTCATAATGTACGCCTTTGAATAGGACGGACTTGACGCGCCCGCGCAGTTTGCCCTGCTCCGGCGGGACGATATCCAAATCCTCCGGGCGGATGACGACCTCGACCTCTTCATTCGGCGCGAAGCCGCCATCCACACAGGTAAACGGATGCCCGTCGAAAATGACGCGCTTATCGCATGGCATCACGCCGTCGACGATATTGCTCTCACCGATGAAGCTGGCGACATAGCGGTTGACCGGTTCGTTGTAGATATCCACCGGCGAGCCGATCTGCTCGATATTGCCCTCCTTCATGACGACGATCTTGTCCGACATCGTGAGGGCTTCCTCCTGGTCATGGGTGACAAAAATGAAGGTGATGCCGACCTCCTGCTGAATTTTCTTCAGCTCGCGCTGCATTTCTTTGCGCAGCTTGAGGTCGAGGGCGCCAAGCGGCTCATCCAGCAGCAGGACTTCCGGTTCATTGACCAACGCGCGTGCAATGGCGACGCGCTGCTGCTGGCCGCCGGACATCTGGTCGATGCGGCGGGTTTCAAAGCCGCGCAGACCCACAAGGCGCAGCATACGGCTGACCTTCTGCTCGATGATATCCTTCGGCTGCTTTTTCAGATTCAAACCAAAGGCGACGTTATCAAACACATTCAGATGGGGAAACAACGCGTATTTCTGGAATACCGTGTTTACATCGCGTTTGTACGGCGGCAGGCCGGAAATATCCGTGCCGTCGAAGAGAACCTGTCCCGCATCCGCATCGAGAAAGCCTGCGATAATGCGGAGCAGCGTTGTTTTGCCGCAACCGGACGGGCCGAGCAGCGTCACAAATTCATTCTCATAAATGTCCAGCGATATGCCGTTGAGCACGCGCTGACCGTCAAAATCCTTGACGATGTTCTTCAGTTCGATCAGTTTTTTCATTTCTCGCTCCTAACGTATGCTTTAAAATAAAGGCGGGGTGCTTACCCAAAGCACCTGCGCTTTTGTTTTTTTATCATTGCGGAGATAATGGCTGGATTTGCCATCCAGATAAAAGGTTTCCCCGCGATGGACGACATAAGACGCCGTATCTGTGATCAATGTGACCGTACCGGCGATCACATAGCCAAATTCCTCGCCGTTGTGCGGGCCGGAGGGAAACGACGTTCCGCCCTGCGGAAGCTCGACGACGATTGGCTCCATCTGATTTTTTTGCGTATTGGGTACGATCCAGCGGATGGTGCAGTCCTCCCGCTCATCGACGAAGAAATCCGACTGTCCAAAGACGATCTTTTCCTCCGGCGTATCCGAGAAAAACTCCGACAGCGATGAGCCGAGCGCTTCTAAAATATCCGCAAGCGTTGCAATGGACGGGCTGGTGAGATCGCGCTCCAGCTGGGATAAAAAGCCCTTTGTCAGCTCACAGCGCGAAGCGAGCTCCTCCAGCGTCAATTCCTTCTGGGTGCGCAGCCGTTTGATTTTTGAACCGATTTCCATACTGGGCCGGCGGGTGCCGGCGCGTGACCTCCTTTGATATTCTCCATAGTAAAAATTTACAAATACTAAACTTTTGATACTTGTTTATAAAACTGAGCAAGGTACATTATACACGAATTTCGACAGAGTGCAATAGGTTTTTTGAAATTGGGGAAATTTCTGCGTTTGAAAATATTGCGGTGGGTCGCGTACTGCCGTGCCACATTTGAAGATTTCATACAGTTATAGTCTCTACCGCGCATGAAGAGAGGGAACCGGCGTCAGTTCCCTCTCTTCGCTCTCCTTCGACGCCAAAGAACCTACGGTTCTCTGGACTCTCCTCCGTGCGGCCGCGCTTGCGCTGATGAAACCAAAAGCGCCGCGCGCGGCATGTAACACGATGGCTGAGATTTTGTGTAAGCGACAGCACCTTTTTCATCTCAGCAGACCAAGTTACTCTTTCCGGTCTTTGCCAGCTTAGAGCGGTAGGTATACCGGCTAACAAAACGCAGATAATTTCTTGCGATTAAGAAGTTTATCTCTCTAGATCGCGCTACATTGAAGGGGGTCTGGGGGAAAACACTTGTCCCCCAGCGCCTGAGAAGGAGCCACGAGGGAGAGACCCGGCGTTAGGGTCTTTCCCTCGTGATGCACAGTGGATGTCATAACGCAATGTAACTGGTAAACCAACAAAGCTATATTGGTCAAAAAGATTTGCCCGCTTTTTCCCACCTCAGGTATATCTCCGCCATTTTCTGCCCATACTACCAGCATTGGAGGTGCTGAGATGAAGAAAACAAATGGCGGAGCCGCACGCTGGTGGTCGGAGGACAAGGGCTTTTACATGATCCTGCTGCTGTGCGTGCTGGCAGTGGCGGTGGCGGCATATGTCCTGTTTGTCTCGCCGCAGACTGAACAGACCGACCCGCTGGATGGCTATATGTATGAAGCGGAGGACAGCGTGACCGCGTCCGAGCCGATCGACCATGTACCGGCAATGGACAGCACGCCGCAGACGGATACCGAACAGGTCGATGAGACGGCAGAGGAAGAACCGGCTGCGGAGACCTCCGGCGAGGTGCAGGAGCCTGCGGAGGAGGAAGCGGAACAGACAACGGCAGCTTTGACCTTTACCATCCCGATCGAGCGCGACGTCACGCGCGCCTATTCCGGCGATACGCTGGAATATGATGAGACGACCCGTGACTGGCGCACCCATGACGCTGCGGATTACGGCGGCGAGCAGGGGGACGCAGTCTGTGCCATTGCAGACGGCACAGTGACCTTAGTCGGGGACGATACCATCTATGGCAAATATGTCGTCCTCAGCCATGCGCAGGGCATGAACAGCCTGTATGCCGGGCTGGATGAGATATCCGTCAAGGAAGGCGACAGTGTTTCCGGCGGGAAACAGATCGCTGTGCTGGGCGACCCGATGCCGCTGGAGGCGGAACAGGGCGTCCATCTGCATCTTGCCGTCACGAAGGATGGCGAGCCTGTCGACCCGGCAGGATTATTCTGAGGCATATCAGGCATATTGAAAACAAAGCCAAAAATTTTCCCCTGTTTTTCCCGGCAGCCGGCGTGATTTTTCATGCTGGCTGCTTACTTTTGTAAAAAATGCCGGACAAGTGCCAAATATTTGTATGAAAAATGAAAAAAGCTGCATAAAAGCCTTGACTTTAACATGCTAAATTGTTACTATATTACTTATGATAAAAGAGTAGGCTATCGCCTGCACAAAATGCTAAAGGAGAGATAACCATGAAGAAAAAGATCATTGCATTGCTCATGGCGTTGTCTATGGCAATGCTGCTGATGGCATGTGGTTCGAATTCTGATTCCAATTCTACAGACACCTCGTCGGATAACAAGGCGCAGAGCACAGACGCAGGCTCCGGCGCGGCGTCGGGAGAACGCACCAAGCTGATCGTCGGCTTTGACGCAGAGTTCCCGCCGTATGGCTATCTGGATGAGGAGACAAACGATTATACCGGCCTTGACCTTGATCTGGCGCAGGCAGTCTGTGACTACTATGGCTGGGAGCTGGTCAAGCAGCCGATCGACTGGGATTCCAAGGACATGGAGCTTAGCTCCGGCTCGATTGATTGCATCTGGAACGGCTTTACCATCACCGGCCGTGAGGATGATTACACCTGGTCCAAGCCGTACATCGACAACTCGCAGGTCGTCGTTGTAAAGGAAGATTCCGGCATTACTTCCATCGATGATCTGGCAGGCAAGATCATGGACGTACAGGCAGATTCTTCTGCACTGGCAGCGCTGGAGGGCGAGGACGCAACCGAGGTTGGTCAGAAGATCAACTCCTCCCTGGGACAGCTGATCCAGGTATCCAACTACAACACCGCATTTATGGATCTGGAATCCGGTGCAGTGGATGCAATCGCAATGGATATCGGCGTGGCAAACTATCAGCTGGCAAGCCGCGACGGCGGATTTAAGATTCTGGACGAGGCGATTTCCACCGAGCAGTACGGCATTGGCTTCAAGAAGGGCAATACCGAGCTGTGTGAGCAGGTTGAAGCAGCACTGGATGCGATGTCCAAGGACGGCTCTATTGAGAAGATCGTCAACAAGTGGGCAGAGATGGACAATGGCTCTTACAGCTATCTGTCAGATACCTGGTGCTACGAATAATTGGATAACGATAGCGCAGAGCGGCGGAGGACCCGCCGCTCTGTTTTTATCATAGAATAAAGACAGAGAGAAGAAAGAAGGGGAGACAATGGATTACATCCTATCTGTCATTCAGCAGATCAGCGTGGGTATCGGCGCATCGCTCCTGCTGTTTGTTTTGACATTGGTTTTTTCCATGCCGCTGGGCCTGCTGATATGCTTTGGACGCATGTCAAAGCTCCGTCCGGTTTCCATTATTTTTGAATTTATCATTTCCGTGCTGCGCGGCACGCCGCTGATGCTCCAGCTGGTCGTCGTGTTCTTCGGCCCGTATTATGTGCTGGGCATTCCGGTATCCAATACATGGAGATTCTGGGCGGCGATCGTCGGCTTTTCCATCAACTATGCCGCATATTTTGCGGAGATTTACCGCTCCGGCATCCAGTCCATCCCGAAGGGGCAGTATGAAGCGGCAGATGTGCTGGGTTATACCCGCACACAGACGTTCTGCAAGATCATCTTCCCACAGATGGTCAAGCGTGTGCTGCCGCCGGTGACCAATGAGATCATTACCCTGACCAAGGATACTTCCCTTGCATTCGTGCTGGCGTATGCGGAAATGTTCACGCTGGCCAAGCAAGTGGCAGCTGCGCAGTCATCCATTGCGCCGCTGTTCGTCGCCGGACTGTTTTACTATATCTTTAACTATGTCGTCGCGTATGTCATGAATGTCGTCGAGCGCAAGCTGGCGTATTACCAGTAAAGGAGGGCATGCTGAAATGAAACTGTTGGAAATCAACCATTTGAAAAAAAGCTTTGGCGACCTGCATGTCCTGCATGATATCTCGCTGTCTGTCGATGAGGGCGAAGTTGTATCCATCATCGGCCCGTCCGGTTCCGGCAAGTCCACGCTTCTGCGCTGTGCGACCATGCTGGAGACGATGAACGGCGGCGACCTGATCTACGGCGGCAATGCGGCTGTAACTGACGGCGTGTATGCGGATAAGGCCACACTGGGCCGCATCAAGAGCTTTTATGGCCTTGTGTTCCAGAATTTTAACCTGTTCCCCCATTATTCCGTACTGAAAAACCTCATTGACGCGCCGATCAACGTACAGAAGCGCAACAAGGCGGAGGTCATACGCGAAGCAAAGCAGCTGCTGGAGGACGTCGGACTGGGCGAAAAGGCGGATAATTATCCATGTCAGCTGTCCGGCGGACAGCAGCAGCGCGTCGCCATTGCCCGCGCATTGGCGATGAATCCCAAGATGCTGTTTTTTGATGAACCGACCTCAGCGCTCGATCCTGAGCTGACGACGGAGGTCTTGAAGATTTTGCGCCAGTTGGCGGAGCGAAAAATGACGATGGTCGTTGTCACCCATGAGATCGATTTTGCAAGAGCCGTATCCGACCGCGTGATCTTTATGGCGGACGGCTATATCGTGGAGGAGGGCACGCCGGAGTGCGTGCTGGATAACCCGCAGAACCCGCGCACCAGAGCATTCTTGCAGAAGATCGCGCGTTAAATCGGGAAAATACAGCAAAAGAGGAAAGCAAACGACAATAATGGTAAAAAAATCAAAAGTATATTGACTTTTTCCAATTGCGTGCGTTATAATGTATGCAGGGTCGTTTGGAGACAGGCGATCTGACAAAATATCCTAATTTTTGTTTAAAGCACAGTCACATCCCCCAGATAGTGCTTTATATCATCCCCAATTTGCATGTTGTGTTTCTATCATCCCCCAAAACTTCCACGACATGCCCAAAATGCCAGGTGCTTCCCCGCATCTGGCATTTTACTTGGCGCTTTAGCGAAAAAAACCACCAGCTATGCTGGTGGAAGCAAGATCTTTAG
>JAUNWG010000168.1 GCA_030540435.1 Eubacteriales bacterium
CGGGAATATGATACCATCCGGCAGAATATGGATACTCTGGTTCCGGCGCATAAAGAACAGCAAAAACAGCAGCAGATCGAATAGCCTCCGCAGTGCGGAAGAAATAAAGATAATCAGGAGGAACATCATTATGAAGGAACGCCCCGTCATTATCGTCACAGGAAAAGTGCCCAATATGCAGAGCTGGTATGAGGAAAAATGCAGGAGGGCTTTGGAGGAACTGAGCCTGTTGGCCGATACCCTCCATCGCCCCGGCGACACCCCTAACAAGGGATGGCCTACCAAGCAGGAAGAAATCAATTCCCATCTGTTCAATGCAGTCCGCATGGTGCTGATTCTGACCAACATTTCCTGCGGACAGCGCACTCCCGTCCGTAGTGAAGATATCGGCAGCATCGTGGAGGAAGGCTACACTGGTTTTGAGAAAATCAAAGCAAAATTTCTGGAATAACGGGAATTGTTTGCAGATTGTTAGCGCCTGTTTTTTCTCCACCGATATAATAAAAGCAAGAAAGGAGGCTGCTGCCTATGACAAGAGGCGATACGATACGGGATTTCTTCATAAAAAGCATACTGCCGGTGGCGACCGCGCTGCTACTCGTCTGCATCTTCAAGTCCTCCTGCATGAGGGACGGAACCCTTGATTATGTATGGCTCTGGATTCTCTGCGGTCTGCCCTTCGGCATCCATTGGATGCGACTTTGGGTTATGCCGGGCGGCAGTTCCTTTGGCGGCGGAATCGCTGTGTTTGCGCTCAGTTTCATTCTGGGCGGTGTATTCGGCGGCTTTGTTCTGATGTGGCGGCTGATTGTGGCGGTATGGTATGTTCTTTTAACCGCGTATCGATTAATTACAGCAAACCACACGTAATTCATATTTCATATAATCTTTGTGTCGTAAATGTGCGAATAATATAAAAATATGTTGATTTTTATATAATACTCTGTATAATATCACTATAGTATTTCCCGCAATAAAAAAGGAGATGTTTATAGTGAAATTCAAGTCCATTATCACAAGTCATCACGATCTAAAGAAAAATGGGTACAAAATTCTCAGGAAATTACATAAACTTGAGAAGCGGGATAATCTTGCTGGAATCTACAGCCATTTCTGCCCAGAGGGATACTTTGTTGTTTTAGCTTGTAAGAACCTAGCTGAAATTCTAGCAATGCAGTATAGTTCTTGCGATAGACCATATATTCAGACTTTTCTTATGAGGACTGAGCGGTTTATTACCTATATTGACACTATAGCACATGAGCATATAAGAGTTAATCCGGCCCTACTGTCTAATTATCTTTCTTCCTACACTGAGTTCTTTAATCGAGTAGCCGAGGACCGAATTGAATTCACCGTTGACAAAGAAATATTGGCGAAATGGAACATTGGCTGCATTATGGCATATACTGCAGTATGGGGTAATAGGTAGGAGTGTAATTATGATATTAGGTGCAGATGTTGGCTTCGATGAGTTATCTAAGCTGCTCGCATCAAAGCAACTTAGTATTTTTGCTGGCTCTGGTATTTCTGTAGAATCAGGCTTGCCTGCGTGGGATGGATTTATTGACAAATACATCGAAATTTGCCAAATTCTGAATAAGTGCCTTCCTCCCGATTTGAGATTCGACGGGATAATTGATGATGCCAAGGATAGTTACAGAAATAAGAACTTAATCGATACTGTGACAGCACTAAAAGAAAAGATTAAATACTGTAAGGAAAATGGTGTAAATGTTGATTTTTGCGACGATATTTTGAATGAGCTTTTTTATAGTGCCAAATGCAACCAATATCACGAGATGATTGTTTCTACTTCGTATAATCATATTATTACGACAAACTATGATACACTTCTTGAAGATGCTGCAAAAAAACTTGGCTATTACAAACTCTTGACGAGTTCGTATAGTTTCCAGGATTATCAAGATATTTCTGCGGCTATATATTCTGGAAACACAGCAAT
>JAUNWG010000069.1:0-8875 GCA_030540435.1 Eubacteriales bacterium
GGATGAGCCAAAAAAATTAACCAATTCTTAGTTTCGCTTGTATCATCAATGCATTTATCAGAGAAACAGAAGAATGATGAAATGTTAAGTCCCATAAGAAAAATAAAGGAACTTGCCCAGAAGAACAACCAACAAGATATCGTTGCTATTTCAGATAAGTTTCTATCAATATTCTCTTTATTCGATAAAAAGTTATAGGATATTTATATTATCGTACCATCCAGCTTAATCCTGCACTCCGATTCAGTGTGCGACATTTTGCGCTCAATGGTTGAGATTTCCAAATCGCGGAGGGAGTGAGCAAATACACGCTTGATGAATGTAGCAGTGTGGATGCGTCTCTTCCCAAACGCTTTGCCGATGTTCCAGCCGAAGTGCATCAGGTCGATACTTTTGAGTGCAGAATCAACCGATACGGGCGATACCTCGCGTGGGATGTCGTTCAAACTATATTCTGTGATATACCCACAAAGGCGCTTGAGTTCTTCTTCACTCATATAGACAACCATAGCTCGCATTGTATAGTCAAGAACCCGTTGTAGTGTCTCTTCCGCTTCAATGCGTTTCTTCTCGGCTACTGCATCGTAGTGTTCCTGATAGGAGGGGAGATTAGCCTCTTGTTTGGGTTCTGGGTTCGTTGCCTCATTCGTTGCCGATTCAGCAACTGCTAACTGCATTTTGGAACATTTGCAAAGGAACGGCAAAATATAGCCATCGATAGTGGTCTTAAATATCAGATATAGTACAGCGCATAGGATGCAAGTAATAAGGAATATGATATTACTGGAAAATCCATCCAGCAACATCACCTTTAATGAAAAAATTCGGGTGACAAGAGCGATAGATAAGGTTGGTATCAATAGTAATAGATAGACCGTAATATATATCGTTTTTTGCGGTGTCATACACATCGTTTTTAATCATTCTTGCGCAAATATATGCGATGATTTTCATATCTCCAAATGCACATAAAACGCTGAAAGAACGGAATTTACCGCACTTTCAGCGTCTAAAATTGAAAACAAAATCACAACAAACATATACCATCTGCAAATGCATATTATAATGCACATATCATATACAAAAACACCATATTTGTATTTGATGATAGTATATTTGTATTCACTTGTATTTCATTGTCGAAAAAAAAGTTGATTTTTTTAGAAAATTTTTCATTTGGGCTCAATTTTTCTCTACTTCAGAGAAATTCTATTGGCTGATTCGCGTTTTTTCTCGTTCACCAGTTCTGCGTAAAT
Organism: Eubacteriales bacterium; assembly: GCA_030540435.1. GTDB lineage: Bacteria > Bacillota > Clostridia > Oscillospirales > Butyricicoccaceae > Butyricicoccus_A. The sequence goes on from JAUNWG010000069.1 coordinate 1,257, forward strand.
CTGGGTTGTTGAGACGTTGCGATGAGTCAGCATTTTGCTCACCGTATAGATGTCTGTTCCGGCTGCTATCTGTAGCGTCGCAAAGGTGTGTCTAAAGCAGTGGAAAGTGATAGGCAATGCAAGGGAAAGCGGACAGGTGAAGATGAAACGTAAAACGTTTGAAATGAGCATTGTTTCAGTATTTTGCCAAATGGAGAAAGCGCAAATGACAACGGAATATTGAGGTTGTTCTGTTACCAAAACGTTAGCCATCCTGTTACCGAAACAGATATTGGTAACGAAATGAAGTAAAATGAAGTCTTCACTGTTTTGTTTGCGCTCATACACAGTGTTTTGCACATCAAGGAATGCTTATATGGCAAGTAAATTTGCACTTAAAAATATAAGCGTATGAAAGTAGAAAAATTCAAGGTACTGCTCTACCTCAAAAAGAGCGGACTGGATAAGTCGGGCAAAGCCCCGATAATGGGAAGGATCACGGTGAACCGCACAATGGCGCAGTTCGGTTGCAAGTTGTCCTGTACTCCCGAACTGTGGAATCCACGTGAGAGCCGTCTGAACGGGAAGAGTCGCGAGGCGGTGGAAACCAATGCCAAGATTGACAAGCTATTGTTGGCGATAAACACTGCGTTCGACAGCCTTGTGGGGCGTAAGGTCGATTTTGATGCCACCGACGTGAAAGACCTTTTTCAAGGTAGCATGGAAACGCAGATGACATTCATGAAAATGACCGATGTAGTCTGTGACGACATCAAGGCGCGTATCGGAATAGACCGTGCCAAAGGCACTTATCCCGGCTATCACTATATGCGGCTGGCACTTCGAGAGTTCATCGAGACCAAGTACAAGGTCAAGGATTTGGCTTTCGGGCAACTGACGGAGCAATTCATCCACGACTATCAGGCTTTCGCCATGGAAGAGAAGGGATATGCGATAGATACAGTCCGCCACCATCTTGCCGTCTTGAAGAAAATTTGCCGCCTCGCCTACAAGAAAGGGTATTCCGAGAAATGCCATTTCCAGCATTTTGCCCTGCCCAAACAATCGGAAAGAACCCCACGGGCATTAAGCCGCGAATCGTTCGAGAAAATCCGGGACGTGGAAATACCTGCATACCGCAAATCCCATATGCTGGCAAGGGATATGTTTCTCTTTGGATGTTACACGGGTGTATCTTATGCGGATGTTGTTTCGATTACCCATGCTAATTTGAATACAGATGAGGGCGGAACGTTATGGTTGAAATACCGCAGAAAGAAAAACGAACTCCGTGCCAGTGTAAAACTATTGCCCGAAGCGATTGCACTTATCAATAAGTATCACAGTGAGGACAGGGAAACCTTGTTTCCTTTACTTCGCTGGTCAAATCTCAGAAGGCACATGAAGGCGTTGGCGGCATTGGCAGGAATCAAGGATGACTTGTGCTACCATCAGGCGAGGCATAGTTTCGCCTCGCTGATAACGCTTGAAGCGGGCGTGCCGATTGAGACCATCAGTAGGATGCTGGGACATTCCGACATTTCCACGACACAGGTTTATGCCCGTGTCAGTCCGAAAAAACTTTTCGAGGACATGGACAAGTTCATAGAAGCTACAAAAGATTTTCAATTAACCCTTTAACACCGAATACACAATATGCGAAGCACATTTTCATTGTTGCCCTACATTAACCGCAGCAAGGTAAAAGCTGACGGTACGACCGCTGTCCTGTGCCGTATAACCATCGACGGTAAGCAGACGGTCATAAGCACCGGAATTTATTGCCGACCGGAGGACTGGAACGGCAAGAAGAACGAGATAAGAACCGTAAGGGAGAACAACCGCTTGCGGGAATACCTGCGTCTGACGGAGGAAGCCTATAATGAGATACTGAAATCGCAAGGTGTTGTCAGTGCGGAGATACTGAAGAACCATATCACCTTGAACAATATTCATCCGACCACCCTCCTGCAAATGGGCGAATGGGAAAGAGAACGGTTGAAGAAACATTCCATGGAAATAGACTCCATATCTTCCTACCGCCATTCCATGTATTACCAGAAGTACCTGACGGATTATATCGCGTCTTTCGGAAAGAAGGACATTGCCCTTGAAGAAGTTACAGAGGATTTCGGCAAGTCCTACAAGGCATATCTGAAGAAATGCAAGAATTTCGGGGCTTCCCAGACCAACAAATGTATGTGTTGGCTGAACCGTCTGCTGTACCTTGCCGTGGACAAAGATATTATCCGTGTGAATCCCTGTGAGGATTTGGAGTATGAGCCGAAGCCGGAGGCAAAGCACAAATACATCAGCCGTGAGGAGTTCAAAAGAATTCTCTCCACCCCGATGTATGACAAGCGTCAGGAACTTGCAAGACGAGCTTTTATCTTTTCCACTCTGACGGGACTGGCGTATGTGGACATACAGTTGCTGCATCCGCACCACATCGGGATGAATGCGGAAGGCAGGCGGTACATCCGCATAAACCGCAAGAAGACAAAGGTGGAGGCGTTCATTCCCCTGCATCCCATAGCGGAACGGATACTGTCGTTGTACAATACGACCGACGATGAACAGCCCGTATTCCCGCTTCCGAGCCGTGATGCCCTGTGGTTTGAGATTCATGAGATAGGCGTTATCATAGGCAAAGAGGACAACTTGTCCTATCACCAATCGAGGCACAGCTTCGGAACCTTTCTGATTTCGGCGGACATACCCATCGAAAGCATCGCCAAGATGATGGGGCATTCCAATATCCGTACCACACAGGGATATGCCCGGATAACCGATGATAAAATCTCAAAGGATATGGACAAGCTGATGGAACGGAGGAAGAAAATATCGGCTGGCGAAAAGATAAACAATGAACAATAGACAAAATCAAGCGAATAGAATATGGACAGAGGAATAATAACAATCAGTGAGACGGGTACGGTCACTATGCCGACTGTACCCGTGTGGATGACACAATTCGAGATTGCCGACCTATTCGGGGTGTTTTCATGCGATATCCGCAAAGCGATTCATTCCATCTACAAGAACAAGAAACTGAATGAACTTAATACAATGAAGTATCTCAGGCAAGCGGATGGAATCAGTTATGACGCTTACAGCCTTGAAATGATTGTAGCCATAGCATTCAGTATATGCAGTAAAGAAAGTATCTCGTTCAGACGGTTTGTAATAAATGAAATCAGTAACATTAAGAGAGAAACTCCGATTACATTGTTTGTTTCTTGTGGCAGAGGCGGCAACCTATGGTATAGTTGAGGTTCATTCCGCACGCCACTCGTTCCCGATGCTCGGATGCAAAGGTAGCGCATGGCTCTGATAGCAGCGACAAGGTCAGGCGGCAGAGCCGTTTCGGGCAGAATCTTCCTCCTGCGGAGCGTATTCAGCCCGAAAACCTTGCCACTGCCTGCCATGCGCAAGAAAGCATCCGGCAACGGAAACAAGCGACTGACGGAAAAATCAGAAGACAGGAAAAAAGGAACGGCTTACAGACGAACGAAGCAGAATTTTGACGCTTCATCCGTAAGCCGTTCCTTTTGTTGTAAGTTCATTGCTGGCGCAATCACAGGGCAGACGGCAAACTGCGCTCCTTCAAGAAAATCATGTGCCTGTCAGCCGATAGGCGGAGCGGTAGCCGTCAGCAAGCATCCTTTCGATGTCGGATTCACGGTAGAGAATTTTGCCGCCCAACTGGATATAGGCTATCCGTCCCTCGTTGCGGTAGTCCTGAAGTGTCCGGCGGCTCACTTTCAGCCGTGCAGATACTTCCTTGTCGGTGAAGAAACGTTCTCCGCCCAGTGTCGGGCGATAGTTGGCGGTCAGATGCTCGAAGCCGTCCAGCAGACGGTCGAGGCTGCCCATGAAGTGGATTATCCACTCGCTGTCCTTGTTAATCAGTTCATTCATACATTTTTGGATTTAGTGGGATTACTATACTTGGTGATTATATTGTTCTGCCTTTGAATTTCGCTTCCTTCCGTCTGTCCTCCACAACGGAAACAATACGCTGTACGTCATCGGGACGGTAATACGTCTTATGGTTTATCTGCGAGTAAGCCAGCGTGCCGTTGTCACGCAGGGTCTGCAACGTGCGCGGGCTGATGTTCAGCATCCGGCACACGTCCTGATTGTCCATCCACTCGCCCATCTTCTTTTCTCCGTGCCGATGGCAGATGGCATCCATGCGGCTGACGAAACGGTCGAACTTGGCGATCATAGCCTCAAAGGTCTTTCTTTCGATTGATACGATTTCCATATACTTTTTCTTTTGATGTTATTACTTTTTCCGCTGCAAAGAAAAGGGCAAACTTTTACAAAACAATGGATTTTTCAAAACTGGCAGCTTGTGGCACAACGATGTAGCGGTTGTCCATAGTAGCAATGGCTAAATACACCTTTTCTACCCGATTGCCGTGTCTATATTGTAATGAGTGTAGGAACGGACTACCATTGCCGTATTCTTAACAAGACAGAACAACCCATCGGTGGGATTGGAAATAAGCCCTTATTCCATTTTCACATTGCATTCAATCTGATTCAAGCATTCCGGCAAATCGGGGAAGTCTGCACCGATGCCCGGACAGGTATTAAGCAAAGCCACACAAAATTGCCGAATCGAATCCAAACGCTTGACTGACTGTATTAAAACGCCTTATTTCGCTGGCGATAATCGGTCGAGGTACTGACCAAGACCACAGTAATAACTTAATCAATTTGTTTTTATGGCAACAAGAAAAGAGCCAACCATCAGTGAGCAGCAAGCTCAGGAAATCGTGGAAAGAATGAGCCGCCGGGAGTACCGCAGTGAGAAGTCGATGGACAACTTCTACAAGAACATCGGTCTGAATCCGGAGGAGCTGGAGCAACCCGGCAAGTGTGTCACAGAAAAGACGGAAACCGCTATGGCGGATGAACCGTCAAATGAGGCAACAGAGAAAGCGGCAGTGCCGCAGAAACGCATCAGCAGCAAGCAGCGCAGGCTTTCGTTGGATGAGTACCGCACCACCTACCTGCAAGTTCCCAAGATAGCCGACCGCAAGCCCGTGTTCGTCAGTGGCGAGGTGCGCGACAGTCTGGACAGGATTGTCCGCTATTTCGGCAGTAGGGGCATGAGCGCATCTGGGATGGTCGAGAACCTCGTCCTCCTGCACCTTGAAACCTATCGGGAAGACATCGAGCAATGGCGCAAGCTCTGAGCGGATTGCGGTGGAACCGGTCAAGCTGGTGGATACACACCATCGGTTTGACCGATATACCGGAAGAGTTATTGTACAGACAAACCAATCCGACAAGCGGAGGATTTTTGTGTCCTCAAAGACACAGCAAGATATATTTTCAGTTACTCCGGTTGATTCCGGTAACTGAAAATCCTTGCACTGCCGTGGGCAGAATTATCCTCCGCAGTCGGATAATTTCCAAGTTTTTTAATCAGAGATTAGACCATGTATGAACCATTAAATAGAAAGGACAAGACAATGAAAAAGACCAGTAAGTACGGGAGAAATCCCAAATTGAATCCGAAGACGCACTGCGTGATGGTGCGCTTCGACGATGTGGAGTGGAACAGGTTCCTGACGATGTACGAGGAATCGAACGTGTATGCAAAAGCCGTCTTCCTCAAGGCGCATTTTTTCGGGCAGAAGTTCAAGGTGCTGAAAATAGATAAGGCGATGCTGGAATACTGCACCAAGCTGTCCGACTACCATGCTCAGTTCCGTTCCATCGGCACGAACTACAACCAAGTAGTAAAGGAATTACGCTGCCATTTTTCGGAGAAAAAGGCGATGGCATTGCTCTACAAGTTGGAGAAACATACCATTGACCTTGTGAAACTGAGCCGGGAGATTGTGGAGCTTTCACGGGAGATGTATGCCAAGTGGGAACAACGGAAGGAATAAATTCGAAGAAGACACTTTAAGCCTCACCTGTCTATCCACTCTTTCAGCCGTTGAGCCTTCTCCTTACTGACTGTGATTCTTGTGTCAGGATACCCCTTCAAGCGGACAATAAGTTTGCCGCCGAAATAATTGCCGAGAAACAATACGTGTTCCACGTTGATGATGTACTGGCGGTTGGCACGGAAGAAACAGTCCGGGTTGAGTTGCTGTTCAAGTTCGTCCATTGACACATTGACGGCTTCGGAAGTTCCGTTATTGAGGCGGAGGTAAACGGTTTTGTTCTCCGTTTCGATGTGGTTGATGTCTGAGACACGAACTGTCTTATAGCCGTCACGATAGGGCAATAGGAAGCGTTCCCGATAGCGGAATTGGTTCTTCTGTAAGGCATCGAAAAGCTGCCGGAGGTTCTCGTCGGCATAATTCCTGCTTGTTTTGATGGCTTTGTCTATGGCTGCTTCAAGCTCATCGGCATCCACTGGCTTCAGGAGATAGTCGAAACTATTGAACTTGAAAGCCTGTACCGCATATTCATCGTATGCGGTGGTGAATATGATGGGGACGGTTGCCGGGGCGTATTTCAGAGCCTCGAAACTCAGGCCGTCGGTAAGGCGGATATCCGCAAGGATAAGGTCTGCCGCCTTGCCTGATTGGAAAAACTCGACCGTCTCTTTTATGCTTGCCAGTGGACCTTCGATTGTGAACGTTGTGTCAATAACGTTCAGTAGTCTTATGAGGCGCATGGCGTTACGCTGCTCGTCTTCAAGAACCAGTATCTTCATGTGTCATGATGTTTTTAATGATAGGTAAACTCACCGAATAGAAGTTTTCGGTATTCTCTATCTTAACCTTTTTGTCACAGAGCAAGGCGTACCGCTCCATGATATTTTTATGTCCCAAACCCGTTGATTCCATTCGCGACAGCAAAGGAGATTTAAGATTATGCACAGTAATGTAGTTCTCCGATGATGTAATGGAAATAAACAGCGGATGCTCCATTGAGAAGCCGTTGTGCTTTATTGCGTTCTCCACGAGAAGCTGCAACACGGCAGGAGGCAGAAATCCCTTACATTCCTTGACCTCCGGACTGATTTTCGCAATGACACCTCCGCCGTGACGTACTTTCATCAGAAACAGGTACGAATCCAGAAACCTTATTTCGTCTGCAACGGGTATCAGGTCCCGGTCTAAATTTACAATAATGTACCGGTACACTTTCGACAGGTTGTTCAGGAACTTCCCGGCAAGCCCCGCATCTTCCTCAATCAGCTCCAGCAGGTTGTTGAAGTTGTTGAACATGAAATGCGGGTTGATTTGCAGTTTCAGGGAGTTGAGTTGTGACTGCAAGGCGATTTCCTTTTCCTTCATCAGTGCCATTTCAAGCGCCTGCTCCTCGTCGCGTGCCTTGATGTAGGATTGCAAGTAGAAAGTATTGGCATAGACACTTGACAGGAAGGTGGCTATCATGGCAAAAGTATATGCGCCTTTCATGTTGAGAAGTTCGTCAAGAACACTATTCCCTGTTCCGCTCCAAAGAAAATTAAAAAGTGAAATCATACCGAAAGCCACCAGATTGTTGAGCATCAGCAGGCACGAGGCATATACGATGACCCTGACATAAGAGGCTTTGAACGGGAACACATTGAACACGATATAACAGAATCCCAGTGAGGTGTATGTGAAAAGCATACACAGCAGGAAATCCACCATATAATCTATCAGTGCCATTTC
>JAUNWG010000069.1:8885-11412 GCA_030540435.1 Eubacteriales bacterium
TATATAATAGATAGGAGACGGCTGAGAGCAGAAGACCGTTCTTCCAGTTAATCTTTTTCCCTTTATCCATACCTCATGCAAAGTTACTTCATATTCCACAAATATACATGAAAATCACGATCTCCACACCGGCATAATAAAAAAACAAGGCCTGCAGCCTTGTTTACCGTCCCTTCCATGTGCTTATAGTCACAACTATTATAACTTTGGTGTCAGTAAAAATTAAATACCAAAATGATATGGACAAGAAAGCAACAGTTGCCGGTCTCGATGTCCACAAAAATACTATTTATCTATGTATTATGGACCATGACGAGACAGTTATTTTTGAGAGAACATATGGAGTGCTAACTCCAGAGTTGCGTCAGATGCGTCAAGATATGATAGAACGAGGTGTAACCGAGGCGGCCATGGAGAGTACGGCTGTATACTGGGTACCTGTATGGAATGAACTTTGCGAGGCAATGGATTTAAAGCTCGTAAATCCCTATTTCATCAAGCAACTTCCAGGGAGAAAAAGCGATGTAAAGGATGCCCAATGGATAGCTGAGTGTGTTTTAAAAAGATTAATCAAGGGTAGTTACGTGCCAGGACCAATTGTCCAAGACATGAGGAAACTTAACCGCCGCATGATGGATCTCAACGAGGATATGACTTATAACTGCAATAAGTTGGATGCCACCCTGCATCGTTGCGGCTTCAGATTTAGCAACTACATATCTAATACCCGATGTAAGAGCTATCAGTCTGTACTCAAAGCCCTATCCGAGGGGCAAACCAGCCCAGACGAGCTAATCAAGTTAATACATAAACGCACGGTCAACAAACACGGTCTATCAGTAATACACGCATCGCTCACTGGACATTTCTCAAAGACGGACATGACTATCATCAAACAATTGAGAGGCATGATCGCCCTTCTGCAGGAGCAGTTGGAGGAATGCCAAAAGGAACTTACTGGACTTTGCAAAGCGCATTTTCCTAAACAGTATGATCGTGTTCAAACCATACCGGGAGTCAAAGAACGTGCGGCTACCGCAATTATAGCCGAGACAGGGGCTGACATGAGAATGTTCGCCACGGCGGCATGCCTTGTGGGTTGGTGTGGGCTCAAACCACGGAATGATGTCAGCAATGGACGATTCAAAAGCAGAAAGGTAACACATGGTAACAAATACTTAAGGCAGATACTGGTTGAGATCGCGTGGGTAGCCTCAAAAACACGAAACAGTTTTTTCTCCAATTTCAGTTACGTGCAGACTGTTGTCAAGAAAAAAAGCAAAATGAAAATACAGGTCGCTATCGCCAGGAAAATTCTCGTTGCCGTCTGGCACATGCTATCAAAGGAGGAGGATTTCATTGATATTTACCAGAAGCGTTTGCAAGAGATGCGTGAGACTAAAAAGCAACTCAACGAGCTTGAATCTGCATGAGTAGATAAACACGAGCAAAATACCTCCCTATGCAATGTAATTATCTTTGTGGCGCATTTTAGCCCGTTGCACAAATTTGCTTAAGCATGGGGAGGAATTGGACACAGGCATAAGCTATCCAAGCTTGTAGAGGAAAGTAAATAACTTATAGAAGTGGCTGAAGCTAATTAGTTTCAGAAACAGCGTTATGCCCATATTTGGGGATTATCAATAACTTAAATAATTGATGTACAATTGATAGCTTTTTATTTCGGCTAATAACGTTTTAGAGGAAAGATAATACTTTACTCCTCATTTGACTGGATAAAATAGGCTGAAACAGATAAAACCGTATTTGAAATGGATAAAATGAGTATCGAAACGAACGGTAATTTCTCTTAGAGATACACAACTATGGTTTATTAGGACCTACGTTAGCCAATATTTCGGAAGCCGCTTTCGTCGTTTCGGAAGTAGTTTTCTCCGTTTCGATGGTATGCCGATTGTCTGCACAATGGGCACAAAATATCTTTGCACCCAAAATTTGCGATAAGTATGATTATTGAAACAGAACATCTCATCATCAGAGACTTCCAGAAGAAGGATGCCGCAGGTTTATTGGAATACCTTTCCCATCCGCGTGTCAATTGTTTTGTCGGCGACCGCCTGTGTTCCGTGGAATCGGCACTGGCTTATATATCCAATTCGCCTAAGGATATGCTACGCTATGCCGTGTGTCTGAAAGAAGACGATTTCATCATTGGCGATGTTTTCGCCTTGCGCGAATATACCGACACATTTAGTGTAGGCTGGCACTTCAACCAGCGCTTTGAGGGTAAGGGGTTTGCATACGAAGCGGCAACAGGACTGCTGGATTATCTTTTCCATGATATCGGCGCACGGCGTATCTATGGATTTGTAGAAGACGATAATCTGCGGTCAAAAAGATTGTGTGAACGTCTCGGAATGAGACATGAAGGATGTATGAAGGAATTTATCTCGTTTGTATGCCATCCCGACGGCGCACCACGCTATGAGGACACCTGCATCTATGCGATATTATAGTCAAAAGTAATTGAATTGCGAAAAATTCCCCTAAAAGTATTACCTTTGCA
>JAUNWG010000070.1 GCA_030540435.1 Eubacteriales bacterium
CTCGGAAAAGCTTCTGTCGAGTTTTTCACTGTTCAGTTTTGAGGGCGCAGGTTGACTGCAAAACTCAATAGTAGGTGTTTTTTGTGATGAGGGTACACCCGTTCCCATTCCGAACACGGTAGTTAAGCTCATTCACGCCGACAATACTTGGCTGGTGACGGCCCGGGAAGATAGGTCGATGCCTACATCAAACGGAACTGATAAATCAGTTCCGTTTTTTTGTGCATTTATATAAAAACTCGGTTGCAATCATTGCTTTTGATACAGGGGAGAGGAGTAAAAAAGGAGCGGCGGCACGTTAGACCGTTGCTCCTTGGCTGTGGGACTGAAAAACTAAGCATCCCGTTCATCTTGTCGTTGACCGGCTCAGCTGGCTTTGCTATATGTTAAATATCCTTTGCTTTCATTTTGTCCATTTCTACCTGTTGCAGCTTCTTGCGTTTTTCTCTGTCACCTGCCCAATCTAACCAATAGATTGTATTAACTACAACAAAGGGGAAAATGGTCTTTGTGGTAAGTGGTATTCTTCCACTTGCAAAGACATAAATTGTTCCAGCCAGAATGAGTATGGGAATAATCCCTCCCCAAAGAGGATTTTTTAATTTCGTGCAGAGAAGATACTCGACAATCAGCAATACACCAGCAATAACAAATGCAACAATTAAATCAATCATTTTTGTTTCTCCTTTTCTTGCTTGTATTTTTCGATGATGATTTTTGCGGTTTCCAAATCAATCCGGGAGTCAACCGCAAGTCCCTTGATAAAAGTGGAAAAAGGTTCTTCTTCTTTCTGGTCACTCAATTCGATTTTCTGAATAAGTTTGTCTAACCGGAGCCGAACAGTCGGATATGATACTTCATATAGCTTGGCAATCTCTTTCAAGGAACCGGATTTCAAAATAAAATTTTTCAGAAAAGTAGCGTCCTCTTGCTCTAAGGCAAGTATCCATTGTGGAATTTTATCAATCTCCAATTCAATACTCCTTTCTTATTGACTTTAACATAATTAAGTATACCATAAATAAAATTAAAGTCAATATAAAAGTAGAAAAAACTAGATAATTTTCGGGGGCGAAATATGGGGCTGCTGTTTATGTCTATTGATTGTTTGTTTTTGCTTCTTTACCGTACATGAGCATTGATACAGGGGAGAGAAGTAGTAAAAAAGAGCGGCGGCACGTTAGACCGTCGCTCCTTGGCTGTGGGACTGAAAAACTGAGCAGCCCCGTTCATCTTGTCGTTGACTGGCTCGGCTGATTTTGCTACTTTCTTGACAAACTGGAATTTGTCTTATTGCTCCCGATTGTCTATTGTATAAATTACGCAAGCAATCCCAGCAATAAGTGAAAACAGGATAGCTCCATTCAACCCCTCATTCAAAGCCGATCCAACAAAGAAGCCCATTATTCCGGCAATAACCATGATAATAATAGACACTACTGTCCTGAATTTTTTCATGATATACCTCCTGCAAATTCTTGTTTGTCGCTCCGTTTTGTAGCACATAGACGTGTTTTATTTTGCGGAATAGTTGGAATAACTGTTCTGCTTTGTTAACTGTTACCTTACTGCACATGAGCATTTAAGTTCAGCTTGTAAAACGAGAGGTCTTATTTCATATTTAAAAGCAATTATGCCTTTGCCTTCTGGTATATTTCATAAATAGCTTCACGATCTAATTGGACAAATTTACCGATCTTACGCGTATTCATAAAGCTGCACTTGTGTGCCAGCTCACGCATGTCGTCTTCGGTAAGGTCAATGCCCATCTGGTTGATACGTGTCGGCATACCGATGGACTGGAAAAATGCTTCCATTGCGTCGATACCGCGGTTTGCGGTTTCCGTATCATTCGCGCCCGGTGTAATGCCCATGACATTGACTGCGAATTTTGCAAAGCGTGCAGGATTTGCCGGCATGACTGTCCGTGCCCAGCTTGACCAGACTGCGCACAGCCCGGCACCGTGTGCGATATCATATTTGCCGCCCAGCTCGTGCTCCAGCTGATGGCTTGCCCAGTCACCGCCGTCTGTGCCGCAGCCGGTCAGTCCGTTGTGTGACAGGCTGCTTGCCCACATCAACCCTGCATGGGAATCATAATCCTGCGGGTCAGCCAGCGCAGTCTTGACATCAGACATAACAGAGCGAATCAACCCCTCTGCCAATGCATCTGTCAATGGCAGTGTTTCAACTGGGGTGAAATAACGCTCCATCGTGTGCATCATAATATCCGCAGCACCGCTGGCAGTCTGATAAGCCGGAAGCGTATAGGTGAGCGTCGGGTCCATGATAGCGAATTTGCAGCGGCAAAGCTCAGAGCTAAGGCCGCGCTTGAGCCAGCCATCTTCATTGGTAATAACAGAGGAATTGCTCATTTCACTGCCCGCAGCAGCGATTGTCAGGATGGTGCCGATCGGTGCACATGCCTGTGGGACGGCACGCTTGGCATAAAAATCCCAAACATCGCAATCATTGGCTATACCATAGCCGATTGCCTTGGAGGAATCAATAACCGAGCCACCGCCAACAGCAAGGATAAAATCAACACCCTCCTGTTTGCACAATGTAATGCCTTCGTATACCAGGCTCAGACGCGGATTCGGAACAACGCCGCCCAGCATAATATAATCAATACCGGCCTCTTCCAACGACTTTGCCACGCGGTCAAGCAGCCCGCTGCGCTTTGCGCTGCCGCCACCGTAATGGATCAGTACCTTTTTGCAATTCTGCTGGCGGACAAGACTGCCGACCTGCTCTACGGTATCCGTACCGAAAACGACCTGTGTCGGTGCATAATACTGGAAATTCTGCATGAGAAAACACTCCTTTATCGATCCGGGAAGTCTCCCGGGTAGTATTTCTGATTTCTATTGTAGCGGATTTATTGACTGGGCGCAAGGGGATCACAGAGGCACCCCGTCTGGACGAAACAAATGCTCCATTGATACGCCTTCCAGCCTGAGAAGCTGGATCTTTGTATCGATTCCAGCAGCGTACCCGGTTAAGCTGCCAGCCGCACCGACGACACGATGGCACGGGATGAGGATGCTGATCGGATTGTGTCCGACTGCACCGCCAACGGCTTGCGCAGAAACAGCTTTTCCAGTCTGCTGCGCCAGTTGTCTGGCGATGGTACCATATGTTGTCAATGAACCATAAGGAATGCGGCAGAGAATTTCCCATACTGCCTGCCGGAATGGGCTGCCGGACGGTGCGAGCGGCAGCTCTGGGGCGGGATTTTCTCCGTGGAAATAACTGTCCAGCCATTGTGCAGCTAGGCGCAGGGCTGGCGTCTGTTTTTCCACAGCCTGTGTATTTAGTGTGCTGCCGAAATATTTTTGATTGCGAAACCACAGGCCTGTGATAGCGTCTTCTGTCCCTGCCAGTGTCAGTGTACCGACAGGAGAAGGATATGGGAAGATAAACTGTTGTGCCATTGGTATACTCCGTTTATTTGAAGGTAATATCTGTATTATATTATACAATATGAGTCCTGCGGATGTACAGAGGATTCTCCCGGCAGAACAAGAAAACGGACAGAGATCATTTCTCTGCCCGTTTTCACTTTGAAGATCAATAAGTGCTCTTGGTGGTGTAATTAACTGTTCCGTTGACCGAACGCTTCAGCGTATAGGTGCTGCCACTTCTGGTAACGGTGAGCTTTACTGCGGGTGGCTTTACCGCTTCGGTTGTAAGGAACTGAACCGTCAGATTACCGCCGGAAATCCATGCCTTGATCTTGATATTATATTTTGTGTTGTTTGTAAATTTGAAATCCTTTGAGCCGTAGTAAATACCGGCATCGCGTCCTACCGGACAATAGGAAACTTTCTGTGAATGCGGATAACGTTGGGTAATGGTGACATTTGCGAGTAGAGCTGTATTGAACATCGTAGATGCTACCTGGCAGATGCCGCCGCCCAGTTCCTGTGCCGTTCCAGTACCGCCGGTAAAAATCGTAGCAGGCTTATAGCCTTTTCCTGCAGTACGTTCCCCCAAGGTGCTGTTAAACGAGAAGGTTTCACCCGGCTTTACAACCGTGCCATTTATGGTCTTGCATGCGATGTTCAGGTTGGTGGTACGGTTTACATTGGAAGCGCTGTAGTTTGTCGTATAGGTTGCGTAAACGTTGGTGTATGGTGCAGCAGTCGGTATTGCGCTGATGCCTGTATTGTTGCGTCCGCCGATACAATTCGTGCCGTCAGACATTTTATAGTATGCAGCGACGGTATAATAATATCGCTGTCCCTTTGTCAGCCCGGTGTCTGTATAAGAATATTTTGCACCAACAAGGGTGGTCAGATATTTCCAGTCCGCATTTGTGCTCGTCCGGCGGTAGACGTGGTAACCGGTTGCACCACTGACAGACCCCCATGTGAGTTTAATGCTGGTTGCGCTTGCGGATTCCGCGCTTTTGAGTGCTGGTGTCGCTGGAACAGCCTTACCGCTGATGCCGGTACTGCTGTAGCTGCTGGAAACCTTCTTGCCATCTACCGTCTGGTAAGCGCTGACGGTGTAGTAGTAGGTAACGCCACAGGAAACAGAGGAATCGGTATAGCTTGTCGTTTTTCCACCGCTGACGGTTTTCAGCAGCTTCCAATCTGCGGAAGCCGAGGTTTTGCGGTAAATATTGTAGCCCTCGGCTTTGTCAGCTGTTTTCCATGTTACCGTCAGCTTGTTATAGCCGCCGGAGGTAACTGTACCGAGCTGCGGTGCAGAAATTGCAGTCGTAGGCGCAGGGTCCGGTGCAGGCTTCGCTGTAGATGTCGTCGCGGTCACGCCGGTATCGTCATAATCGCTAAGTACGATACCACGGCTGCGCGTATACGCGCGAACTGTATAGGTATATGCAGTAGAAGGTGCGGTTCTGGTATCGGTATATGTGCAAGTGGAAGCGTTGCGAATGATGTGCAGCTTGTTCCAGTTGTCTCCGGACTTGCGGTAGATATAATAGCCGTCCGCATTGGGAACAGCTTCCCATGTGATGCAGACGCCGCCGGAAGCAGGTGCTTCTGCAGAGACGAGAACCGGTGCGTCCGGCTTCGCTGGTGCAGCTTTTTCCGATGCCTGCGGTACCGGCGCCTGCGCACTGGTATAATCGCTCCATAAGGTTTCCGGTGCGTCTGTCTGGCTGTTTCGCAGCTTATATGCGCGCACTACGTACTCTACGGCATCCAAACCGGAGGTGTCCGTCCATTCCGTATCGCTCAGCGTTGCAATATCCTCCCATTCACCTTCGGCGG
The DNA here is from genome assembly GCA_030540435.1 of Eubacteriales bacterium. Lineage (GTDB taxonomy): Bacteria > Bacillota > Clostridia > Oscillospirales > Butyricicoccaceae > Butyricicoccus_A. Next base: position 5,244 of record JAUNWG010000070.1, read on the forward strand.
ATGCGCGGCGGGAAATCCGATAGCCGTCACAGCCGTCAACGGCATTCCATGACAGGACTGTACCATCAGAAGTCGTCGATGCGGTCAGCGCTTCCGGCGCCGCAATGCCGACATGCACGGTGCAGGATACAGACATGGAACCAGCCTGTACCGTAATCACAGCGGTGCCATTATGTATGGCGGTCAGCGTGCCTGTGCTGTCAACCGTACAGACATTTGTGTCACTGGAAGACCATGTGACAGCCTGCGTTGTTTCTGGTAAAATGGCTGCGGTCAATAGCTCTTGTTCGTCTGCGCGAAGCCAGAGTGTATCCGGATGAATTGCGATGCTCTCCACAGAGGCATCTGTCTGCACAGCGGGAGCAGTTTCGACTGCAAATGCAGCAGTACCAAGCTCGCCAAATGAACCGAGCAGAATTGTGCCTGTGAGGAGGGCTGAAAGTAATTTTGTCTTCATAAATTTGACTCCCTCTCTTTGCGGGAACTAGGAAGATATCCCCGCGTTTTCCTAGGCGCTATCTGAGAACCAAGAAAATGACGAATATTTCGCAAAGACGAGGTGGATTCAAGGCAAATACACGCAGGAATCCTTTCGGATTTCAAGTGTTTTTAACGATGAAGCCACCCGTATTTGTAGAAATAGTCAAAATTTTCGACTTTTCAGATACGCCCCAATGATGTCATATCTATTATATCGCAACTATGTTTGGATAACAATAACAACATGCTGACAGTTTTGTTGCAGAAGCGTAACATCTCGGTGATAAAAGACAACAAAAGCCTTGGTATAAGATGGCGTGCAAGCTGACAAGCTAACCACACGGAAGGTGGTTAGAAACATGCTAGACTTAATGATTATCGGTGCAGGCCCGGCGGGGCTGAGCGCGGCTGTCTATGCACAGCGGGCGGCGCTGGATGCGTGTGTACTGGAGCAGTATACTGCGGGCGGACAGATTGCGGAGGCGGTTGATGTGGAAAATTATCCGGGGATCCCTTCGATCACCGGCGCTGCGCTTGCACAGCGTATGGAGCAGCACGCAAAAGTACTGGGGAGCACATTGCAAACCGCAGAGGTGGTGTCCCTGATCCGGCGTGCGTCCTGCTGGGATGCGATCTGTGCAAATGGACAGACAGTTTCTGCGCGCGCGGTGATCGCAGCGACTGGCACGATGCGGCGCAAACTGCATGTGCCGGGGGAGGATACCTATACCGGACGTGGGGTATCCTATTGCGCGACCTGCGACGGCTTCTTTTTCAAAGGGAAAACAGTTGCAGTTGTCGGCGGCGGCGATACCGCGGTGGATGATGCGATCTTCCTGTCGGAGGTAGCGGAACGGATTTATCTGGTGCACCGGCGGGATTCCCTGCGCGCCAGTCCGCGGCGGCAGGAAAAACTGCGCCAGAAAACCAATGTAACAATCCTCTGGGATTGCGTCGTCACAGAGATTTGCGGCGATAAGGATCATATGACAGCTCTGCATGTAAAGCAGAAAAACGGCACGTGTCCGAAGCTGTTGACAGATGGCGTATTTATTGCGGTCGGCGCGCAGCCAAAAGCGGAATATCTGCCGGCAGAGCTTTTGCGCGACGCGGCGGGTTATGTACCGGCGGCGGAAGACGGCAGGACAAATTTACCGGGTCTGTTTGTTTCCGGTGATCTGCGTGCCAAAACACAGCGGCAGGCAATCACAGCGGCGGCGGACGGCGCCTGTGCGGTCGCTTCGGTAGAGCAGTATCTTCGTGAAATGTGAGAAAGACAGCTCCTATCCGGCTATGCCGGGTGGGAGCTGCTGCGCTTTTCATATGAAAACAGGAAAATTTCTTATTTCAACGGGGAGTCGGAAAGCCCCAGAAAATAATCTGCGGAAACCTGATACAGTTCACACAATGTGAGAAGATGATGTATGGGCAATTCATTTGCGCCGCGTTCATAACTTGTATTTTTGATTGGATTTTCTCTCTTGTTTGACGGCAGTTTTACATATGTAAAATATGCAGCGGCATTTGCTATATTGGGGGAAGCTGCAATGCTTCTGCGGATTGGATTGTGCAAATTCAAGAGTAAATTGGAAAAACGCTGATATCCTGATGATAAAAAAGAGATCACCCATTGGATGACCTCTTGTTGTCAGAAGCGCACGATTCCTTCCGCTTCTTCGATTTCCTGTAAAATTTTCTTATCCCGCTTATCCTGCGGTTCAAACTGTTCAAACAGGTCTGGACGGTCCTTTCTGGTTCGTTCCAGACTTTTTTTGCGCCGCCATGCGTCGATATTGGCGTGATGCCCGGAGAGGAGTACCTCCGGCACTTCGCGGTCATGCCAGACAGCGGGCTTGGTGTACTGCGGATACTCCAGCAGCCCATTCCAATGGCTTTCCTCTGTGAAGCAAACATCATCCGCCAGCACGCCGGGAACCATGCGGCACACGGCGTCTGCCACCGCCATTGCCGGAATTTCGCCGCCGGTGAGGACAAAATCGCCGATGGAAATTTCCTCATCGACGCATTCATCGATAAACCGCTGGTCAATGCCCTCATAATGCCCACAGACAATGACAACATGCTCGCGGGCAAGCAGCTCTCGGGCCTTGCGCTGGCAGAATGGCGCGCCCTGTGCGCTCATCAGGACGGTATGGACATGTTCGCCGCCGGTCACATGCTGGTGGCAGCGGTATAACGGGTCAGCCTGCATGACCATGCCCTTGCCGCCGCCATAGGGGGTGTCATCCACACGGTTGTGCTTATCCAGTGTAAAATCGCGGATATTTGTGGCGCGAATGGAGATCAGCCCCGCCTGCTGGGCGCGTCCGATCACACTTGCCTGCATCACGCAGTCGATCAGCTCCGGGAACAGCGTCAGAATATCAAATTTCATCACTCAGTAAGCCCTCAATGGTACACACAGTTACCTTGCCGTTTTCCAGATCGACATACTTGACAAACGGCACGCCGGGAATCAGATGCTGCTTGTCACCGTCCTGAATGATATACAGGTCGCCGGCAGGGCCATCGGAAATTTCCTTGACGGTACCGATCTCACGACCGACACGCTCATCATAGACAGGCAGACCAAGTACATCTTGAATAAAGAATGCGCCTTCCTCCAGCTCGACATCATCGCGGTTCATATACAGCGTCGTACCGCGCAGTAGCTGTGCCTGTTCGATGGTATCGATGCCTTCCACATGCATCAATACACAACCCTTGTGTACCTTGGCGGAGGTGATAACAACAGGGGAGTGGTCCTTACGGTATAATGTGTCAAATTCTGCAAGGAAATCAGGCGAATCACACCACGGCTGTACCTTGACATCACCGCGCACGCCATGTGTATTCACGATCTTGCCGATTTCCAGATATTGCTTTTTCATAAAAATCCTCCACAGAAAAGGGAATTGATAGAAAAAAAGAGCCGCGCTGCGGCTCTTGAAAAGACTCAGTCGACGATTTCGACAGATACCTTTTTATTTTGACGATTTCCGGCCGCCTTCATCAGAGTACGAATCTCTTTTGCGATGCGACCATGACGGCCGATAACCTTACCCATATCGTCAGGCGCGACACGAAGCTCAAAAATGATCTCCTCGCCCTGCGTGGTCTCAGTTACACTGACAGCGTCCGGGTCGTTAACAAGGTTCTTCGCGATGTAGGTCAAAAGTTCTTTCATCTAAACAACCTCACTTGCTTACAGTACGCCGGATTTTTTCAGCAGAGCACGGACGGTATCGGTCGGCTGTGCGCCATTCTTGATCCACTGCTGTGCGCGCTCACCGTCGATCTTGATCTCAACCGGATCAGTCAGCGGGTTATAGGTGCCGATTTCCTCGATGAAACGACCGTCACGCGGGAAACGGGAATCTGCGACAACGATACGGTAGAAAGGAGCCTTCTTAGCACCCAGTCTGCGAAGTCTGATTTTTACCATTGTTTTCACCTCCTGTGAATTGATTATTGTAAATTTCTTTACACAAAGATTATTAAAACGGGAAACGGAAGCCGCCGCCGCGTTTGTTGAAGTTACCAAGGCCGGGAATACCCATACCTTTCTTTTTGCCTCGCTTGGTCATATTGTTCAGCTGGCGCGTCATTTTCTGCATCGCTTCAAACTGCTTGAGCAAGCGGTTGACATCTTCAATCTTCAGTCCACAGCCGGCAGCAATGCGCTTTTTGCGGCTGAAGTTGATAATTGATGGATTATCGCGTTCCTTCGGCGTCATGGAACTGATGATCGCTTCTGTGTGCACAACTGCTTTTTCATCCAGCTTGGCACCGGAGAGCGCCTTTGCATCCATGCCCGGGATCATGCCAAGCATATTTTGGACAGCCTCCGGATCTTTGAACTGCTTGAGCTGCTCGGCAAAATCCGAAAGTGTGAGCCGGTTTGCACGCACCTTTTTTTCCAGCTCGGCAGCTTGTTTGGCGTCGTAATTTGCCTGTGCCTTTTCGATCAGCGTAAGCATATCGCCCATACCGAGGATACGGGATGCCATGCGGTCAGGGTGGAACGGCTCGATATCACCGAGCTTTTCGCCTGTACCGATAAATTTGATCGGCTTGCCAGTAACCGCCTTGGTAGACAGCGCCGCACCGCCGCGGGCGTCGCCATCCATTTTTGCCATCAGAATACCATCGACGCCGAGCGCATCGTTAAATGCGGTTGCAACGTTTACTGCGTCCTGACCAGTCATTGCATCGACGACCAGCATGATTTCGGAGGGATTGACCTCCGCCTTGATGTTTTTCAGCTCATCCATCAGCGCTTCGTCGATGTGCAGACGACCTGCCGTGTCGAGGAAGACCATGTCAAATGCATTTTTCTTTGCATAATCCACGCCGGCCTTTGCGATTTCGACCGGATCGCCCTGTCCCATTTCAAAGACCGGGATATCCAGCTTGCCGCCCACGACCTTCAGCTGGTCGATCGCTGCCGGACGGTATACGTCACAAGCGACGAGCAGCGGACGCTTCTGCTGTTGTTTTTTGAACAATCCCGCCAGCTTAGCGCCATTGGTGGTCTTACCTGCGCCCTGCAGACCGACCATCATGATAACGGTAGGGGGATTGGGGGAGATGTTGATTTTTGCATTGGAGCCGCCCATCAGCTTCGTCAGCTCTTCGTTGACGATCTTGATGACCTGCTGTGCAGGCGAGAGACTTTCCAGGATCTCTGCGCCCGTCGCGCGTTCGGTTACGGTCTTGGTAAATTCCTTCACGACCTTGAAGTTGACATCCGCTTCCAGCAGTGCCAGCTTGATCTCGCGCATTGCACTTTTCACATCCGCCTCGCTCAGCCGTCCGCGGCTTTTGAGCTTTTTAAAGGCAGAGGTAATTTTTTCAGAAAGACCTTCAAATGCCATGCTTTCTCCTTATTCCGACAGCTGCTTTGCGATCTGGACTGCCTGCTCACACAATTCGGTGATCTTTGGGTCATGATAGCGGACATTGTTAATGCCGCGCAGCTCCCACACGATATCAGCCAAGCGTTCCAAGTCAGCCTGCGTTTTGCCGTATTTGGCAACGAGTCCGAGCTTTTCCTCTGTGTCGCGCAGTGTGTGCTCCGCGCGCATAATGCCGTCGCGCACACCTTGACGGGTGATACCCATATGCTCCGAGATCTCTGCCAGCGACAAATCGTCGTTGTAGTACAGGTCAAACAGCTCTTTTTGCTTCGGCGTGAGGATTTCGCCGTAAAAATCGTAAAGCATACACATTTCAAACGGTTTGTTCTTCATGGTACACCTCCGGCGAAATGCTGCAATGTAAAGGTCTCAACCTTTGTAAAGGTGTTTCCCTTTACATCGACTTGAACATTATATGCCCGGCGTTACAGTTTGTCAAGGGCTTTTTTGAGAATTTGAATGAATTTTTTCAAAACGAAAGCAATCACGTCGACTGCCGCCAGAATGAGCGTGACAGACATTGCGCCGAGCACATTTAAAATGATATCATCAATGTCACAGGAGCCAAGGCCGGTAAAATACTGTGTCAGTTCAATGCCCGCGCTGAGCAGCAGCCCGACGAAGAATGTCGTACCGAGGCTGAGATCGCGCCGGAGCAATGGGATCAGGATGCCGATGGGGACAAACGCTGCGATATTTCCCACGATGTTGCGGAACGCGATTGCATTGGAGACACGCCCGG
>JAUNWG010000071.1 GCA_030540435.1 Eubacteriales bacterium
AAACTGTCTGGACAATGCTGTCATGGAAAACTTCTTCGGCCTGCTCAAAAGTGAACTCCTTTATCTGCAAGAGTTTGAATCCATGGAGCACTTTAAACAGGAACTCATCGAATATCTCGACTATTACAACAACTGCCGCATCAAGGCAAAACTGAAGGGCTTGCCGCCTGCAATTCACAGGCAGCAAACCCTTTCGGCTGCTTGAACAATTTTTACTTCAAAATATTGTCTAACTTTTTGGGGTCACTTCAGATGTGCTGTCCTTTTTCTTAGAGATATGGAGTCTGACGAATGATTATGCATGACTTTCCTGCGCCGAATAGATCAAAACAATTCGCTTTGCATTGACAAAAAGCAATTTTATGTGTATCATCAACATAGCGGCCTGCGCTTTTTGCAATTGTACCATGTGTATGCAATGGCAAAAAACAGATGTTGTGTATATTTACTCACAGCGGTGGCGCTGCCGCAATAAAAATTTTACGAAATTGGAGGTCAGGTCACTTGGACAGTGATTCCGGCAAATCGAAGAAGAAAAACAAGCCCAAACAGAATAACGGCAGCGTAAATTTCCGCTGGATCGCTACGATCAGCATTACCAGTTTCCTGCTGTCAATCCTTATGTCCTATACATCAAGTCAGGCGCTTTCACATGTGGGCAATATCATTGCATTTTTAATCTTGTTTGCATTTATCGCTATCGGTATTGTATTTGACATAATTGGTGTTGCGGCAACGGTGTCTCCAGAAAAGAAATTTCATTCTATGGCGGCACGCAAGGTGCATGGCGCAAAGCAGGCGATCTGGATCGTGCGTAATGCGGAAAAGGTCGGCAGCTTCTGTAATGATGTTGTCGGCGATATTTCCGGCATTATTTCCGGCGCAACCAGTGCAGTCATTATTACGCACCTGACAAACGACGGAACAGACCTTCGCTCTGTTGTTCTTTCCCTTGTAATTACGGGTTGTGTATCATCACTCACGATCGGTGGCAAGGCGATCGGTAAAACACTTGGTATTTCACGCAGTGAGGATATCGTTTTTCTGGTCGGACGCCTGCTGGCCTTTTTTTCGTGGAAAAAATAAACGGGCAGTTCATGCCTGATAGAGGATTGGATTCGAGGATATGGAGAAAGAAAATCAAACAAGGTACGGCCTGTTGGATCGAGAAGATCTCTCCTCAATACTTGGAACGCTTTCAAAAGACAATTTAGATGAGCTGTGCAGCGAGATCCGACAGTTCCTGCTGGATCATGTGTCACGAACCGGCGGGCATCTTGCGTCTAATTTGGGTGTAGTCGAATTGACCGTTGCGTTGCATCGCTGCTTTGATACCACGACGGACCGTTTGATCTTTGATGTCGGCCATCAGTGCTATACACATAAGCTGCTGACCGGCAGAAAGGATGCTTTTGACAACCTGCGCCAGTTCGGTGGAATCTCAGGATTTTTAAAGCCTGCAGAGTCGCCGCATGACGCCTGTGTTACCGGTCATGCATCCTGCTCGGTCTCTGCTGCGCTCGGTATGGCGCACGCACGCACGCTTCTTGGAGAAGATTACTCTGTGGTCGCTGTAATCGGTGATGGTGCATTGACCGGTGGCATGGCGTATGAGGCATTAAATTCTGCTGGCGCCAGCGGGGAGCCGCTAATCGTTGTGCTCAATGACAATGATATGTCGATTGATAAAAATGTCGGTGCTATGAGTAAGCATTTGAACCGCCTACGGGTCCGCCCACGATATCTGCGCATGAAGCAAGATGTCAAGCATGCGCTTGATCACGTTCCGGGCGGCGAAAATGCGGTAAACTTTATTTCAAAATCCAAGCGTGCGGTGAAATCCGTCATGCTTCCCAGCCCGATGTTTGAACAGATGGGCTTTACATATCTTGGTCCAGTAGATGGTCATGACATCCTTGCGTTGTGCCAGCTATTGGAAATCGCACGTGCCCTGCGCAAGCCGGTCATTATCCATGCTCTGACGAAGAAAGGAAAAGGCTACTCCTATGCGGAGCAGAAACCGGAAAAATACCACGGTGTTTCCCGGTTCGATGTTGCTACTGGGCTGCCGCTGAAAAAATCGGGTCTGAATTTCTCCACGGTCTTTGGCAAGGAGCTTCTCCGACTTGCGGCAGAAAATAAAAAAATTTGTGCAATCACGGCTGCAATGCCGTCCGGTACGGGGCTTTCCGATTTTTCAACAGCCTATCCGCATCGCTTTTTCGACGTCGGTATTGCGGAGGAACATGCAGTCACAATGTCAGCTGGTATGGCGAAGCAGGGGCTTCGCCCGGTATGCGCATTATATTCTACCTTTCTCCAGCGCTCGTATGACCAGCTGATTCATGATGTGGCAATTGATAATGTACCGGTCGTGCTGGCAATTGATCGTGCGGGTATTGTCGGTGAAGATGGTGCGACGCATAACGGCGTCTTTGATGTCGGCTTTTTGCGCCAGATTCCCGGTATGACGTTGCTGGCGCCGTCCAGCTTTGCGGAACTGCGCGCCATGCTGCAACAGACGATTGCGCATACCGAAGGCCCGATCGCACTGCGCTACCCGCGCGGCGGTGAAGGAGAATACCATGAAGAGCACAGCGGCTGCTATGGCGTCTGTTTGCGTGAGGGAACACAGGTTGTGCTGATTTCCTACGGTATTATGATAAATGAAACCTTAAAAGCGGCAAAAATTTTGCAGCAAAACGGTATCTCTGCTGCTGTATATAAAATCAACGATCTGACAGCGGATTTTCCGGCGGAGCTGTTGCAACGCATAGCGGAATGCAAACGTGCGGCAGTAGTCGAGGATGTTGTCCATGCGGGCAGTATTGGGCAAGCGCTTGCAGAAGCGCTTACGTGTCAGGGTATTTTCATAAACTGGTTAAAGCTATTTAATACCGGCAATGCATTTGCACCGCAGGGTGCCGTCAGCCGGATTTATCAATACTATCATCTGGACGGCAGATCGGTTGCCGAATCCTGTCTGGAGGCTATTCATCATGAAAAAGAGACTGGATGTCCTTCTGTTTGAAAAGGGCATGGTGCCGTCACGAGAACGCGCAAAAGCTGTTATTATGAGCGGTATCGTCTATGTCAACAATCAAAAAGCGGATAAAGCCGGCATGAGCATTCCTGAGGATGCTGAAATCGAAATCCGCGGAAAAACAAACAGCTTTGTCAGTCGCGGCGGTCTGAAGATTGAAAAAGCACTCAATCATTTTGAAATTGACCCTGCTGGATTGTGTGTTATGGATATCGGCGCATCAACCGGAGGCTTTACCGATTGTCTGCTGACCCGCGGCGCACGCAAGGTGTATTCCATTGATGTCGGCTATGGACAGCTGGCATGGAAGCTGCGGCAGGATCCGCGTGTTGTCTGTATGGAGCGTACAAACATCCGAAAGGTAACACCGGATATGCTGGACGATGTGCCAGAACTTGCAGTGATCGATGTTTCTTTTATTTCGCTCAAGCTGGTACTTCCGGTGGTGGCAGACCTGTTGGATGAACACGGGCGCATTGCCTGTCTGATCAAGCCGCAATTTGAAGCAGGGAAGGGGAAGGTCGGAAAAAAGGGTGTTGTTCGCGAACCGGCAATACATCAGGAGGTTCTGGAGGCATTTATTGAGAATGCACATACATCCGGCTTCCACGTTTATGATCTGACTTTTTCGCCGATCAAAGGCCCGGAAGGAAATATTGAATTTTTAGGTTATCTTGGAAAAGATGGCGAAGATGCCGCAGTTGACCCTGCAGCTCTGGTCGCTGAAGCGCATGAGGCACTGTCGAAGCATGATGAATAAAAAAACATTTCACAATAATATAAAAAAGGTTATGATCTGGCCCAATACCGGCAAAAGCGGGATGGCACATGCGATACGCCAGACAGCGGAGGTGATCCGAAGTTTGGGGGCAGAGGTGGTCCTCGCAGAGCAGGCGCTGGAGACCGGCATTGATCCCGCTGGCTTTCAAGTCTATCCGCAGCAGAAGGCGATGATTGAATCGGATTTTATTGTTGTTCTCGGCGGTGACGGCACGATCCTGGCGATGGCGCAGTATGCAGCGCCGTATCATATCCCGCTGCTGGGTGTCAACCTTGGGCATGTTGGCTTTATGAGTGAGCTGGAATTTCCGGAGCTTTCGCTGATAAAGCGCGTGTTTGCCGGGGAATATGGAATTGACGAACGTATGATGCTGGATGTCGAAGTTGTCCGCGGGGAAGAAATCATTTTCTGTGCAATGTCGCTCAATGAAGCAATTATCAAGACCGGTTCCATTTTCCATATTACAAAGCTGGACATTCTCTGCGATAATGAACCGATCTGCACGCTGCATGGAGATGGCGCGATCATTGCGACACCAACTGGCAGCACAGCATATTCCCTTTCAGCAGGCGGTCCGGTAATTGAACCTTCGGCAGAAAATATTTCCATGGTGCCGATCTGTCCGCGTGCCGGGCAGGCGAAGACATTCATATTCTCTCCACGTCGTGAAATCACGGTCGTGCCGCAGTTTTTCAATGGTGTACCTATTTTTGTCTCCTGCGACGGGCGCAAGGGCTTTCAGCTGGAGGATGGAGATAAGATCCGTATCCGCAGAGCGCCATTCCACACCCGCCTGCTCCGCGTAAAAGGAAACAGTTTTTATTCCATTCTGAATGAAAAGCTGACCGTCGGACGCAGCTGACTGACAGAAAGGAGTTTTCAATGAAATTCCAACGGCAGGCGAAAATACTTGAGTTGATTGAGCATAATGAGATTGAAACACAGGAGGAGCTTTCCACTCGCCTGCGTGATCTTGGATATGACACAACGCAGGCAACCGTATCACGCGATATCAAGGAGCTGCGGCTGATCAAGATTTTGTCCCCATCGGGCAAATATCGTTATGCCACCTCAACACAGGAGGCAGAGAACAGCTTTGTCGGTCGCCTGCAGAATATCTTCCGGGAATGTGTTACCAGCGTGGATGCAGCGCAGAATATTGTCGTGATTAAAACGTTGCCTGCGCTTGCCTCGGCAGCTGCTGTTGCCATCGATGCCATGCGTGTGCCGAAGGTCGTCGGGTCAATCAGCGGCGATGACACAGTGTTCATCGTTATGCGCGACAATGAGAGTGCGCTGGATTTTTGTGAAGATACCAAAAATATGCTGAAATAAAAGGAGGGCAGACATGCTGAGTCTGCTTCATATTGAAAATATTGCTGTAATTGAACAGGCTGACATTGTCCTGCAACCCGGCTTCACGGTATTAACGGGTGAGACAGGTGCCGGTAAATCGATTATCATTGACGCGATCGGCGCTATCATGGGACAGCGTACCAGCCGGGAACTGATCCGCAGCGGTGCGAAAAAGGGGTTTGTCAGCGCTGTGTTTGAGCAGGTTTCCCCTGAGCTGCAGCAGCTGCTGGAAGAACTTGGTCTGGATACAGATGAGGATGGTGCAGTGCGCATCCAGCGTGAGCTGTCTGCCGAAGGGCGCAGCGTCTGCCGTGTCAATATGCGCCCTGTATCGGCATCTGTACTCAAAACACTCAGCCCATATCTGATCAACATACATGGGCAGCACGATGGTCAGAAGCTGATGCAGGAGGAATACCATATCGATTTCCTTGACAGCTTCTGCGAGGAATCTGCGCCGCTTTTGTCCCAGTTTCAGCCATTATATGCAAAATTGCATACCCTGCGCAGCAAAATTCGTGAGCTGGAAAAGAGTGAACAACATCGCGCACAGCGCATTGATATGCTCCGATACCAATTTGATGAGATTGCGGCAGCGGAACTCAAGCCGGGCGAGGAAGAGGAGCTGAACCAACGTCAACAGTTCTTTGAAAATGCCGGGAAATTGTCCTATGCATTGCAAACGGCTGCCACGCTGCTATCCGGCGATGAGGATACGAATGGCGCGTATGACCTGCTGACACAGGCATCGGAAGAGCTTTCCGATGTTGCGTCTTTGTCTGAGGAATTAAACGCTATCTCACAAAAGGCTAATGAACTGCGTTACTTAACCGAGGATCTCGCAGCAACTGTTTCTGCCTTGGCTTCCAATGTGGATTTTTCCGAACTGGAACGTGATGCGGTGGAGGAGCGGTTGGATGTGATCTATCGCCTGCGCCGCAAATATGGTGCAACGGTGGAGGAAGTGCTTGCCTATTGCGACAGCGCGGCTTCCGAACTGGAAGAGCTGGAAAATGCGGATGACCGCAAGGAACAGCTTGTCGTGGAATACCGTCAGACATTGGCGGCAGCGCGGGAAATTGCCGCTGAGCTATCCCGCCGCAGGCGAGAGTCTGCACTGGTGCTGGAAGCGAAAATCATTGAGCAGCTTGCTGATCTTGATATGGCAAAGGTTCGTCTGAGCATTTCGGTTTCCTCGCAGACCAAGCTCAATAACCGCGGTATGGATGAGGTTCGTTTCTTGATCTCCGCCAATCCCGGCGAACCGCTCAAACCGCTGTCCAAGATCGCTTCCGGCGGCGAACTGTCCCGCATTATGCTTGCGATAAAAAATGTATTGACGCAGACCGAAGATGTGGGTACACTTATCTTTGATGAGATCGATACCGGTGTCAGCGGTAGGGCAGCGCAGAAAATCGCGCGCAAACTGGGCGAGATTTCCCGGAGTAAACAGACCTTATGCGTCACGCATTTGCCGCAGCTGGCTGCAATGGGCGACCATCATTTGCTCATCCAAAAATCTGTGTTGGATGAAAGCACATTTACACAGGTATGCCCATTGGAGGGCGAGGCGCGTGCGCGCGAGCTGGCGCGCATGATCTCAGGCGACAGCATTACGGAGCTTTCCATGCGCAATGCAGCGGAACTGCTGGAACGCGCGGAAGTCAGCAAAGCATAAGTAAATAAGCGCCGCTCATATGGTCGGTCGCTTTGATATATGGTCTTTCCGGTTGGAAATGCCAAACTATGATAAATAGAAAGGGTTACATTACCATGTCTCAGGTTTATGAAGAATTGCAGGCACGCGGCTTAATTGCCCAGTGCACCAACGAAGAAAAAGTACGCGATCTGCTGGATAACCATCAGACCACGTTTTATATTGGCTTTGACGCAACAGCGGATTCACTGCACGTTGGTCATTTTTTGCAGCTTGTTGTCATGTCCCGTTTGCAGCAGGCAGGGCATCGTCCGATTGCGCTGATCGGCGGCGGCACAACAATGATCGGTGACCCGACCGGCAAGACGGATATGCGTAAGATGCTGACCAAGGAAGAGATCGATCACAATGCAGAATGCTTCCGCAAGCAGATGCGCCGGTTGGTCGATTTTGGTGAAGGAAAGGCAACCATGGTCAACAATGCGGATTGGATCTTGAAGTTCAACTATATGGACTTCCTGCGCGAGGTCGGCGTTCATTTCTCTGTAAACCGTATGCTGACCGCAGAATGCTTTAAGACCCGTCTGGAAAAGGGCCTTAGCTTTATTGAGTTCAATTATATGCTGTTGCAAAGCTATGACTTCCTGCATCTGTACCGTACAGAGGATTGCCATTTGGAGCTGGGCGGCGACGATCAGTGGTCTAACATTATCAACGGCGCAGACCTTATCCGCCGCGTTGAGAGCAAGGACGACGCTTACGGTCTGACCTTTACACTGCTGACCACCTCTGAGGGTAAAAAGATGGGCAAGACCGAAAAGGGCGCTGTATGGCTCGATCCGGAAAAAACCTCTCCATATGACTTCTTCCAGTACTGGAGAAATATCAATGATGCGGATGTCATCCGCGTTATGAAGATGCTGACCTTTATGACACTGGAGGAGATTGCAGAATATGAGAAGCTGGAAGGCGCTGGTTTGAATCAGGCAAAGGAGCGTCTGGCATATGAAATCACGGCTATGGTCCACGGCAAGGATGAAGCAGAAAAGGCATTAAACGCAGCGAAGGCTGTATTTGCAGGTGGTGCATCCTCTGCTGATATGCCGACCACTGCACTGACTGCTGATGATCTGACAGATGGACAGATCGGCGCACTTGACCTGTTGGTTAAGACCGGATTGGTCAAGTCCAAGGGAGAAGCACGCCGCGTGATCCAGCAGGGCGGACTGACCATCAATGATGCGAAGGTAACGGATGTCTATGCGATGTACGGCGAAGCTGACTTTGCAGGCGATGGTATGATTATCCGCAAGGGCAAAAAGAGCTTCCGCAAGGTTACGCTGTAATTTCCGTTCAAACACCTTCTAAAGAATGAAGGAATAAATATTATCGACCTGAATGGAGGGACATCCGAAGTGATTTCGGATGTCCCTTTTGAAATGAAGTGCAATGCTTCAAATATATCTGTGTGAGAGCTTGGGATAACAGCGTGATACAAATTTTTTTGTTTGCAGTCCAAAATTTTGTTAAAAATGCCATTGTTTTCCATCAGATATGGAGTATACTAAAGACAATCTCAGATATCCAAAATGTAGTGAACAGGATCACGGACCTGCTCAATTCATCCTTTCAGAGAGTCGCCGGATGGTGCAAGGCGGCAGGATACGAGCCGGTTTATCCCCTGCGAACAGGTCGCACAACAAATAGGACGGTTACTTTGTCCCATTTCAGTAATACGATCCGGTACCTGCCGTTATCGAGGAACACACTTGTAGTATGATAATCTACAGCTGTGGTCGAGTGGTCGCTATATGCGGCAAATGGAGTGGTAACGCGGAGGAAAAATTCCAGCCTTCGTCTCTTACGGGTAATCCCGTTGGAGGCGGAGGCTGTTTCTGATTTTGGAAGGATGAGAATTTATATTTATGAGGAAGTGTATTAACAATGAATGGACTTACTATCATGGTGATCGCCATTGTTGTGCTCGTTGCAGCATATCTGCTGTACGGCAGATGGATTGCAAACACATGGGGCATTGATCCGAAGGCAAAGACGCCTGCGTATGAACTGGAGGACGGCGTGGATTATGTCCCTGCCGACCGCGGCGTTGTTTTTGGTCATCAATTTGCTTCGATTGCGGGCGCAGGACCGATTAACGGTCCGATTCAAGCCGCAATTTTCGGCTGGGTACCGGTACTGCTGTGGTGCCTGCTCGGCGGTGTATTTTTCGGCGCGGTACAGGATTTTTCCGCTATGTATGCGTCTGTCAAGAACAAGGGTCACACGATCGGCGTTATTATCGAGTTGTACGTCGGTAAACTGGGCAAGAAATTGTTCCTGCTGTTTTGCTGGCTGTTTTCAATTCTGGTTGTTGCCGCTTTTGCAGATATCGTAGCCGGTACGTTCAATGGCTTTGCTGAAGATGGCAGCCAGATCGCTGCGAATGCGTCGGTTGCAACCACGAGCATTTTGTTTATCGTGGCAGCAGTGGGACTCGGATTTTTCCTCAAATATACGCATTTCTCGTCTGCGGTCAATACAGTGGTCGCAATTGCACTGCTTGTTGCATGCGTTGCCCTTGGACTTCTGTTTCCGGTTTATCAGACCACAAGCTTCTGGCATATATTTGTGTTTGTCTATGTTTTTGTTGCATCTATCGTTCCGGTTTGGGCGCTGCTCCAGCCGCGTGATTACCTGAACAGCTATCTGCTCGTTGCCATGATCGTTGCAGCTGTCGTCGGTATCGTTGTCTATAATCCGTCGATGAATCTGCCGACCTTCACGGCGTTCAATGTAAACGGCTCGTACCTGTTCCCAACTCTGTTTGTCACCATCGCGTGTGGCGCAATTTCTGGTTTCCATTCGCTGGTGTCTTCCGGCACTGCCAGCAAGCAGATCAAGAATGAACGCGATATGCTGCCAGTCTCCTTCGGTGCGATGCTGATGGAAAGTATGTTGGCTATCATTTCCTTGGTTTGCGTTGGTTTTCTGGCATCCGGCGCAACACTGCCGGAGGGCACACCCCCGCAGATCTTCGCTTCCGCGATTGCAACCTTCCTTACGAAGCTCGGTATCCCGGAGACGTTCTCATCGACCCTCATCCTGCTGGCTGTTTCTGCATTCGGCTTGACATCGCTGGACTCGGTTGCCCGTGTAGGCCGACTGTCATTTCAGGAATTTTTTGTTGACGCCGATACTGATATGGACAATCTGTCTCCAGTTGTCAAGGTCTGCTCCAACAAGTATGTCGCAACAGCTGTTACGCTGGTTCTGGCATACGCTCTGGCTAAAATGGGTTATGCAAATATCTGGCCGCTGTTCGGTTCTGCGAACCAGTTGCTGGGTGCGCTGTCGCTCATCGCCTGCGCTGTTTTTCTCAAGCATACACACCGCAAGGGATTCATGCTGTTGCTTCCGATGATCTGCATGCTTGCTATTACCTTCACTGCACTGCTCTTTAAGATCGTATCGCTGACAGGCGGCCTGCTGGGAGGTACTTCTGTCAATGCCTTTGGCGATGGACTTCAGTTGGTTTTTGCTGCCCTGCTGTTTGCACTTGGCATTGTCGTTGCTATTATGGGTATTCGTAAATTGCTGGAGAAGAAAACCCCTGAATTAACATCTATAGGAACTGCAAAATGAAGCAATCATTTGTGAAGTCAATATATACAGAGCACCTGTCAGAGCAATCTGACAGGTGTTTCTTATGAAAGTATCAAGCAAGTGATATACGGATCAAGTCACTTTACAAGCCGCTTTTGTTGACAAAATACAGGAACTGGAATATAATATGAACATACATAATATACATTAAAACAATAGGAAATATGGGATTAAAATATTTTCAGGTAGACATTGGCTGAATTGACGATTTTATGGAAAAGAAACTTTGTATTTTAGAAGCGGCAGACCAGCTGCGTGCAGCGGTTTGGGACGAATTGGAGCAGTACGCAGATGTAGTGACGGTGCGTGATGGAGAATGTGCGTATCGACTGCTATGTGAGCAAAAGTTTGACCTTGTTCTGGTCAATTTGATGCTCAATGGAATGGATGGTTTGGAACTGCTTCGGAGAATCAAAAAACGGAATTTATGCCCGCTGGTAGTGCTGACCAGTGATTTTCCGGACTTTCCATATGCGCAGCAGGGCATTATTTATGGGGCCTTTGATTATCTGTTGCGTCCACTGACAAAAGACGCGCTGCTCGATTTGATTTTTCGTGCCAGAGAACGGCTGCAAAAGCATGAACATGCATATCAGAAGGGATGCGATGATCTGGTACAGGCTATTGGTTCTGCCGATATTGCACCGTGCTATGATGCTATCGTATCGCAGCTCATACAGGAACAGAGCGATTCAACACAGCAGGATATTATAATCCGGCAGCTGTATGAATCGGTCATTCAGCAGGTATTTGCTGATTTTGTATGGCTGGAACGGTTTGTACACATGGAGGATTACGATACCATTGATTGGATTCGGACAACAGATCATACTATTGTCCGGGATTTCTGCCGCAGAAAGTTATGTGCATTTAA
>JAUNWG010000013.1:0-19817 GCA_030540435.1 Eubacteriales bacterium
AATTTAATTATCAATATAAAGCCTGTAGCTGAATTTGTCAAGGGGGTGTGCGATATTCTTTTGAATTTCTCTTGACAAGAAGCACGCGCGGATATAAAATAACATTGTTATCAGATAACAATGTTATTTTAAGGAGGTGCGCATGCGACCGATCAATGAAAAATTGGCAGAGGAACTGCTGGAAGCGGGAAAACGTGAATTTCTGGAGCGGGGGTTTCAGGGCGCGTCCATGCGCAGCATTGCCGCTGCTGCAGGCGTGACAACGGGTGCATTATATCGCTATTACACAGACAAAGCTGCTATATTTGATAAATTGGTAGCCGAACCGGCAAACACGCTGCTGGAGCGTTATCGGGAGATCCAGATGGATTTTTCTACATTGACACTGGAGCAGCAGCTGTCCAATTTGCCGGAGATATCGGATGACGGGCAGATGTGGATGATGCAATACATCTATGACAACTTTGATGCATTTAAACTGATCGTCTGCTGCTCTGCCGGAACACAGTACGAATATTATCTGGAAACCTTGACAGAGATCGAAGTAAATGCCAGCCATGTGCTGATCGAGGCCATGCAGGCTGCGGGTATGGACGTCCAGCCCATCGACGATGAGCTGATCCATATCGTGTCCAGCATGTTATTCAACGGCCTGTTTGAAACCATTCGGCACGATATGCCGCGGGAGAAGGCCATGGAGCATATGTGCAGCCTGCGGGATTTTTATGCTGCGGGCTGGTTCAAGATCCTGGGGATCTCAGGTAGCTGAGTTCCCCAAATTTTATACAGGATGGTTAGTTTTAACTAACGAAAGGAGCTATTATGGAAGATACCAAAAAACGATCGCCGTTTGCGGTGCTGTGGGCGTGGGCCGAAGGCTTCCACGGCGGATTTTACGCAGCTGTTGTGCTTGCCGTGCTGGGCGTTGTCTGCAATATGGCGACATATTTCTGCATTGCTGCGATGATCCGGCTGCTGCTGGACGGCGGCGGGCTGGAGGCGTGCCTGCCGTGGTGCGCTGCTATGCTCGCAGGCTATGCAGGTACGGCGCTGTTTTCCACATGGTCAACAGCGATATCCCATACCGCTACCTATTACACGCTGCGGGAGCTGCGCAAAGCGCTGCTTGCAAAGCTCAGCCGCGTCCCGATGGGAACCATTTTGGATACCCCATCCGGACAATATAAGACAACGATTGTCGACCGGGTGGAGGGGATGGAGCCGACGCTGGCGCATCTGATCCCGGAGATGACCTCCAATGCGCTGGTCCCGATCGCCATTGCGGTCTACATTTTTGTGCTGGACTGGCGCATGGGCTTTGCCAGCCTGCTCACCACGGTAGTTGGCTTGGTTGTCGCCTCGCAGAGCGGCAAGACCTATGCGGTGCGCTGGCAGGGCGCTGTGGACATCGGCCGCCGCATGGCAAACGCCATCGTGGAGTATGTAGGCGGCATCCAGGTAGTCAAGGCGTTCAGCCAGAGCGCCGGTTCCTACAAAAAGTATTCCGGCGCCGTGCAGGACAATGCGCAGTATTATGTGGATTGGATGGCGGATAACCAGAAGTATATGGCGACTATGCAGTCCGTGACCCCGGCGGTGCTGCTGCCGATCCTGCCGGTCGGGCTGCTGCTGTGGAATGCGGGTAGCCTGTCCGCCGCACATTTTTTGACCATTATCGTACTGTCACTGGGGCTTACCGGCCCGTTGCTGGCTGCCATGTCCTTTGTAGATGAATTGGCCGTGGTCGGGACGAATGTAGAGGAGATCGCAGAGGTTCTGGATGCGCCGGAGCTTGTGCGGCCGGAAAAGGAAGCGACTCTGCAAGGAACTGGCATTCAGCTGGAACGGGTCCGCTTTACCTACGGAAACGCAGAAGAAGAGATTTTGCACGGCATAGATTTGGATATTGAACCGGGAACAGTCACCGCACTGGTCGGTCCTTCCGGTTCGGGAAAATCCACCATTGCGAAGCTCATCGCAGGCTTTTGGGATGTGACCGGCGGCGCGATCACGCTGGGCGGCGTAGATATCCGGCAGCTGCCGTTGGAGCAGCTGAACCAGCAGATCGCATATGTATCGCAGGACAATTATTTGTTTGACCGCTCCGTGCGGGACAACATCCGCATGGGACGGCTGGATGCTTCTGATGCCGAGGTGGAGACGGTTGCCAGAGCTGCGGGCTGTGATGCATTCATTCGGGCACTGGAGCACGGCTACGATACGATTTGCGGTGGCGGCGGCGGGCATCTGTCCGGCGGCGAAAAGCAGCGTATTTCCATCGCACGCGCCATGCTGAAGGATGCGCCTATCGTTATCCTTGATGAGGCAACGGCAAGCATTGATCCGGAGAATGAAGCGATGATCCAGCGCGCCATTTCTGCTCTGACAAAGGGCAAAACGCTCATCGTCATTGCCCATCGCCTGTCCACCATTGCGGATGCGGACAACATTGTGGTCGTGGAAAACGGGCGCATCGTGGGGCAGGGGAGACAGGACGCGCTGCTGGCGCATTGTCCGCTGTATGCGCAGATGTGGCAGGCATATCTGGATACACGCGATCAGGGCTGAAAGGAGGAACTGCAATGTTTGGTGTATTGAAAAAGATCTATGCCTTTGCGGCGAGCCGCAAAGGGCTGCTGACAAGATCCATGCTGGTAGCTTTTGTGGGCGCAATATTTTCTGCGCTGCAGTTTATGGCGCTGATGCTGACGCTGGATATGGTCATCGCGGGAGCGATGGGGCGCCTTTGGCCCGTGGTCGCCATTATGGTGGTCTCTGTGATTGGCAAGGCAATCTGCTCGTACCAGTCTACCAATATGGAAACCGAAACCGGCTATTTCATGGTGGCAGAGAAGCGCGTCCATATTGGTGACCGTTTGCGCTATATTCCGATGGGATATTTCAATGACAACAGCTTGGGCAATATCACCGCAGTGGTCACGACTACGCTGGGCGATGTGGAAAATACGGCGGCAAGATGCCTTGTCATGGTGATCGGCGGCTTTCTGAATACACTGGCGCTGTGCCTGATGCTTACGATCGCTGAATGGCGGCTTGGGCTGATCGCCATTGTCGGTATCCTCTGTTATCTGCTGGTGACGGAGCTGTCACAGCGTGCTATGCTGCGGACCGGCCCGGCACGGCAGCACGCGCAGATGGCGCTGGTAGAGGCGGTGCTGGAGTATATTCAGGGAATGAGCGTCGTCAAATCCTACGGGCTGGAGAAGGACAATAACCAGACGGTAAACCGGACGGTGGAGGAAAGCTGTGACCGGGCACTGGCGATGGAGCAGTCGGTCGTGCCGTGGTCTGCGGCGCGGCAGCTGGTGGTGCGCGCGTTCAGTGTGATTATGGTAGTCAGTGCGCTTGCCTTCTATAGCGCAGGGACGCTCACACTGTCCCGGTGCCTGCTCATGCTCATTGTGTCGTTCATGCTCTACCGCGAGTTGGAGAGCGCAGGCAATATGTCAGATAACCTGCAAATGCTGGGCGCTTCGATGGATAAGGCAAATTCCATCGATGACACGCCCGTGATGGACATTGACGGGCAGGCGCTTGCGCCGGCACATGCGGACATCCGTTTTCAGGATGTGACGTTCTCTTATGGCGACCGCAAGGTGCTGGATCATGTCAGCTTTACGATCACGGAAAAGACCACCACCGCCATTGTGGGCCCCTCCGGCGGAGGTAAGACCACGTTGTGCAATCTAATTGCCCGCTTTTGGGATGTGGACAGCGGCCGTGTTACCGTTGGCGGTCGTGATGTCAAGGATTATAAGCTGGACAGCCTGATGGAGCAGATATCCATGGTGTTCCAGAACGTGTACCTGTTCAATGATACGATTGAGAATAACATCAAGTTCGGCAGGCAGGACGCCACACATGCGCAGGTGGTAGAGGCTGCAAAGCAGGCATGCTGCCATGACTTTATCATGGCACTGCCGGATGGATATGATACGGTGATCGGAGAGGGCGGCGGTACGCTGTCCGGCGGAGAGAAACAGCGTATTTCGATCGCACGGGCGATCCTGAAAGACGCTCCGATCATTATCCTTGACGAGGCGACAGCCAGTGTCGACCCGGAGAACGAAGCTGAACTGCAAAAGGCCATTGCGGCGCTGACGCGGGAGAAGACCATTATTATGATCGCGCACCGCTTGAAAACTGTCCGCAATGCCGACCAGATCCTGGTGCTGAGCGGCGGCAGCATCGTGCAACAAGGTCGACATGAGGAACTGGTCGCCCGGCCCGGTATCTATGCTGATTTTATCGGTATGCGCCGGGAGGCTGCCAGCTGGAAGCTGGGTGGCGTATAGCAGGCTGTTTGGCAGGGCGGAGGAGCATCGAACTTTGATGCTCCTTTCCGCGTGCACAAAAAATGTCAGTACGTACTAACAAATCGAGCATATTGTCATAACGGGGTGAAAGAGGCAGAAGTTTGGAAACGGTAAATCGGATGTGGAATAAGCTGGGGGTAACAAAGAGAAGAATACAATAAAAATGCGGGAATATGCGATATATAAACGTATTACGGCATATTTTTGCAAAAATTCAATGGCTAACATTAATGCGAAAGTTCGCAAAAAACAAACGAAAATGTAAAGAAAAATTAAAAAATAATCGAGAAAAATGTATAATTTTACTTGAAATAATCATCATTGCGTGCTAATATAATTTCAACAGATAAGAGCCGTCCCATGCAGGATGGCGTGATAGAAAGAATATATATTATATCGTTATTATGGCGGGAGGAATTACACATGAAAATCTCGAAGCATTTGGTTTGTTTTGTTGGCGGTACCCTGTTTGGCTCTGCAGGTCTGAAGCTGCTGGGCAGCAAGGACGCAAAGAAGGTATATACCCATACGACTGCTGCTGTTCTGCGCATGAAGGAAACCGTAATGAGCACCGTGAACTGCATCCAGGAAAATGCGGATGATATTCTGGCAGATGCAAAGGATATCAATGCAAAGCGTGCAGCGCAGGAGGAAACTGTTGAGGATACCTCCGAAGAAGCTGCAGAAGAGGAAGAGGACGACGAGGATTAATCACGGCTTCAACCGGGGAGAACGGCATGCAGCTGTTCTCCCTTTTCATTCTGTGGAGGGACTATGAAATTTAAAATTTTACATGAGAGCAGCGGGCGTATCCGTATCCAGCTGTTCCAGAAACGAATGACGCTTGCGCAGGCAGACCTGCTGGAAGCATATCTCTGCAGTCTGGGTATGGTAACGGATGCCAAGGTACATGAGCGCACCTGCTGCGCGATCATACGATATCAGGATTCCCGTACCGGGCTGCTCAAGGCGCTCAGCCGTTTTTCGTATGAAATGGCGGAGAAAAATAATCTGATGCCACTGCACAGCGGCAGGGAATTAAACCGAGAATACGAGGAAAAGCTGGTGGGGATGGTGCTTGCCAAGGCAGCCCGCACGCTGTTCCTTCCGGCGCCGCTGCACACGGCGTATACGCTGTACCGTTCCGCACCGTATCTGCTGCGCGCGCTGCGCTGCGTTGTGCGCGGTGAAATGCATGTGGAGCTGCTGGATGGCCTGTCTATCGGCATCTCTATGCTGCGCGGTGATTTTGAGACGGCAAGATCGGTCATGTTCCTGCTGGGGCTTGGCGAGCTGCTGGAGGAATGGACACATAAAAAGTCTGTCGACGACTTAGCACGCTGCATGTCGCTGAATGTGGATCGTGTCTGGCTGAAAACAGAAGAAGGCGAGGTGCTCACGCCGATCTCGCAGGTTCAGAGCGGCGACTGCATCTGCGTACACATGGGCAACCTGATCCCGCTGGACGGCGTTCTGGCGGAAGGCGAGGTCATGGTAAATCAGGCTTCGCTGACCGGCGAGTCGGTACCGGTTGCAAAGCGTCCGGGCAGTATGGTCTATGCCGGTACCGTCGTGGAAGAGGGCGACTGCGTTCTGCGCGTCAATCAGCAGTCCGGCGACAGCCGATATGATAAGATTGTTTCGATGATCGAAGAATCCGAAAAGATGAAATCTGCGGCGGAAAACCGTGCGGCGAATCTGGCGGACCACCTGGTTCCGTATTCGCTGGCAGGCAGCGCGCTGACCTATGTGCTGACACGCAACACGACGCGCGCCCTGTCTGTGCTGATGGTCGACTTCTCCTGTGCGCTCAAGCTCGCAATGCCGCTGGCGGTACTTTCCGCTATGCGTGAAGCAAGCAGCTATCATGCGACTGTCAAGGGCGGCAAATATCTGGAAGCATTGGCGGAAGCGGATACCATTGTCTTTGATAAAACCGGTACGCTGACCCATGCGTGCCCGGTCGTCGTCAAGGTGATCCCGTTCGGCGGACGAGAGGAAAATGAAGTCCTCCGCGTTGCAGCCTGCTTGGAGGAGCATTTCCCGCATTCTATGGCGAATGCAGTGGTACATGCGGCAAAGGAGCGCGGGCTTTCACATGAAGAAATGCATACCAAGGTCGAATACATTGTAGCCCATGGCATTGCAAGTACCGTCGAGGGAGAAAAGGTCGTCATCGGCAGCGCACATTTTGTCTTTGAGGATGAGGAATGTGAGATCGCACCGGAGGATCAGGAAATGTTTGACACCCTGCCGGTGCAGTATTCCCACCTGTATCTTGCCGTTGGCGGAAAGCTGGCAGCAGTGATCTGTATTTCTGACCCACTGCGCAGCGAAGCGCAGGAGGTAGTCCGCAGCCTGCGTGCCCTTGGTATTCCAAAGATCGTCATGCTGACCGGCGACAGTGAACGCACCGCAGCAGCCATTGCGGAACAGCTCGGCGTGGATGAATACCGCGCAGAGGTTCTGCCGGAAGATAAGGCAGAATATGTCCGACAGGAACGCGAGCAGGGACGCACCGTTGTCATGCTGGGCGACGGCATCAACGATTCCCCGGCGTTGTCCGCGGCAAATGTCGGCATTGCGATCAGCGGCGGCGCAGCCATCGCCCGTGAGATCGCAGACATTACCATCGCGGCAGACGACCTGACCGAGCTGGTCAGCCTGAAGCGCATTGCCAATGCACTGATGAAGCGCATCCGTTCCAATTACCGCTTTGTCATCGGCTTCAATGGCAGCCTGATCGTTCTTGGCGCGGCGGGCATCCTCGCACCGGCGACCTCAGCTACGCTGCATAATATGTCCACGCTGGCAATCAGTTTGCACAGCATGACCAATATGGTGAAAAAATCATGAAATTTCCATACAAAGCCGCGGAAAGGCGGCTATAGGAAACGGAATATGGAATATGCAAAACCACATCTGATTCTCGTCAGATGTGGTTTTCTGTTGCCGTATTATGCTGTACGTGATATAATCATGAGGAAAATAGATGGAGAAATGGGATTTATAGGAGGGTTTTCCATGAACAAGATTACATGTATCTGTTTGGGTGTAAAAAGTATGGAAAAAGCGATAAAGTTTTATCGGGACGGCTTGGGATACAAAACCGATTGCACAGAAGATAATCCATATGTATGCTTTTTCGATACGCCGGGGACAAAATTTGAATTATTCCCGCTGGATCTATTGGCAAAGGATATCAATGCGGATGATCCACCGCAGATCGGAAATGGATTTGGCGGTATTACGCTGACATATAATGTAGAGCGCAAGGACGAGGTCGACGAAGTCATTGAACTGGTCAGAAAGGCAGGAGGAACGATTGTAAAAGAGCCACAGGATGTATTTTGGGGCGGTTATCATGCATATTTTGCCGATTTGGATGGATATTACTGGGAAGTTGCATGGGGACCGGATTTTCAGTACGATGAAAACGGACTGCTGCGCTTCTAAATGTTGGAACTGGATAAAAAAGTAATTTTTTAAACGAAAAAAGCCGCCGAAAGGCGGTTTTTTGTACGCATATGGAAAATACTTAACCCATTAGCCTGCCGTCGTCCTGCCCGAACAGCGTCTGCACGAGCTTGCCGTCGCGGATCAGCAGGACATGCACCGGCGTAAATTCCTGAAAGCACAGACGGATGACATTTGCCGCGCCGCGGGATGTTCCGTCCCACAGGACGAGAACATAATCACTGTATTG
The DNA here is from genome assembly GCA_030540435.1 of Eubacteriales bacterium. Taxonomy (GTDB): domain Bacteria; phylum Bacillota; class Clostridia; order Oscillospirales; family Butyricicoccaceae; genus Butyricicoccus_A. The sequence goes on from JAUNWG010000013.1 coordinate 8,044, forward strand.
TACGATTTGTAGGTTGCGCTGCAGCGGCGCGCTTTTGTGATACGTTTCATAGTCCGGACGGTAGATCCGCAGCGGCAGATGGTTGTTTCCTGCATAAACCTCTGCGATCTGATCTGCGCCCTCCGCGCCGCCGGAAATGATCTCGCTTGCTCCTTTGGGAATATAGCGTAAGACGATATCATATGCATCCATTGAAACAGAGCGCGAGCCGACGATTGCAACGCGCATGGTAATCTCTCCCTTTTTGTTTACTATTATTACTATATCAAAATTTTTTCAATTATACAATAGTGTGCACCCCGCGCAAGACATTTCCGAAACAGGATGCCGCCGGGCAGACTGGTTTGCCGCTGCCCGTACACCCAGACAAACACATGCATGTGCCTGCCGGATCGTGGTCAATCTAAAAAGGGAAGGAGAGGATGCGATGAAGAAATGGAGCATGAAGCTGTGGAGCAGTTTGCTGGTGGTGTGCCTGCTGCTGCCATGTACCGCGCAGGCGGCAGGGGAAAAGCTGGTTCCGCTGGGCGTGCCTGTCGGCGTGCGTATGACTGCCGCAGGTGTGGTCATTTCCTCTGTGGTTTCAGTGGACAGCGCCGCGGGCAGCGTCAGTCCGGGCGGACAGGCAGGGCTGGAAGCCGGTGACATTTTGCAGACAGCAGACGGAGAGACGCTGTCCTCCAGCGAACAACTGGCGGAAATCGTGCAGGGCAGCGGCGGTAAGCCGATCCGTATTACCGGAACGCGGGACGGTACGGAAATAGCTGTTTCCGTCCAGCCAGTGCAGAGCAGTGACGGCGGCACGTATCAAATCGGCATTTTGGTGCGTGACAGTATGGCGGGTATCGGTACACTGACGTACGCTGACCCGGAGGACGGCAGCTTTGGTGCGCTGGGCCATCCGGTCAGTGACATTGACAGCGGCGCGCTGCTTCCACTGGACAGCGGCTCGATCATCCCGGCGTCAGTCATCGGCGTTGTGGCGGGCGAATCCGGAACGCCGGGTGAGCTGGTCGGAACGTATGAATTTTCACGCGAGATCGGGCAGCTGAGCGACAACACCGCGTGCGGCATTTTCGGTACGTTGACCGACAGCACATTGTATCAGGCGGCGGATGCCGTTGAGGTGCTGCCGGAGACGGAGATTCACACCGGCAAGGCGGAGATATTGACCTGCGTCTCCGGCGATACACCCAAGCGGTATGAAATTTCCATTGAAAAGGTGACCTGTGATGCATCAGATGACCGGTCCATGACCATCCGCGTGACAGACCCGGCGCTGCTGGAGCAGACCGGCGGTATTGTGCCCGGTATGAGCGGCAGCCCGATCCTACAGGACGGCAAACTGGCGGGTGCTGTAACACACGTTTTGGTAAACAATCCGGCAAGGGGATATGGAGTTTCTGCGGAAATGATGCTGGAAGCCGCAGGTTGACAGACGGGGCGCAGACAATCTGCGCCCTGTTTGGCATGCAGCTCCGGCTTTCAACAAAAAATGACAGAATGCGAAAACAATTCGCGTAAAATGTCGTTGATAGTCGAACGATTATTATGAAGAAATGAGTAAAATTGATTGTCTTAATTCGGAAAATATGGTAATCTAAAACCGTCGTAAAGACGGCAAATTATTACGGTTAATGCTGGAAGGCAGGGAATGACATCATGGAGAACAGAATTCGTGTGCTGATTGCCGACGAAGATACGGAGTTTCGCAAACTGCTTGCTGAAACGCTGTGCAGGGACAATCACGTCGAGATAGTTGGTTCGTTTGCAGAAGGGAAGGGACTTGTCCAGCACATACTGGATAGTGCACCGGATGTGCTGCTCATCGACGTGATGCTGCCGGGCGTAGATGGATTGACGGTTTTGCATGAATTAAACGATGCAGCGCCGGCAAAAATGCCGGTTATTTTTGTCCTCAGCGGCTTTGCGTCGCAGGAAACCACATCGGAGTGCAATTCGCTGGGCGTCAGCTTTTATCTGCGCAAGCCGGTGGACTTGCAGGCACTGGCGCAGCGCGTGTGTCGATATGGCGGACAGCGCAATTTTTCGAGGACAACAGCAGTGCGCATCCCAAATGAGGACTTAGAGATCGAAATGCGCGTCACAAACATCATCCACCAGATCGGCGTGCCCGCGCATATCAAGGGCTACCAATATCTGCGCGAAGCGATTATTATGACAATTCACGACATGGAAGCCATCAATGCGATCACGAAGATATTATATCCCACTGTGGCAAAAAAATTCAAAACGACATCTTCCCGTGTAGAGCGTGCCATCCGTCATGCCATCGAGGTCGCATGGGATCGCGGCGACGTGGATACCTTGCAGGAATATTTCGGTTTTACCGTTTCCGGGACCAAAGGAAAGCCGACAAATTCGGAATTTATTTCCATGGTGGCAGACCGGCTGCGGCTGGAGCTGAAAATCAGTTAAAAAAATACGCCTTTACCGCAGCTGTACATCCGTGGTATAAGGCGTATTTTTTTTTGTCAGTCCTGCGCGTAGTAGTCTGTTTCCAGGATCAGATTGCTGATGCGGATAAATTGCTGCGCCGTTTCGTTCATTTTCGCAAGGTCGGTATTGGCGGCAGCGCCGTCAGAAAATTCGTGAATGACGGCGCCGTCCTGATAGACGACATTACTGTCGATCCAGCTGCCGTCACTGAATATGGCATAGCCGCTGTAATCCGGGTCAAAAGCGTCCTGCCCGATGTAGTGATAGCGGAAATCCATGCCGAACAGGTTGAGCAGCGTCGGCGCGATATCTGCCGTGTTGACTGTCTTGTCCACGGTGACCGGCTGCATACCTGCCGACCAGATGAAAAACGGCGTTTTTTCCACCATCAGGTCGACCGGCACCTCCGACAGCTCCAAAACCCTGTTTTGATCCTTCATGGAATACGAATAATGGTCGGTCACGCCGATAATGACGGTATCATCCAATATCCCCCGTTCCTCCAGCTTATCCAGCAGTTCGGCAAAGAAATCATCAAGCAGGTGCATTTTGGCATAGTAGTAGCCCACTTCATCGCAGGTGTCGATACCCTCATACTGCGGATATTTTTCTATTGCATAGCGGCTGACCGAATCGCGTTCGGAGTATGGCATATGCGCGTTGCGGGAAATGACGAGGTTGAAAAACGGCTGTTTACCCAGCAGAAGCGCTTCCAGCTCCGGATTGGTCAGCACAAACGAATCCTCGCACAGCTGCCGCGAAAACTGGTTGCCGTTTTCCGCGTAATCCGCATAGCAGATGTAGCTTTCATAGCCCATCGCCGGGTCCATAATGCCGCGACTGTAAAACGTTGGGGAATTGTAGTGGAAGGCGTTTGCGGAATAGCCTGCGCGGCGGAAGAGATTCGGCAGGCTCTCGGAATAGTCATTGCTGCAATAGGTAAAGGTCAGGCTGCCGTCTGTCGGGGAAAAGACGCCGGTGTTCATGGTAAATTCCGTATTGAACGTGCGGACGCTGCCATACAGCGGCGTGTACATATTGGTAAAGTTGATGCCCTCCCGCATCAGTTTGCACAGCGTCGGTGTTGTCTGTTCGCTGATTGTCCAGTCGTCTGCGCTTTCCATCAGTACAAGGATGACATTTTTTCCTGCCAGAAGCCCGGTCATTTCGTTGTCCTGATGCGCGCCCCGCTGCGCAAAATAGGCTTCGATCTCCGCGAGTTTTTCGGTTTCCTCCGACTTGTTTCCCGGAAGCTGCGGCGTGACGATATGCTGCATGACATCGCGTCCGGCGGTCTGATATAATCCGCACATGGCGTATACTTTTTCCGCGTCATACATCAGCTCATAGGCGCGGCGCTGGGATTTGCCTGCATAGTAATCTGTGCCAAGGCCGAGGTTTATTTTGTCCTCCGCAAACGAGACATTGTCCAGCAGATATGGCGTGCAGGACAGCAGCGACGCGAGGATACAGGAAACAGCGATCACACGCGGACGATGCGTTTGGGTCTTCGGACGCAGAATACAAGCGGCAATGCCCCATACCAGCAACAGAACGCAGGCTGCGACAAAGCCGACCGACAGGTAATCAAAGACCGAACCGGCAAATTCCGCGCCGTCGCGCAGATAAAGCAGATCGCTCAGCCACATAAATTTCCCGAAAATACGGTAGTAGCCCGCCTGTATGATGGCATAGGCGGCAAAGGGGAAATAGAGGATACAAAACACGATGCGCGCCGCCAGCTGCGGCAGAAGGAACAGGATGCCGGAAAAAACAGCTGACCATATGGCGGAGAACAGCAGCGAAGCCGTTCCGGCAGCGCCGGTAGACTGGCTGACAAACAGCTCGAGCAGAAAAAAGGAAAACCAGGGAATCAAAAGCGCTGCGGCATTTGGCAGCAGACGCCGGATTGGTTTGGGTACATGCAACGGAAGGACTTCCTCTCTGTGGTAGGATTTTCAGTCAATATTATAACAAGCGCGAAATCCTGCGTCAATTTATAATACAAAAACGACACAAATCTGAAATGTTGGCTGTAATCTTTGACAATCCATGATATAATAATTTTGTTTTACGTAGAGTGATAGGAGGGCGAAGAATGAAGCTGATGGTAATTGACGGCAACAGTATGCTCAACCGTGCATTTTACGGTATCCGGCTGCTGACCAATCACGAAGGGCTGTTCACCAACGCGGTATATGGCTTTGTATCCACACTGCTCAAGCTGCGGGAGGAATACACGCCGGATCGCATTGTTGTCTGCTTTGACGTCAAGGAAAAGACATTCCGCCACAAAGAATATGAAGATTATAAGGGTACGCGCAAGGGGATGCCGGACGAGCTGGCGCAGCAGCTGCCGCTCATCCGTGAGGTGCTCGATGCAATGGGCATCCCGCGCATGGAAAAGCCGGGCTTTGAGGCGGACGACCTGCTGGGCACACTGAGCCAGCAGGCAAATGACCGCGGGGACACCTGTATGGTCGTCACCGGCGACAAGGATTCCTTGCAGCTGATCGGCGGCGGGACGACGGTTCTGCTGGCGGTAACGCGCATGGGGCAGACGACCACGACGGAATATACCGTCGATGTGTTCCGCGAAAAATACGGCTTTGACCCTATCCATATGATCGACCTCAAGGCGCTCATGGGCGACACCTCGGACAATATCCCGGGCGTTCCCGGCATCGGGGAAAAGACCGCCATGGGCTTGATTCAGAAATTTGGCACCGTGCAGGCGGTATATGAAAATATCGACGACCCATTCATCAAAAAGGGACAGCGCAAGCGCCTGCTGGAGGGCAGAGAGAGCGCGGATAAGAGCCTGTATTTGGTCACGATCGTGCGTGATGTGCCGCTGGAGACAAACGTTGCAGACCTGCCGCCGATCCAGATGGACGAAGCGGCGCTGTATCAGCTGTTTACCCGGCTGGAATTTAAGAATTTCATTACGCGCCTGAATTTGCAGCCGCCGGAGGAGGTCGTGGAGGCCGCGCCGGAAAAGGCCGTCACCTGCACGGCGCTCGACAGCGGCGAAGCGTTGTTTGCTGCGCTGGATGGACAGCAGAAGATCGTGCTGACTGCACCGCGGTCGCTGTCCGCCCTGTGCCTGTTGGTGGGGGACACGGCGTACTTCCTGCGTGCAGACCAGCTCGGCACGGAGGTATGGCGCGAGATTTTGAAAAAGCTGTTTTCCGGTGCGTATCCGCTCACGGTCCATGACGGCAAGCCATATCTGCTTGCCCTGCTGGAAGAGGGCATCGAGCCTGCGGACTTTGCATTCGATACCGCGCTGGGCGCCTATCTGCTCAATCCGGCGGAGACCGGCTACAGCTTGGACAAGGTCGCGCTGGGCTATCTCAGCCGGGAGCTGCCGCCTGCTGCGGACTATGAGGAAGAGGATGCATTTTCCCCGCTGGGCGGCTCAGAGACGGCACAGCAGACGCTGTGCGCCCACGCCGCGGCTGTAGCACAGCTGGCGGATATCATCGCACCCAAATTGGAAGAAGAGGACATGCATGATCTGTATTATGATGTCGAGCTGCCGCTGGAAAACATCCTCGCTTCCATGCAGTATTACGGATTTCAGGCAAATGCGGACGCGCTGCGTTCATTTGGCGAATCGCTCACGACGCGCATCGACGCATTGACAGCGGAAATTTATGAGCAGGCAGGGCAGGAATTTAACATCAATTCCACCAAAGCGTTGGGGGTAATTTTATTTGAACAGCTGGGGCTGCCGGTCATCAAAAAGACCAAGACCGGCTATTCCACCAATATTGATGTGCTGGAGGCGCTGCGGGGCTACCATCCGATCGCCGGTATGATTATCGAATATCGCCAGCTGACCAAGCTGCGTTCGACCTATGTTGACGGCTTACTGAAGGTGATCGGTGCGGACGGGCGCATTCATTCGACGTTCCAGCAGATGGTGACAGCCACCGGACGGCTCAGCTCGACCGACCCGAATTTGCAGAACATTCCGGTGCGCACCGAGCTTGGCAGCGAGCTGCGGCATATGTTCACGGCGAAGGAAGGCTGTGTGCTTGTGGATGCAGATTATTCGCAGATCGAACTTCGAGTGCTGGCGGATATCGCGGACGACCAGACGATGATCGAAGCCTTCCGTTCCGGACAGGATATCCATGCCATCACGGCGTCTCAGGTGTTCCGCGTCCCGCTGGAGGATGTCACACCCTCCATGCGCCGTTCGTCCAAGGCGGTTAATTTCGGCATCGTCTACGGTATTTCCGCGTTTTCGCTGGCAAATGATATCGGCGTTACCGTCAAGCAGGCGGGCGAATATATTGACAACTATCTGGAGGTCTATCACGGCGTGCGCGACTATATGGAGCGCATCAAGCAGCAGGCGAAGGACGATGGCTATGTGTGCTCGCGGTTCGGGCGCAGGCGGTACTTGCCGGAGCTGAAATCCAAGAATTTTAACATCCGTTCGTTTGGCGAACGTGTTGCGCTGAATACGCCGATACAGGGCACAGCGGCGGACATTATCAAGATCGCAATGGTGCGCGTCTACCGCCGTTTGAAACAGGAAAACATGCGCAGCCGCCTGATTTTACAGGTGCACGACGAACTGATTTTGGAAACGCCGGAGGATGAGATCGAGATGGCCATGCGCGTACTCAAGGAGGAGATGGAAGCTGCCTGCACGCTCAAGGCGCCGCTGACAGTGGACGCTGCCTGGGGACACGACTGGTATGCAGCAAAGGGGTAAGCCATGATACTGTTTGTCGATATCAACGATGTCTGCCGCGCGCCGCTGGCAGCAGAGCTGTACCGCCGTACACACGACGCAGATGCACACAGCGCAGGGGTCTATGCGGATGAAGGCGCGGCATTGTGCGATGCGGTGCGTCCGGCGCTGCTGGATGGGCATGTGTCGCGGCAACTGTCCGCCTCCATGCTGGAAAAGGCGGATGCGGTGTGGTGTGTCACGGCGGCGATCGCACGCCATCTGGCGGAGGAGTATCCGCAGCATGCGCATAAAATACATGCCATGCAGGAGATCGATGACCCGGCGGGCATGGGGCGCGGCGCGTATGAAGCGTGTGCGCGGCGCATCCGCACACAGGTGGAGGGCATGGCATGAGCGATATCTGCATCGTCCCGTTCGCCGAAGCGCATGTGAAAGCCGTGGCGGACATTGAGCGCGCGTGCTTTGCCGACCCGTGGACAGAGGACGGGCTGCGGGAGGAGCTGGATAACAGCTGCGCGCGGTTTTTGACGGCGGTAGACGAAACTGGCACAGTCGCCGGGTATATCGGCTGTCATACCGTGCTGGATGAGGGCTATATCGCCAATGTAGCGGTGTCGCCGGATTTCCGGCGGCGCGGTATCGGCCGCGCGCTGGTGGATGCGCTGCTTGCCCGGTCCGCAGACCTTGCCTTTCTCACGCTGGAGGTGCGCGTATCCAATGAACCGGCCATCGCCTTGTATACCGGCTGCGGGTTTCAGCCGGTCGGCACACGGAAAAAGTTTTACAGCCATCCGACAGAGGATGCGCTGCTCATGACGCGGTTTCCTGCAAAGGAGGAATCGGTATGATTGGTTTTGTGATCTGGATTGTAGTCGGTATTCTGTTCTTTGCGCTGGGCGTCTATTGCTTCTTTGCAAAAAAGCAGGTTGGCTTCTGGGCAAACGCAAAGTCGCCGAAGGTACACAATGTGAAGGCGTTTAATCGTGCGGTGGGCAAGCTGTGGCTGGTGTATGCGGCGGTCTTCTGTGTGCTCGGCCTGCCGATGCTGCTTCCGCAGCCGTCAGCGGCAATTCTGCTGTCGGTGGTCGGCGTCATGATTGAAGTGATTGTTCTCGTTATCGTTTACATGAAGATCGAACAAAAATACAGCAAGTAAATCCATCAAAGGAAAAAGGATATGAAGATTTTAGCATTTGAGTCGTCCTGTGACGAGACTGCGGCAGCGGTCATAGAGGACGGCAGAAAGATATGTTCCAATATCATCAACTCACAGGCGGAGGAGCACGCGCTGTATGGCGGCGTTGTGCCGGAGATCGCAAGCCGCGGGCATGTGGAAGCGATCAGTGCGGTTGCGCAGGCGGCGGTACGCGAGGCAGGTTTGACGTTTGCGGAGGTGGATGCAGTCGCGGCAACTTGTGCGCCGGGGCTGATCGGCGCGCTGCTGGTCGGCGCGAATTATGCCAAATCACTGGCGTGGTCGCTCGGCAAACCGTTTATCCCCGTGCATCATATCCGCGGGCACATTGCCGCGAATCTGCTGGCGTTTCCGCAGCTGGAGCCGCCGTTTTTGTGCCTGTCCGCCTCCGGCGGTTCATCCATGATTGTGCTGGTGCGCGATTATACCGACATGGAGATCCTCGGCGGCACACGGGACGACGCGGCGGGCGAAGCGTTTGACAAGGTGGCGCGCGTGCTGGGCGTCGGCTATCCGGGCGGCCCGAAGATCGACAAACTGGCGCAGGGCGGCGACGATACGGCATATCCGCTGCCGCGTTCGCATGTGGACGGCGCGCCGCTGGACTTTTCGTTTTCCGGACTGAAAACCGCCGTCATCAATCTCGCCCACAACGCGGAGCAGAAGGGAGAGATATTGAACAAGCGTGACCTCGCGGCTTGCTTCCAGCGCGCTGTCAGCGACACGCTTGTGCCGCGGCTGAAGCTGGCGGCGGAGCAGACCGGCGTGCGCACATTGGTCGCTGCGGGCGGCGTTGCGGCAAATTCCCGCCTGCGTGCAGACCTGGAAAAAATGGCGGAGGGCTTCGGCGTTCCCATCTATATGCCGCCGCTCAGCCTATGCGGGGACAACGCTGCCATGATCGGCGCGCAGGCATACTATGAATTTCTTGCAGGAAATACAGGTACGATTTGGCAAAATGCCTTTGCGACAGCGGAAATTTCGGAAAAAATCTGTCAAAAGAACGGAATTGCAAAAAAACGGGCAAAACGGTAGAAATGTTCTGTAGAATGTTGTAATATATAAGAGGATTTAAAAAAATCTGTACATTTTCGCATTTTATCTGCATGCGGCGGCAGTGAAAGGAGTACAGGATGTCTCCTTTTGGAGCAGATGCACAGATTTGCAGGATTTTTTGCACGGGAATGCAAACCGGGAAATCCAAAGGATACATTTTGTTTTGCGGCACAGGCAGGGCCCCGTGATCCGCAACCGACATAGACAGGAGGATTATCCGTCATGGAAAAGATTAAAATGACCACACCGCTCGTCGAGATGGACGGCGACGAAATGACCCGTGTCATCTGGAAGATGATTAAGGACGAGCTGCTCTGTCCGTTCATCGACCTCAAGACCGAATATTATGACCTTGGATTGGAATACCGCAATCAGACAGACGATCAGATAACGATCGATTCTGCAGAGGCGACGAAGAAGTATGGCGTTGCGGTAAAGTGTGCGACCATCACCCCGAATGCAGCGCGCATGACGGAATATAACCTGAAGCAGATGTGGAAAAGCCCGAACGGAACTGTCCGTGCGATCCTCGACGGCACGGTTTTCCGCGCACCGATCCTGGTAAAGGGCATTGAGCCGTATGTCAAGAACTGGGTCAAGCCGATCACAATCGCGCGTCATGCATATGGCGATGTATACAAGGGCGCGGAGATGAAGATTCCGGGAGCCGGCAAGGTTGAACTGGTTTACACCGCAGAGGACGGCAGCGAGACACGCGAGCTGGTACATGATTTTAAGAGCGCAGGCATCGTGCAGGGCATCCACAACCTGGAGCCGTCCATCGAGAGCTTTGCAAGAAGCTGCTTCAATTTTGCGATCGACACCAAGCAGGACCTGTGGTTCGCAACCAAGGATACCATTTCCAAGAAGTATGACCATACCTTCAAGGACATCTTCCAGGAAATTTATGATACCGAATACAAGGAAAAGTTTGAAGCGCTTGGCTTGGAATATTTCTATACCCTCATCGATGATGCGGTTGCACGTGTAATCCGTTCCAACGGCGGCTATATCTGGGCGTGCAAGAACTATGACGGCGATGTTATGAGCGATATGCTGGCAACCGCATATGGCTCTCTGTCCATGATGACCTCTGTCCTCGTTTCCCCGAAGGGCGTTTACGAATATGAGGCGGCGCATGGCACCGTACAGCGCCATTACTATAAGTACCTGAACGGTGAGGAGACTTCGACCAACTCGATCGCTACGATCTTTGCATGGACCGGTGCACTGCGCAAGCGTGGTGAGCTGGATAACCTGCCGGAGCTGTCCGCTTTTGCAGACAAACTGGAAAAGGCTTGCATTGATACTGTAGAATCTGGTAAGATGACAAAGGACCTTGCGCTGATCACAACGCTTGAAGACGTCACTCCGCTGAATACGGAGGGCTTTATCAAGGCTGTTCGTGAGACGCTGGAGGCTTCCCTGTAAGATTTTCAAAAACAGGAGGAATCTTTAGTGGCAAATGCAAAAAATGTGTCCAAAGCGGTTGTAAGCCGGCTGCCGCGGTATTATCGGACTTTGCGTGAGCTGGCAACTGAGGGTGTAAAGCGCATTTCATCCAAAGAGCTGGCGGCGCAGATGGACTTGACAGCATCGCAGATCCGGCAGGACCTCAGCTGCTTCGGCGGCTTTGGTCAGCAGGGCTATGGATACAGTGTGGATAAGCTGATCGTGGAATTGGAACGTATCCTTGGCGTTGCAGCCAGCCAGCGGGCGATCCTGCTGGGCGTGGGCAACTTGGGCCGTGCATTGCTGCGCAACTTTGATTTTTCCTTCTGTGGCGTGCGGCCGATCGGCGCATTTGATACTGTGCCGGAGGTGATCGGCTGTGATTTCCGCGGCATCCCGGTCCATGACCTGCATGAGCTGGAAGCCTTCTGCGAGCGGGAACGGCCGGATATTGCCGTGTTGTGCGTCCCGGCAGATCAGGCGCAGGAGGAAGCGGAACGGCTGGTACGCTGCGGTATCCGCGGCATCTGGAATTTTACCAATGTCTCTCTGCGCGATGATACCCTTGGTATCCCAATCGAAAATGTATATTTTACGGATTCATTGATGAAGCTGTGCTATCACATGAAGGACACTGACCCATTTGAACTGGGTGAATCCTGACATCCGGCTTTATTTCCGCCTTCTCCACTGTGGGGAGGGCGGAATTTTTTTGCGATACGTTGCACCTCCTGCCTGTCTGCGCAATAGTATGGGAATGAAATTATTGAAGGAGGAATTTATTATGTGCAACAATTCTTGTGGTAACGGTTTCGACTGCTGGTGGATCATCATCTTCATCGTCCTGATTTGCTGCTGTGGCTGTGGCAACTCCAATGGCGGTTGGGGCTGTGGCTG
>JAUNWG010000013.1:19827-41312 GCA_030540435.1 Eubacteriales bacterium
AACAATTCCTGCGGCTGCAACAATAACTCCTGCGAGTGCTGCTGAAAACGGAGTTTTTTTGTTGAATGTTGATGCATTTCATTGCATCTCATAAACAGATGTGTTAAAATAAAAGAAAATTCAGATTAGAGAGTGAGTTTTCATGCAAAAAAGTAAAGTAAAACTGTCAGAAGATAAGCCATATCACAGATGGCGCAGGATCGGCTTCTATCTCCTGTATGCCGCAATTATCCTGATTGTCGTATGCTTTGTGACTGGTCTGATTTTCGGTACAGAAAGTGCGATTTGCCTGTATACAGGGTATGCCGCTATTGTGTTTGTCATCTGGTTTTATCTGATTAATTTCTTCAAGTGGCGCTGCCCGCAGTGCCATAAGACACTGCCGCTGCTGGGTCCGGTTCTGGAATGCAGGATCTGTAAGCATTCCTTTATGGATAAACAGGGAAATCAGGTATGGTAATGGAATGAAAAATGGAGGAGTACGGTATGGCTGCGGCTGTACCGTACTTTTTTTGTTTTCATATTGCAAATGCAAAAGATCAATGCTATAATAAAAACGAATTCGGTAGGTGAGGCTACCGCAAGGATACGGATTGCTGCCGCGGAGTAGTGGAGACACTATGAGAAGGTTGAACAGTCTATGTCGTGAAGGCATAGTCTAATGCAGTTTCAAGCTGGGTTTTCAGCGCGCCTTGTGGAGTTAAAGCTTGGACGAGACAGACCAAATGTTGCGTTGCACATCATCGGCCGGATTGCCGTTTGATGTGTTTTTTTATTTTTTGGAAAGGCAGGTGGCGCAGTTGGACAGTAGACATCGACGAACGAAGGTGTACATATCCGCTGAATACGGACTGCGCGCCGCTGTCTGAAAGGATAGCGTTCTCCTTGGCGTGCGCCGCAGTGCGGATTTGTGCACGCGATGGAAGGAGGAACGCACATTGACAAAGAAAGTATTGATGACTTTGTTGGAGGATAAGAAATTCAAGTCCATCCATGAGGTTTTGTCCGTGTATAATCCGGTTGATCTGGCAGAGGTGCTGTCACAGCTGGATGCGCAGGATCTGGCGCTGGTTTACCGCATGATCGAAAAGGAAAAGGCGGCAGAGGTCTTTGCATATATGGACAATGACCAGCGGCAGGAGCTGCTGGACACGTTTACGACCGAAGAAGTGACATATATCCTGGACTCCATGTCAGCAGACGACGCAGTAGATTTTCTGGAGGATATGCCGGCAAATGTGGTGACACATCTGCTCGAGCAGGTAGATGGGGAGACCCGCGCTGCCATCAATCAGCTGTTGAAGTATCCGGAGGATAGCGCAGGCAGCATCATGACGGTGGAGTTTATTGAGCTGAAAGCTGGAATGACAGTCCGTCAGGCGCTGGATAAGATCCGAACAGTCGGCATTGACAGTGAGACGGTATACACCTGCTATGTGGTGGACCGGCATAAGCTGACCGGCATCGTTACAGCGAAGGATTTGATGCTCAGTGCAGATGACACCAAAATTGCGGATATTATGACAGACAAGTTTTTGTCTGTGCGCACAACGGACGATCAGGAATTTGTTGCGAATCAGTTCCGCAAATACGGCCTGATTGCCATTCCAGTCCTTGATTCCGAGGGCTGTATCGTCGGCATCGTTACCTTTGACGACGCGATCGACGTCCTCACGGAGGAAACCACCGAGGATATGCACAGGATGGCGGCGCTGACCGGAGAAAACGAGGAATCGTATTTGAAAACATCGGTGTTCCAGCACGCGAAGAGTAGAATTATATGGTTGATGATCCTGATGTTTTCAGCGACGATTACCGGTTCGATCATCACGCGGTATGAGAATGCATTTGCGGCGGTCCCGCTGCTGGTTTCGTTTATCCCGATGCTGATGGATACCGGTGGCAACTGCGGTTCGCAAAGCTCGACGCTGGTCATCCGCGGCTTGGCGGTAGGTGAGCTGCAATTTTCCGATACCCTGAAGGTAATCTGGAAGGAATTTCGTGTGGCGGCGCTGGTCAGTGTTGCGCTGGCGGTGGCAAATGGGGTTCGCATTTATCTCATGTACCACAGTGCGCGCATGGCGGTGGTGATCGCAGCATCGCTGGTGCTGACGGTGGTCGTCGCAAAGCTGGTCGGCTGCCTGCTGCCGATCGCCGCGAAGAAATGCCGCCTTGACCCGGCGATCATGGCATCACCGCTGATTACCACCATTGTGGATACCTGTTCAATCGTCATCTATTTCCGCATTGCGACTGTGGTATTTGCGATTTGACAAAAGCAAGGCATTTTTTTGCATGATATGCACTTGACTTTTCCACGTAAAATGTGTTAAAAAAGAAGTACCGTGTAGCACATAGAATGGATTATGGTTTACGCAAAGCGTGTGATATCCGAGAGATCGGGTATTGCGCGCTTTCTTTTTTGCGCAGACGATGCAAGGCGGAATATTATTTCAACGGCACGGAGGTACATAAATTATGCCAAAAACAAAGGGTCAGGGAATCATTTTCGGGATCATCATGTCGTATGCAATGGCGTATGGCATGGAGGTCTATAATATTGCGATCAAGCTGGGCGTCAACCTTTCGGCGGGCGGCTTCAGCAACATGACGAATATCGTCTTCTGGGAAGCGTTCAAGGAAGCGCTGTATATGGGCGCATTTGTTTTTCTTTTCTCCAATCTGTGGGGCAACCGCATGGGCGCGGCATTCATGGCACGGCACTGCGATCCGCAGAAGGATAACCCGTATTTTTGCCAGCTGATGCGGCAGGCGGGCACGGTCGCTATTATGTGCCCAACGATGAGCATGGTGGCATCCATCCTGTTCAATATCATCCTGGCGGGTCAGTCGCCGGTGCAGCTTCCGGCAATTTGGGTCGGCACATTCCTCAAGAACTTTCCAATGGCATTCTTCTGGAATATGTTTGCAGCAGCACCGTTTTCACACTGGCTGTTTGGAAAGCTGTTCCCGAATAATCATTAAAAATAGTTTTGCCCTCTGCCCGTATTCTGACGGGAGAGGGCATTTTTTATGCCTCCATCAGCCCGATCTTCACCGCATCGGGATAGACGATCAGCAGCTGATGCATGCCCATGCCATGCAGGATGCGCGCTTTGGTACGCAGGGTATCGGCATCGTCAAACAGGACAAAATGTGCTTGTTCTCGGGTAGAATAGGTAAAGTATTTGGCGCAGAGGTCGCGGGAAAAGAAGACCGTGGAGCCTGTACGGCGGAGCAGCGTCTGGAACTGCTGGTCTGACAATGGCGTGCCGTCCGGACTGGCGCAGGGCAGCGGGAAATCTGCGCAGGAGCACACCAGCTGGGCGGCGATGCGTTCGCGCCCGAAGCGCGCTGTGAGGTCGGAAAAGCGTGTTTCCAGGCTTCCACCGGAGATTGCGGTGTCGGCAATGACAGCGGCATGGGGCGCATATTCCGCCAACGGCAGCGGGATCAGGAATTTCAGCCCGCAGCGGTGCGCTTCCTCATCCAGTGCCGCGGCCAGCTCCTGCAGCAGTGGACGCTCAAAGTCCGCCATGATACCCACACATCCCCGTGCCTGTGCGGCGGAAACTGCGTCGAAGGCAAAGGCTTTGCATTTGCGCGGCACGCCGCCGCTGTCTGCAATGCCCAGATAATCCCCGCGGGAGCTAGACGGATGGGACAGCAGAGAAAAATTCCCTTCATCTGATATTTCCGCACATAAGTGCAGGCAGGTAAAGCCGGCTTCCCGTGTGCGCACGGCATCAGTGCCGGCAGCTGCGATGATCCAATCCTTTTGATGATCCATGCTGTTGTCCTCCAATCGAGTTGCAATTTAGTAGAAAATCCAGTACACTATATATGGTTATTTTGGGGCGCATCAGAAAAGCAAAAACGCTTGATTTTATTGGGATCGCGCCCGGTGAAAGAAGGCTTGTGATGAAAGCATTGTTTGGACCTGCAGGAAATGCAGATTCCTTTGCTGCGGCAGGCTTCCGTGCGACCGTCGATGCACCGGCGTGGCTCGCGCAGATGGGGCTTACCGCATATGAATACCAGTGCGGACGCGGCGTGCGCGTTGGCACAGAAACGGCACAAAAAATCGGGCAGGCGGCGCGTGAAAACGGTGTTACGCTGTCGCTTCATGCGCCATATTTTATCAATCTGTCCACAGACACAGAGGAACAGCGGGAAAAGAATGCGCGCTATGTGCTGGAAAGCTGCCGCGCAGCGCAGGATATGGGCGCTGACCGCATTGTTGTCCACACTGGCGGCTTGGGTAAGCGCAGCCGCGAAACGGCAATGGAAAACAGCCGGTATAATGTGCATACCCTGCTTGACCAAAAGGAAGCGGCGGGCTATGATGCTGTGACGATCTGTCTGGAGACGATGGGAAAGGTCAATGTGATCGGGACTGCGGAGGAGATCATGGAGCTGGTGGCGCTGGATGACCGCCTGCTGCCCTGCATTGATTTTGGCCATCTGAATGCGCGCACGCATGGCGGCATGTGTACCCGCGAGGATGTAAAGGCGTTGTATGACCTGATGGAGAATACGATCGGCGTCTCCCGCGCACGACAGTTCCACAGCCACTTTTCCAAGATCGAGTACGGGAAGGGCGGCGAGGTGCGCCATCTGACCTTTGCGGATACGGTATATGGACCGGAATTTGATGCAGTCGCACAGGAAACGGTTGCACGGGGATATACGCCGCGGTTTATCTGCGAGTCTGCCGGTACACAGGCAGAGGATGCGGTCTCCATGATGCACTGTTATCAAAAGTATATGAAGCAAATGATTTGAATATGGCGGCGTTTTTGGCGCCGCTGGATAGATCGGATCGCCCGGCAGACAGCCGGACAGGGAGGGATTTTATGCTGCAACAGATTCAGAAGGCGCTGCGCGAGTCGGACTTTGACGCGGTGCTCATTACCAGTCCGCAGAACCGCCGCTATGTGACAGGCTTCCCGTCTTCGGCGGGGGTATGCCTGATCGACGCAAAGGGCGGTTGGCTGTTCACCGACTTCCGCTATATCGAGGCCGCGAAAAAACGCATCGGTGACGGTTTTACCGTCGAGCAGGTACATGGCTCGTATGCAAACATGGTCAATGAGATATGTATGCGTGATGGGATCAAAACCATTGCATTTGAGGAAAAATTCATGACCTGCGGCGATCATGCGCAGTGGCAGCCGGCATTAAAAGCAGAAATGAAGCCGATGGGCACGCTTATCAGCGACCTGCGGGAGGTCAAGGCTGCGGAGGAGGTCGAAAGCTGTGTTGCGGCGCAGCGCATTGCGGAGCGCGCACTGGCAGAGACGTTAAACGATATCCATGCAGGTGTCACAGAAAAACATATTGCATCGCTGCTGACCTTCCGTATGCTGGATTACGGTGGGGAGGCGATGTCGTTTGAACCGATCGTGGTTTCCGGCGCAAAGTCGAGTATGCCCCATGGTGTGCCGTCGGAGAAGATCATCGAGCCGGGTGATTTTGTGACGATGGACTTTGGCTGCACGGTCAATGGCTACTGCTCGGACATGACGCGCACGGTTGCGGTGGAATATGCCACGGAGGAAATGGAGAAAATTTATCATATTGTCCTGCGGGCGCAGCAGGCAGGGATCGCTGCGGCAAAGCCGGGCGTTACCGGCGCTTCGGTTGATCGTGCTGCCCGAGAGGTCATTGCAAAGGAAGGCTTCGGCCCGTATTTTGGCCACAGCTTCGGCCATGGCATCGGCCTGGATATCCATGAGCTGCCGCTGGCAGCGCCGAGCTACGACAAGCCGCTCGCGCCGGGAAATATCATTTCTGCGGAGCCGGGCATTTACCTGCTGGGGAAATTCGGCGTGCGCATTGAGGATATGCTGTGCATCACGCAGGATGGCTGCCGCAATTTGACAAATGCACCAAAACAGCTGACAATTTGCAAGTAAGGCTTGCAAAAACAGGTGTGATAGGGTAGAATAGTAACAGATTTATCGAAAAATATTTTTATTTTTATATGGAGGGGTTTATTTATGACCGCAGGCGAATTTCGTAACGGCGTTACCTTTGAAATGGATGGACAGGTTTATCAGGTAGTCAGCTTCCAGCATGTTAAGCCGGGCAAGGGCGCAGCTTTTGTTCGTACCAAGATGAAGAATGTTATGACCGGCGCTGTGACTGAGCGTTCGTTCAACCCGAATGACAAGTATGATGAAGCATTCGTAGAGCGCAGAGATATGCAGTACCTGTACAGCGACGGCGACCTGTATTACTTTATGGATCTGGAGACCTACGAGCAGGAGCCGGTTGGCAAGGATATCCTCGGCGATGACTTCCGTTTTGTAAAGGAAGAGATGATGTGCAAGATCCTGTCTTACAAGGGCTCTGTATTCGCAGTAGAAGCGCCGATGTTCGTTGTTCTGGAGATCACAGAGACCGATCCGGGCTTCAAGGGCAACACAGCTACCAATACGCTGAAGCCGGCTACTGTTGAGACTGGTGCGACCGTCAAGGTTCCGCTGTTCATCGACAACGGCGAGAAGATCAAGATCGACACCCGTACCGGCGAGTATCTTGAGCGCGCAAAGGAGTAATTGACAAAGAAGGTTTTTTCGGTACAATCCCGTCAGCCAGATAAGGAGGAATGGAACCATGACTATAACCGAGCGTGTTGCGTATGTACGCGGCTTATTTGAAGGTTTGGAAGTCAACGTGGATAAAAAAGAAGGCCGTGTCCTGAAGGAGATCATCCATCTGCTGGAGGATATGGCGCTGTCCATCACCGACCTGGAGGAAGAGAACGAAGCGCTGCAGGAGGTCATCGACGTTCTGATCGAAGATATGTACGACGACGATGATTCTTATGATGAAGAAGATATCGATGGCGATGAGCTGGGATTTGACCCGGATACGGAGCTGTTTGAGGTCGTATGTCCGAGCTGCGGCGAAGAGATTTTCGTGGATGAAGTGACGCTGGAGCAGGGCAATATTGCGTGCCCGGCATGCGGCGAGGAGCTGGAGTTTGATATGTCAACACTGGACGGGGGCGTTTCGCTGGAGGATGATATTCCAGAGGACGACATCCCGGAAGGCGATATCCTGTACCCTGAAATCGAGTTCGAAGGCGATGACGAGCTGGATGAGGATGAGGACGACGATGACGACGATGATTCCGACGAGGATTGACATTGCGTAATGCCGGAAACAGATCGCATGGCTGCCTGCGTGGCCATGCGATTTTTTACCGTTTGATGTCGCAGCAATGCGCCAAAAAGCAGTCAGCAAAATTGGTGAAACCATATATAGAAAATTCACGCAAAAAGGTGTATGATGAAACTCTACGGAAGGGAGGAGAAGTGGCATGACGCTGGCAGATGCGATCACCCGTGCACGTTCCGGCGAAAGGGACGGCTTTGTCTGCCTATTTGACCATACCATACCACATGTATGGCTGGCAGCGGCAATGCTCGGCTGTTCTGAAGCGGGTACTGCTGCCGTGCAGATTTATCGCACTGCATCCGAAGCGATAGTGAATCTCCGTTCCCCCAGTGATATGCGCGTGTGGATCGGCAGCATTGCCTATCCTGTCCTTTTGGAACAGGCAGAGGGCGCTGGTTTACCGATCCATGCGTTGTCCGGCAGATTGCAGGACGCATATCATGCAATGGCTGCTCTGCCGCAGCAAGAGCGCGCGGTATTGCTGCTGCTGTGCGGTGAAGGCTGTTCCGCCCCGCAGGCGGCACAGATTTTATCCTGCCCGGATATTGAGATCAAGCGCGCCATGCGCCGCGCGCGGCAGACGATCGCTGCGCAGATGAAGCAGGCAGGCTATGACGACACCTGCAATACAGCATGGCTGATTTCTGTTCTCAGTGAAATACGGGCTGTGCAGATGGAAGCAGACCGGCAGACACTGGAGCACGTGCTGGAATGTATCCAGACTGGTGCGGCGTATCAGGAGCCGGAACCGCAGCCCGAACCCGAAGCAGTGGAGCCGGAAAAAACGCCGGAACAGCAACAGGAGGAGAAAGGTGGCTTTTTCCAGAGATTGTTTCGTTCCAGACGATTTGGATGATAACAAAATACACAGCGGAGTGCGGACGGGATCAGTTCTGTACTCCGTTTTGCACATGTGATATGGAACAGGAGGAAGATTGAATATGTCTAAGACAAAGGAAGTCCAGAAGCAGATGATGGAAGCTCTCAAGGCAAAGGACACTGCGCGCAAAGATGCGCTGTCCCTGCTGCTGGCTGCACTCAAGGCGAAAGCGAAGGACAAGCGCGAGGAGCTGACAGAGGACGAGGAAAACGCCATCATCAAGAAGGAGATCAAGCAGACCCGGGAAACAATGGACGCTGCACCGGCTGACCGCGAGGATATCCGCAGCGAATGCCAGTTTAAGCTGGACATTTATCAGGCGTTTGCGCCGGAGGAAATGGGCGAGGAGCAGATCCGTGCGCTTGTACAGGAGGTACTGGATAAGCTGCAGATCACTGCGCCGACCATGCGCGATAAGGGCCCGGTTATGAAAAACCTGATGCCGCAGGTAAAGGGAAAGGCAGACGGCAAGCTGGTCAATCAGATCGTCGGGGAGATGCTGCAGGGATGAAACGCCTGATTATCATGGGCAAACACATTGTACCGGCGGCGCAGATCCTGTTTGCCGATGATGACCGCTATACGCCGCAGCAGTATGCCAACTGGCCGGAGTTGGAGGTTACAGTACAGGAGGATGGACGGTATGCAGTATGGGTCAATCTGCTCAATGATGCGGAGCTGCTGCAGGATACGCGGCAAGACCGAAAGCAGATTGTCGCAAAACTCGCGCCATATGTCGATGAAATCCTTATGGATTGACCACAGATGCTGCATCTGTTCGACGGATTTCACACCTTTGCCATGTTAAACTGAAGCCGATAAAATTTCAGTTTAAAAGGGGGACGAAACCCGCATGCTTCATTACATCCGTACTGTCCAGAAAGACGACGAACAGCGCACCTGGTATGGCGTACGTGCGCTGGAAAACGGCGCGACAGCGGCACAGGTCGATCAGCTGACGACGGATATACAATCCGTACAGGAGCTGATTACCCGTATGAACCGTTGCCAGGCATCACTGGTGCATTTTGACGAATTGATTGACGATTATTTGGCGCTGGGAATATAGAAATGTAATGCATCATGCAGGAAGCCTGTGTGGTGCATTTCTTTTTCGTTGACAGGAGAGTGTATTGGTGCGATAATATTTAGAAAAATACAGTGCGGGGAATCACATTATGGATTATTTTTACACTTTTTTAAGCGGATTGGCGGGCTTGGTTTGCATTTTTTTTGCATTGATTTCCATCTGGTTCAGCGTACAGCCAAGAGAGCAATCAAAGACAGATAAGAAGAGTGAGATTTTTCCAAAAGATCTGGATTTGGCAGAGATCGGTTATATTTTCAGCAGGGATACCAGAGAGGCTTTTTTGTCGTTGTTGCCATACTGGGCAGAAAAGAGATATCTTTCTATTTCAAAAGAACAGAAAATATATAGGATCAATAAGGGAGAAGATATGTCGGAAGATGCATCAAGACATGAGAAAAAGTTCTTTTATGCAGTATTTTCCGGCAGAAAACAGCTTGTGTTGGATAAGAGCTTTGACCCGTGGGAGGAAGGTTTCGGCAGTGCGGATGTTGCGCTCATGGAAAGGTTTGAGGGGCAATATGCGCTTACAGTCAAAGGACCGACCTATCTTACATGGATTTCAGCAATTGCACTGGGAATCATGTGTTTCATTGGAAGTACAGAGGAATTCATATTCCGAATCTTCGTTTTGTTTATTTCTCCGGCTGCGCTTATTTATATTGGAAGTGGGTTTCGTTATTCGAGAAATGAACGAAGCTGGAAAGAGCAGCTGTTCGGTTCGGATGGAATCGTTTATAGCATATTATTAATTGTCTTTATCACGATTTTCTTTCGTAAAGTGTGGCAAAGGCAGATTATTCCAGAAGGCTTTTGTTGGTTCTGTTTTGTTGTCAGCCTGATTGCTAGTTTACTAAAGAACCGAATGATAAAACTAAAAAAATACGGCAAGGAAATGGAAGAGAATGTCTGGAAATTTCGCAATTTTCTTAGGGACGCTCGTCCGTCAGAAATTGCAGCATGCATGCAGTTAAACGGCAGCAACCTATATGAACTGTTGTCCTATGCAATTGCGCTGGATTTAAAAAAGGAATGGCTAACATGGTATGATGTATTGCAACCAGAAGCACCAGGCTGGTTTATATCGGATACAACATTTGAAATTGCAGATTTGATGCAGTTCCTCGATATTGCACAGTATAAATTCAATGGACAACGAAAGAAGGACAGGTGATGCGCCTGTCCTTTTGTTATCCTTTCGATCTCTTACAGATGCGACAAATGCGTGCGGTAATGCCGCAGCTTTTGTTCATTTTCTGGCTGGCAGATCTGCTCCAGCTGTTTCAGAATAGACTCCCGCCGTTCGGGCAGCCTGCCCTGCATATGGATTGCATTGGATGCGCCGAGCATGGCAAAGTAGACAGGGATTGTAAGATGTTCAATCAGTGTGTGCAGTTCTTCCATCTTTTCCAGCTCGCTTTCCTCCTCCCAATTTCCCGCCTGTATTTCCTGATACAAGGCAGAATTGGGAAAGATCGTCAGCATAGAGGAACCGATCAGCTTGGGGTGCGTCATGTTGAACACCTTTGCGCTCTCTATTGCACCGATCTTGCCGCGGCCTGCGCCGGAAATTCCGGCAAGATAGAAGAAATTGTAGGAAATGCCCGCCGTATCAAGGCGGTGCGTCTGCTCGACGATATCCTGCGCGCAGTATCCCTTGTTCATAAACGCGAGCGCATCGTCGTCGCCCGTTTCTACGCCAATGGTCAGTGCGTCATAACCGAGTTGATGCAGCTGGGAAAGCTCTGCATCTGTTTTCAGTGCGATATCGGTGACACGCGCAAAACAGCCGATGGATTTGATCGATGGGAAATAGCTGTGGATTAAATCAGAGATCGATTTTAACCGGGAAAATTGCAAAACGAATGGGTTTGCACCGACAAGAAAGACACGGGAGAGCAGTTTACCGCGCCATACGCTCAAATAGGCCTGTGCTTCCTGCAGATCTGCCTCGATGTCACCCAGCGGCGACACGCGGAAGCGAAACGGAAGATCGTCATACAATGTACAAAATTTGCAGCGGTGGTGTGTGCATCCGGCAGTAACTTCAATCAGCAGTGAGTCTGCTTCATATGGCGGACGCCAAATCGTTCCAGTATAATGCATCATGATTGCTCCTTTTATCAAGAGATTGGAAACGGAGCCGGCTTGTTGTTTCTATCATGCAGTGTAACGCGAAAGATCACATTTGACAAGTACGGTTATTTTTTGGATGAAGGATTTATTTTGATATATAGTATTCTTTTTGACCGTATCTTGTTTTTTGATTGCATTTGCGGTATGCTGAAAGCAGGAGGAGATATCATGGCGGAGAATAAATTTCGTGCGGAAGAAGTGCTGGCGCGGTGCGTGCCAATGAGCCTGCTGCAAAGCGTGCTCAGCGGCAAATGGAAAATATTGATATTGTGGTATGTTGCATTTTATAAAACACAGCGGTTTGGCGAATTGCAGCGGCGGCTGGCCGGTATCACGCAATCCACGCTGACCAAACAGCTGCGGGAGCTGGAGGCAGATGGATTCCTGCATCGTGAAGTATTTCCGGAGGTTCCTCCACATGTGGAATACAGCCTGACGGAATTGGGGGAGAGCTTTATCCCGGTTTTACGCGAGATGGTCAAGTGGAGTGAAACCCATCTGTGCCCGGCAGACTATATCAGACAATACGAAACATTTTGATAAAAGAAAAGACCGCAGGACGAAAGTCCTGCGGTCCGGCTTATACAAGCCGTAACGGTTTTTGACCGGATGATCACTTGCAGTATCTCTGGATATGCTTTGCAGTCTCTTCGGCAGCGGTCTTGATGCACTCATCGGTGCTCATTTCGTAGTATTCCGGACGGAATACTTCCATGGTGATAAAGCCGTTTTCGAAGTCGTAGCCGATTTTGCGGAGGGTGTCAGCAAAACGCTTGTGATCCAGGCAGCCGCGCGGATCGGACGGCCACAGACGCTTCGCATCGGTGTTGTAAGCTGCGCCAGCCGGAACATCCTCGGTATCATTCAGATGCCATACAAAGATCTTGGAGCCGTCAGCCTCTTCCAGCTTGGACCAGTCGGAACGCATGCCGTTGAAGTGATACTGGTCCAGGGTAACGCCCATCAGCGGGGAGTCAACCAGCTTGACGATCTCGTAAGCATCATCAAAGGTGTTGATGGACATAGCCGGACCGCCGCAGAATTCCAGGGACAGCTTCAGACCAGTCGGCTCGCACTTCTTGACCATTTCCTTCAGAACAGCAACTGCCTCGTCACGGATCTCCTGACGGGTTGCTTCGATGCCGCGCTCAGCCAGATCACAGGACGGAACAACAACTACCATGTGGCAGTCGAGCGCTTCGCACTTAGCGATGATGTCATCCAGCTCAGCCATAACAGCGTCCTTCTCTTCCTGCGTGGACTTCATGTTGAAGAAGCACAGTGCGTTGTAGGACAGCGGAACGATGTCGTTTGCCTTCATGAAAGCGTTCAGCTCTTCCAGCGTGCCGCCCTCTTCCAGATATTTAGCCAGGCAGTCAAAACGGATGTCGATACCCTTGATGCCATACTTTGCGCAAGCCTTCAGGTCAGCCATCAGGGACTGATCTGCACAACCGCGGTTGCCATCCCAAGTGCAACCTTCGTTAAAACCCATCTTAAGCATGATGTGTAATCTCCTTTATCGTGTTTCGTCATGTGCCGGATGGAGAGAAGCCCCATCCGGCATGGTATGTGTGAAGTTCTGTTTTGTTTTACTTACTTCTTGTAGAAGTCCGGGGTGCCGCCGGTAACGACCTTTTCAGCAGCACCGGTAGTCTGAGACTTAACCAGAGCGTCAGCAGTGATGGAAGCAACGTAGCCATCCCAAGCGGAAGAACCACCGGTCTCACCCTTCAGCGCGTGGTCAACCCAGTCCTGAATCTCTACGTCGTAGGAATCCATGAAGCGGAGGATCCAGTTATCCTCGATCTTGGTGGAAACGTTGTTTGCGTAGCGGACGGTCGGGAAGGACGGGCACGGCAGATTGATAACGCCGTTCTCACAAACAACCTCGCAGTTGATGTCGTAGCCGAAGCCGCAGTTTACGTTGACTTCCAGAACGGTAACGATACCGGTCTTGGTCTTCATGATCATGATCTGGGGATCCTGCAGACCTTCGTGCGCTTTAGAAGAAACCTTCGGCATGATGCACTGCACTTCATCCCACTCGTCGTTGATCAGCCACGGCAGGACGTCGATCTCGTGGATTGCAGTATCGGTAACAGCCATAGCGGTGGTGTAATCCGGAGCTACGCCGTCAGCGCGATGGGTGCACTTGACTACCATCGGAGCGCCGAAGCTGCCTTCGTCAATCAGAGCCTTAACCTGATTGTAGCCGCGGTCATACCGGCGCATGAAGCCAACCTGTACCAGATGCTTGCCGCCGGCGATCTCAGCGTCAACGATTTCCTTGCACTCAGCAGCGGTGTTGGTCAGCGGCTTTTCGGTGAATACCGGCTTGCCAGCTGCAATAGCCTGCAGGATCGGGTTCTTATGGAAAGCGCCCGGTGTGGTAACAACGACTGCGTTTACATCAGGGTCGTTGATTGCTTCAGCGGAATCGGTGTAAACCTTGGTGCCCGGGCCAGCGATCTCAGCTGCAGCCTTAGCGCCTGCTTCAAATACATCGCATACTGCAACTACAGTAGCGCCCTTGATTCTGTTCTGGATACGGTCAATGTGCTGCTTGCCAATCATGCCACAGCCAATCAAAGCAATTTTCAGTTCATCCATGTCAAAAACCTCCGAAATCAAAATTCTTATGATCGGTTACCACACCGATCTGTTCTTGTTGTTGTGACTATAGTATATCGCATTGTTTTGTGTAAATCAATGCATATTTTTTATAAAAAGAGCTTTTAATTGTACAAAAATACCAGACAACCCCGAAAAATTTGACATTTTTGTCTGCAAAATCGCAGAAAAATAATGAAAGCTTAAAAAAATAGAACTTTTTTCGGTCGTAAAAATATTTTTTAGTTTGCGTTCACGCGAACGCACGCCATAAAAATCGACAAAAAGTAAATGCGAGGGAGGGACAATTTGCTGACAAAGCCACAAGAAAACCGCCCCCGGCAGCGGCAGCTGCAAAGGGCGGTCGGACTCAAACATTATACTTGTTTCGGATGGAAATATCGGTGAATAAGTACGGTTTTTCCGGCTTTACACCGGAAAAAAGATAGTTAAACAGGATCATAACCGGTTGATATCCCTGGGTGTGTGCGTCCTGCCCGATCAAGAAGTCTATACGACTGTCAAGCAAATTCCGGATGTTGTTGGGAACCAGGTCATAGCAGATCACACGTACACGGCCACGCTTGCCCATGCGCGCAAGGGCGCGACAAACACCGGTCTGTCCGCCAGCTGCCATGTAAACAGCAGTCAGGTCGGGATGCTCTGCCAGTGTTTTTTCAGTCAGCTCCTGTGTCAACGCCTCGTTATCCTGGCAATATACCGTCGGCAGCACATGAACATCCGGGAAGCTCTTTTCCAGCTCATCGCAAAAGCCCTTGACGCGCAGGGTATGCGAGAGGTTGTGCTGATAACCGGAGATGGGGAGGACAACGCCTGTTCCGCCCATGACAGCGCTCAAAAGTCCGGCGCAGGTGCGTCCGGCCTGTTCACTGTTCTGCCCGACAAAGCACAGCCGGTCGGTATCTGCAATATCTACATTGAAAGTGACGACCGGAATATTGGCCGCGATGAGCTCGTTGATGCGGTTGCGCATCCGGTCATCATCTGCCGGTGCGATCGCAAGCCCGTTGATGCCTTCCTCGACTAACTCGTCTATCATCTTGAGCTGGGCCTCGACGTCCAGACCGACACCGGAGCGTGTCAGCACCTCGGCGCCAAAAGCAGAGATCTCCTTTGTAGCATCCTCGACACCGGACAGCAGCAGGTGCATAAACGGCGTTTCGGTCGCCTGTGCGACCACGCCGATCTTTACGGGACGCTTTGCCATAGCAAGCGCCTTTCCGGCACGGTTCGGCTGGTAGCCCAGCTCATCTGCAATTTTTTTGATCCGCTCTGCGACCTCGGGCTTGATGCGACCGCGGTTATAAAGCGCACGATCCACGGTTCCGCGGGATACGCCTGCAATTTCTGCAATTTGTTTCAGCGTAACAGCCATTCAAAACACCTCATCATGAACTGCTGGACAGCGCGATATCTGGGCGCTGCAGCTGGAATAAAACTATCCAAAATACTGTAATTAGAAAGTTGTGATTACATTTGCAAAATGCCGTATGCTTACATAGATCAGCCTGTCCGGACCTGCGACGGAAAAAATAGCTTCGCTTCTATTTTGTAATCGAACGGAAAAGGAACAGAAGTAGGAAAAGATTGTACAAGTTATCTAGTTGCAAAGACAAATATTCCTAAATATCATTGCTGATTTTTGTGCACAATGTATTTCATTTATAAATTTACCATAATTGACATGGTTTTGCAAGCTCTTTCTTGTTCAATTTTGATAAATGTCGATTTTTCTGCAGGGAAAGCCTTGTTTTACATCAAGCTGAACGGAGACAGAAAAATGAAAAATATTATTATAGACTTTTGCGTTATGATTTGCTATAATAAATCCATCTTGCCGCAGGAGGAGAAGTGAAAATGAAAAAACGGTACGTTGGATTTCTTGTGCTTGCTGTCATGGCAGTTTTCATGCTGTGCGCGTGCACACGGAGCACATATACACAAGAAGACATCGGAGATCCGCCGGATGTCATTGATGAAACGACGATTTTGGGTCGCTGGTATTTTGAAGGTCATGAACAGGCATACATTGACTTTCATGAGGACAGTACCTATGTGACCAACAATGAAGGTAAAGAAGGAACAGGCACCTATACGCTCAGTGATGATTGTATGACCATTCATCTGAAGGAGGAGACAAGCTCCATTGATGAGGATGTTTCGATAAAATACGGCGATGATATCCTTTACTTTATCTGGCAGAGCAGCCGGGAACAGATATTTACCCGCGATATTACAGAAACAGAAGAGGACGACTGAACGGTTTCTATGTGTTCAGACTATATGAAAGCCATCCGCAAGGGTGGCTTTTGTGCTTCTGTTTTTATTTGGACCACGAAAAAGCCCCCTGCTTCAGGATACAGGGGGCTTTTGTGGAAAGAATGTTATAAAGGGATTAAAAAGCAATTTGAGAGAAATCCTAAAATTAAATCTGTGTGTTTCGCTTATGCTGCGAGGCAAAGCGGGGAGAATACGAAGTAGAAGATAGCTGCAACAGCCAGACCAAGGATGGTCAGGTGCCAGCGATACTTCCACGGCTGCAGATCAACTGCACCAACATCCGGTACGACGTACTCTTCGCTCGGGCAAACCTTGGAAAGCACGAACATGATAACCAAATATACCGGGAATAGAACAGCCATTGCGTACAGATAATGGATCGGCTCGGTGGTTCCCGGATAGCACGGAGCGATCAGCAGGAATGCACCGTATACGACGAAGTGGATGATCGTAATCAGATATGGCGTGAACTTCGGTGCGCGACGGAACCACATAACACCCAGTACAGTACACAGTACCGGCAGAGACAGGAAGTTTGCCAGGGAGTTCAGGAATGTGGTGATGCCGTTCGCGTACATAACGAATGGCGCGATGATGATGGCGATGATGCCAGCAAAAATGCCGTAGGTCTTGGAAACCTTGACCAGCTGTGCATCGGTCTTTCCCTTGCCGTACTTGGAGTCCTTGTAGATGTCTAGAGTAAACATTGTGCAAGCGGAGTTCAGAACCGAATTGAAGGAGGACAGAATTGCGCCAAACAGTACGGCAGCGAAGAAGCCCATGATCGGGGTCGGAACTACATGGGCGATCAGTGCCGGATAAGCCATGTCGATTGGAGATGCAGAGTTATTGATGATGTCCTGAATTGCCGGCATATGATAAGCAATGATACCCGGGAAGATCAGGTACAGTGGGCCAATACACTTCAGGAAGCCACAGTAGATCGCGCCCTTCTGGCCTTCAGCCAAGTTCTTTGCAGCGAGGGAACGCTGCACGAAAGACTGGTTGGTGCACCACCAATACAGGTTAGAGAACAGCATACCGGTGAAGATCAGCGGCCACGGCAGGTTTGGCTGTGCAGAGTTCCAGGCGGACCATGCATTCAGCTTTTCTGGTTCATTGTGGAGGATGTAAAGCCAACCGTCCAGCATACCGGAGCCACCAGTTTCCTTGCCCAGAACGGCAAGGGCGATGAACGGGATCAGGAAGCCAGCAATCAGCAGACCGATACCGTTGATGGTATCAGATACCGCTACTGCCTTCAGACCGCCGAAGATTGCGTAGCAACCGCCAACGATACCAATAACGACGCTGAGCACAGCAACTGCCATGAACAGATTGCCGCCAAACAGAGTGTCGAAATTAAAAATACGTACGAATGCAACAGCACCTGAATACAGGATTACCGGCAGGTTCAGGAAGGAGTACATCAGAACGATGATTGCGGAGAACATCAGCTTAACGCCTTTGCCAAAACGCTCTTCCATCATAGCCGGGATGGTAGACGTACCCATTTTCAGGTAACGCGGCAGGAAGTAATGAGCCAGAAATAGCAGGGTGAAGATGGAACCAACTTCAAATGCAGACGGGCTCATGTTGGTCTGCCAAGACTGGCCGTTCAGGCCAACCAGCTGCTCGGCAGACAGGTTAGTCAGCAGAAGGGAACCTGCAATCACGTAGCCCGGAAGGCTGCGGCTTGCCAGGAAGTAACCGTCTGCGGTATCCAGTTTGTCATCTTTGGTCTTCAGGCTGGAGATAACAGCTACCATCACAGTGAAGAACAGGAAGGAAATGACAACCCAGATCATAGAGTTAAAGAAACCCATGTTTATCCTTCTTTCTAAATATCCTTTTGTTGTAATACCCTCTCTCCCTAAAACTTTTTTTGATATCCCTACAAACTCTCTCCAAAGTATAGAACATAAAAGTATTATGTGGGAAAAGCGAAGGCCATTCCTGCATCAGTGATATGATGCGGGGAATAAAACGCAAAGCTAATCTTCAGAATCAGGATCTGTGTAAAACTTTCCTTTTTGTTGTTGTATTGCATAAAACGATAGGGGGATAATTTCCTTTTCCTTTATGCAAATTTGAAATTGTAAAGGTGCACGCGGATACACACGGCATTTCTGCATGTGCGCTGGCAGCAGAATGTTCAGGAATACCCGCGTCAGGAAGTTGCAGGCACATTCGGATGCCATTCAGGAAGCTCACAATTGGAGACAAAAATGACAAAATGGAATTGTGCAAGATTCACAGTTGTCTGTACAAATATGCACAATTTGTTTTGCTAATTTTTGTGCGTTATGTATCCTGTATAAAACTTTACCATAATCGACCCAAAAATGCAAGCGTTTTTTAAACACATTTTGAACATATTTTGAACAGAAAAATTGTAACAGCTTTACAAAGGACTGGTCAAGCTGTATTTTGGTATAATGGACAGGAATGCTGCGTAAGGTTCAGAGAGGTGGGTAAAATGCATTTTTTTAAAGTTATATCAGGAAAGAAACTGATTGCAGGTGTGGGCATTGTGGCGGGGATTTGCGTGACCGCGCACGCAGCGCTTGCGGCAGTTAATGACATTTCGGTATCTGCAGCCAAACGGGACCTGCCAATTTACAGCGTGGAGCGGGAAGAAAAGGTGTGCGCACTGACTTTTGACGCTGCATGGGGGAATGAAGATACCGAACAACTTATTGATATTCTTGACGAGCATGATGTTAAGGCGACGTTTTTCGTCGTCGGAGAATGGGTAGATAAATACCCGGAATCCGTTAAGGCGTTGTCTGATGCCGGACACGAGGTGATGAACCATTCGTCTACACACCCACATATGACAGAGCTGTCCGCCGACAATATGATTCAGGAGGTGCGCAGCTGCAACGAAAAAATCGAAAAGATTACTGGTGAATGCCCAACGCTGTTCCGTCCACCCTATGGTGACTATAATGACTCCGTCGTATCGACTATGCGATCCATCGGTATGTATACGATTCAGTGGGATGTTGATACACGTGTTATAAAAAGAAAGAATGCATATAGTCCAAAATTACTTCCAAATAATGTCGATTTCACTGTTTAATACGCGAATATGTTCAATTAACCTCCGTGCGATCACGCGCTTATCCTCAAAGCTCAGTGTATTTACATCCATGAATCCATTCGGTATCCATTCTGGTCGCTTGCTGTTTAACATGTCAATTTGACGTGATAACGCAGATGCCTCGATGTCCAACTTTTCTATTTCAGCCGCCAGAAGACGTGCGGTCGCTGCGCCGCCTACAGCAATGGCGTCTGCCATATTACGCTGTTTGTTTTGAATATCAATCATTTGTAATTTCAGTTGATTTAATTCTGAGCTTTGTTCCGGGTGTATGACTGTTTCTCCACCTGAAGCCATTGTTGCAATGCGTTTGTTCAATGCTTGCGTTACATACATCTCTACATCCTCAGGACGTTCACTGTGTCGGGCATCACAGGTATGAGCGCCACCATACTTATTGCTACAATAGTAGTACGTTTTGTTGCAGCGGCTATCATGCTGTACTTTTAGGCTGTATCCGCAGGCGGCACATTTTAGCATACCAGATAGCCAGCTATATTGTGATCCGGCGCTATTTTTTATCTGTTGATTTTTGGATAAATATTTTTGAGCGCGTACAAATATTTCCGATGGAACAATGCCCTTTGTGCTGGATAAAATCAAATGCTGTTGTGTAATGTCACACCTCTGTCTATTGTCTGCGTGCCGATAGCCTATTAATAGTGCAGAGCGTGCCCCGTTGTATTCCGACATAGGGTTATCAATCTGAGCGCCGAGGACATTGTAGTAGGCGTACAAATCAGCGTCCGCGCAGGCATAGACTGGATTATTTAGGATACGCTTAATGCTGATGTTAGTCCAAACACGTTCTCCTGTACGCCCTTTTACGTCAAATTCGTGGCGCATTTCTGTTGCTAATCTACCTAATGAGGTCGTCCCGGTGGAATACTCGTTAAACATTTTGGTTACATAGTGCAGATCATTGTTTGGCTCTAATACAGTTTGTATTTTTCCATTGATTTCCCGGCGTGCCCGGTCATAACCAAACGGCGCGGGGCCGCCGGGCCATGCTCCGGCGCGAATGCGCTTGTAATAGTTATCTGTAATACGCTGTGCAGTTGTCTCGCGCTCCAACTGTGCAAACACCATGATAATGTATAACATAGCGCGGCCTATTGGTGTAGCAGTATCAAATTGTTCGGAAACGGACACAAATTCAACATTGTGTGCGTCTAATTCTTCCCAAATTTTTCCGAAATCAGCGATTGAACGGGAAATACGGTCAATCCGATAACAGACAATGCGGTTGATTTTTCCATTTTTTACGTCTGACATCATGCGCTTAAACTCTGGGCGATTGGTATTCTTCCCAGAAAAACCAGCGTCTTGATATATGATAATATCTTCCTGCGCTTGTTTCTTGCACATTTCAATCTGTGCGTCAATAGACAAGCTGTCCTTTTTAAAAATAGACTGTCTTGCATATATTCCTGTCATTGTAATTCCTCCTATTATTTGATATAATAAAAGGGCAGATTGACCGTCGAAAGTTTTCTGCCCCTATGTCCCGTCTTGGTGCTCCAACACCGAGGCGGGATTTTTTAATCGTTATCCACCTGCTGTTATTCGCTTTGATTGGGTTTAAGGCGAATAATTATTGTGTGTTATGCAGAAATGTGCGAATTATAAAAATCTTTTCAGTACTTCCACAAGAAAATCGTGATATTGTTCGATATCATATATGGTGTCTAAAGTATATTTTTCTACATTTTTGTCTGCATCAGGAATCATTAAGGTTTTTTGATTATCCGATAGCTTTAAGCGACAAATCCATTTTCTACTATTTGCTTTGTATAGAATATTAAAATACGATTCCGTATCTTTATATGTAATGTCGTTGATATCCTCAACTAAATCCTTTAACAAATTTTTGATGATAAAGTAGGATTCCAATTCCTCTTCTGTTGTTACAATTTTCCGTTCTCGTTTAGAAGAGGAGCGAGGTTGCTCACCAGCAGAGGGTTCTTCTTCTACCGGAGTAGCCACAGGAGTCTGTTTTGGAATAACATCGCCTCCACCGAGAGCGGATTTGATTTTATCATTCATTGTTTCGCTGATAAAGTCGTTTAAAGCCTTTTTCAGAACAGGGCGAAATTTATCGATAACCGCTTGCGTTTTGATTCCACTGTATGCATTTTGTAGGAAAATGCGCACGAAATCATCATCTGGTTGTT
>JAUNWG010000072.1 GCA_030540435.1 Eubacteriales bacterium
CAATCCTGTCTATCATTCAGGTCATTGCCTGCCTGTTCCTGATCGTTACCATTCTTCTGCAGAAGGCGCCGAGCCAGGGACTTTCCGGTGCGGTTTCCGGTTCGCAGGAAACCTTCTTCGGTTCCAATAAGGCTACCGGTATTGAAGCACTGCTGGCAAACCTGACCAAAATCTTTGCAGTTATTTTTATTCTGGATTCGCTGTTCCTCGTCCTGCTGGGCTAAGGAACATGCACGCGGCGGATGGACGGTGTTCCATCCGCTTTGTTTTTTCATTTTCCCGGAGGTTCTGTTATGAAAACCATTATGATTCTTTTTTTGATCGGATTTCTCGCCTTTGGCGCGATCGGGCTGTATTTCCGCCTTACCCATGACTGGAACAAGCTCGCGGTGGAATCCGACAAGCTGGATGATAATTCCACCGCCAAGCGCGACGGACGCGCCATGCAGTTCGGCAAGGGGCTGAATATTGATCTGGAAAAGGCGGAAAAAAAGGCGGATACCAAATTCCGCCGCCAGCTGCTGTTTTCCGTGCTCTCCGTCGTCTGTCTGGCATGCGCGATTATCTGCGGCGCACTGATGCAGGCGTAACGTACATAAAATGACCAAGGGCTGTCGCTTTCACATGCGACAGCCCTTTTGTGTCTGTATCAATGATGGATTCTGTTTCTACAGTTTAATCATCCGTAGAAACGCTAAATCCGCCATCTGGCTCCACCACAACATGATACGCTGTTCCCTCGTG
The DNA here is from genome assembly GCA_030540435.1 of Eubacteriales bacterium. GTDB lineage: Bacteria > Bacillota > Clostridia > Oscillospirales > Butyricicoccaceae > Butyricicoccus_A. The sequence continues at coordinate 745 of JAUNWG010000072.1, forward strand.
GGTCAGCCTATTGTCGTAACCGCCGTTTTCCATGTCCTTTGTGATATCGATCGTCTGGTCATAGAAATACAGCGTCCATGTCCCATCGTCTCCCTGCTCGACATCAACAGCATACATATCCTGCATATCTGTTTCATCCAGCGGATGTGCGTTTCCATCCTCGTCGATAGCAACGCCGCCAAATCCGCGCTCCTCGCCGTCAATCGTTGTCTTATATCCATACGCTCCGTCCTTTTCTACTTCCACTTCCTGCTGCTGGCCGTGGATCCACATGGTCATGCTCGTGCGGATTCCCCCGACGTCAGCGGCTAATGCTGTGGCAGATACGACGGCTGCTGCTGCAACCACAGCCACAGCTCTCTGAACCATTACTTTGTATTTCATAACGCTTCCTCCCTTGCGTTCGTCGGAGGAAGCCTGTTCGAGAATTCGTCTCGCGCATTCTTCACTCATATGAACGCGATCCATCGCTTGATTGTATTCCCGTTTCATGTCAGCTCTCCTTCCTCCATTGCTGTTTTTAGTTTCTGCCGTGCACGCATCAGACGGTTCTGTACGGCGCTTTCGCTGATTCCCAGCTGTTCGCCGATTTCCCGTGCCGTATATCCCTCATAATAATGCAAATGGATGACGACACGAAGGCGGGGCGGCAGAGCCAGTATCTCGTCCAGAAAATCATCGTCTCCTCGCGCTTCCAGCGCAAACGCGGTTTCCAACGGCTGGTTTCGCTTCCACCAGCCCGATCGAAGCAGATTTTTGCAGTCGTTGATGGTCACACGGATCAGCCATGCTTTTTCATGCTCCGGCTGCATCGCCGGCTGCCGCAGCAGCTTACAGAACACATCCTGACAGACATCCTCCGCATCCGCGCGGGATTTGGTATAACTCAATGCCAGCCGGTAAATCCGGTCTCTGTGCCGTTCAAATGCCGCAACAAATTCCTGTTCTGTCATCTTCTCCCTCCTTCCGACTGATTTTTGAGATCTCACCCTGTAAACAATCCAGCACGCCGAATCATCACATTTTTCTGAAAAAAATTTTTTGCGCAGAAAAGCAGCGCGCCTATTCTCTGACACGCTGCTGTCCTTTTCCAAATTTTATGTACGTTCAAACGATAAGTACCGCGTTCCCTGAAACGATAGCTTTCCCCTATCTCCCTCAGCCAGCATACCGTATTCCGAGCCTGTAACAGAAAACTCCATCCTGTCGCCGCTCTCAACCTCAAATGTAACAAAATACGACGTGGAAGAGGTCGTATGGAATCCATGGGCGCCGGTCATATCCCCAGCATTCGCGTGGTTGTGATGGGAAACCTGTGTCCGTTTTGATGCGACCGCCGCGGTCACGGTCAATCGTGGAGAATGGTTATTTTTATTCCAAGTGCGAAGCCCTGTCACAATCGTTACAATAAAAACCCCGATCACAAGCACAAATACAATTGAAAACATGATGTTAAATGCACCAAACCCTACATCGAATGGACTATATCCAAATCCCATCTCAAATTCCTCCCAAGCAGTGCTTTATCTGACAATTTGTTGCCCTGCAAATACAGCGATCACACCGACCGTCATACTCAAAACCGCATACAGCAGCGCCGTACCCACATTCCCGCGTTCCAGCAGATCGCCTGTTTCCAATGCGAAGGAGGAAAACGTTGTAAATCCGCCGCATATCCCGACCTTTAAAAACAATATCAGCCTTGGATGCAGCGACGTATTCTTCGCTGCATATGCAGCTATCATCCCTATCACAAAGCAACCCAATATGTTTATGATGCATGTCTTGATCGGAAAGATACTTCCCTCCTTTAAGGGAATCAGACCAATCAAATATCTGCACACGGCGCCGATACATCCACCCGCGCCAACAATCATACAGTCAATCATATCCCATTGCCTCCGCCTGTGATGCGTCAAGCATAGAAACACGCATCATTCTTCTGTGTCTTTGTCCTCTTCTGTTTGCGTCGCTTCCCGTGCGAGCTGCTTTTCCTGCTTTCGCTTTTCGCGCAGCGCACGGAAAAAGTCCGTCAATGCAGCGGCACACTGCTCCTTCAGCACGCCGCGCACGACCATCGGTTTGTGGTTGTATGCCACATCAAACAGATTGATCAGACTGCCGCATGAGCCTGCCTTGGGATCGTCTGCGCCGTAATACACCGTTTTGATGCGCGCATTGATGATCGCGCCGGCGCACATCGGGCATGGCTCCAACGTAACATACAGATCGCACCGGTGCAGCCGCCAGCCACCCAGCTTTTTACACGCCTTACCGATCGCCTCGATCTCCGCATGAGACAAGGCGGTCTTTTTGGTCTCGCGCCGGTTGCGCCCGCGCCCCACGATTTTTCCATCGCACACGACGACACAGCCCACCGGCACTTCCCCTTCTGCCGCCGACCGCTGCGCCAGCCGCAGCGCTGCCTTCATATATTTTTCCTGTTCGGTCATCATGCCGCTATAGTACCCCCAAACCGCCTGCCGTGAAATAGACTGCCATAATGAGAATGACCCATACCGGAACGCTGGTGAGCACTGCGCTCGCAAGCTGCCACGGCGTCAGCAGGGAACGCTGACCGAATTTGCCGTCCACCAGCTCCTTCAAGCAGCCATTGCGCACAAACAGCGCGATGCCAATCGCCCCCATGAATATTTCGATCAGATAAACCACAGCAGAGACTGCCGCCCCTGTCTGGCTGCCGCATTTCTCCCAACAGATATTAACGATCAGATAGACGCTGTTTACCGCCAGATGCCCACACATGGACGGCAGAAGCGAGCCATACCGCTGCCGGATATAGCCGCCGATGACGCCAAAGCCGAATGCCAACGGCAGAATCTCGATGCTGTAATGCGCCAGCCAAAAGGCGGCAGAGGTCAGCACAATGGCCCCCCACGTACCCATTGACCGCACCGCGGTATGGAGGAAAAAGCCGCGATAGCACAGCTCCTCCACGATGGGCGGGACAACTGCCACAGAGATGATCTGCACAGCAAGCGCCGCGCCGCTCGACGGCAGGACATAGGCGTCAACGGTTTCTGTCAGACCAAAAATATTCAATATCCCCTCGATGCTGACACCGAGATAATTTGCCAGCAATGACCATCCCATTGTCAGCCCGATGGTCATGAGATAGACCGACGCGGGCGGGTCTTCTCCCATCAGCTCACCGGCAGTTATGCCGGACAGTTTGGATGCCACAGCAACCGGCACGGCAAAAATAATGAGATATAGGATCAAATCGCGCAGCTCCGCGCCAAATCCGCCCGCAGCAAACGCCGGCAGACGATGCACAAGCGGATACAGCAGGTAATTGATCAAAATGCTGCCCAGCTCAACCAGGGCTATGATATCCGCACTGCGGCGCACGAGCCGCTTTTCTTCCTTTATCCAGTCGATCGTCTCCACCTCCTATATCTGCCTCAAAAAAAGCCTGTTTCACGCTACCATCATACCACAGGATGTGTGCACTGTCATGCATTTTCCCAAAAAATACAACAAAAACGGCATCCCGCCCCTGCTGCCGCAGGGAACGGAATGCCGCCATCAAGATTTTGGAAATTTATTTTAAGGCTTATTTATTGGAAAGTATGGTCATTTGTCGCGGTCAGCTGCCATACGGCGGAGCCGCTCCTTCAGGTATTCATTTTCCATACTCAATCGCCGGGCATAGATCAAATCATTGAAATAATTTCTGCGTTTCATTGTTGCAGCCTCCTTTCGGATGTTTACAGTCCCTTGGCCCCCCAAACCTTCCACGGACAGATCGTCGGGTGATGCCGGCGTGTCGATTTTCTATGGCTTGTGGTGTGGATTATCATAAAGATTCCCTTCTCCTGTGGCTGTTATGCATCCTGTGAGGAATCTCCTCAGTGCCTGTTACGGACAACATAGCCAATGTTTTCCTGGCGCAGCTGCTGTTCGCGCGCCTTTATCATCTGATTCATAAAACCGAACATGTTTCATTTCCCTCCTTTCATACCGATATCATATTATTTATTTTTCCTTACAGATTTTCGCGGTGTGCGCGGATCATATCATTAAATTCCGCGCGGGTCGCACTTCCGCCATACATCATTTTCATACCGAGCAGCATGCTCTGGTCAATATCCTTCATATAGCTGTCAAACAATTTCATAATAGCAGCGCTCCTTTCAAAAAATATCGTATCGCTGTAGGATTTTTAATGCTTGCCGGAGTTGCGGGCAGCATGTGCACGCATATCGACACGCTCATGTCTCTTTGCCATCATATCTGCCGAAACCAGCTCTTCAAACCACTTAAACATAATATTTTCTCCTGTTCTATATCGATTGGTTGCATTCGTGCCCTGTACTTAGTGCTCTGCACGATGTGCACGAAGCATGTTGTTGAATTCTGTACGGGTAACATGTGCGCCAGATGCCATTCTCATACCAAGAACCATCTCCTGAAACGCATCCTCGCCAACATTCTTCATATAATTATCAAAAAACTTCATATGTCAATGCTCCTTTATGTCTATATCAAAAACAACTACGCAGGAAGCTCAGTGCTTCTTTGCGCGTACTACAGAAGAAATCTTTTCATTCTGCAGCTCCATCATACGTGCCTTGGTCAGGCCGTCAAACCATGTCATCATTGTGATTTCCTCCTTTGGTTTTCAAATTATGGTGTCTTGAAGACTTCAGCCTTCATTTTCTCACAGGCACATTGGTCATGCCTGCCGCTTCGGTCTTTCGTCCCTCAGCTTGCCTATATCATACACATTTGCCGCATCCTTAGCAAGTGGAAATTTATATAAATATTGCCCAATTTTATCTATTATTTTTTGTGCAAATAGCACTTTTTCTTTCTTTTCAATTATATATTTATCACAATTTAGTTGTGTCGTTTTTGTGAATTACAACGAATGTTAAAATGCTCACAATCTCGATTTCATGACTTCAAAATTGCAAAATGCGCAAAGCAAAAAGTCCTGCCCGGTAACAGCTCTCCGGGCAGGACTTTTCCATTTCCAACTCTGTAATCATTTTGTAATTGTGATGTGAGGATACGCAAATTCGATGCCTTCTGCGTCAAATCGCAGTTTTACCGCGCGATTTAGTGCACATTTCAATGTAAACGCCGTGCCAAAATCCTGCGCCCACAGCCATGCGCGGAGCACAACCGCCGAATCTGCAAGTTCCACAACCTCAACCTTCACCTCCGGCGTAAGCCCTTTTTCCTCCGGCTTTCTCACGTCCAAATGCAGGGGCTGCTTCATGACCTCTTCCCGCAGGACAGCGATCGCGCGCTCCAGATCGCTTTCATACGTAATGCCTACGTTAAAAAATTCACAGACCTGCTTGTCCGCATAGTTCGCGTTCTCAATCAGACCGTCGGTGATCTTGCCGTTCGGGACGATCAGCCGCTTGTTCTCCGCCGTGCGAATCGCCGTGTGCCGCAGTGTGATCTCCTCAATCGTACCGGAAACGCCCGCGTCAATATACCGCACATAGTCGCCCAGCACAAACGGCTTGAAAAGCAGGATCATCACGCCGCCCGCGACATTTCCCAGCGTATTCTGTGCCGCAAAACCGACAATGACCGCCAAAATGCCGCCGGATGCCAGCAGTGCATTGAGCGTCGAGCTTGCGCCCGGAATACTCGAAACGACCACGACGCCACCTGCAAAATAAATGCCGACCAGCACAACATACCGCGCAAACGAGATCAATGTCACATTCTCATTGCCCGCCTGTATCATTGTATCGACCGTGCGGCGGAATACCTTATTGATAATCCGCACTGCCAGAATGACGACCAGAACAGTGATGACGATAAACAACAGCCGTCCAAACCATGTCGGCAGATGCAGCAAGCTCGTCAGCGACTGCACGCTTTCAATCGCGGAATTGGTGGCATCGCTTGTTGCCTCCACCGCATCATCTGTTGTGATGGTCTTTTCCAATGCCCATCTCTGCATTGACCCAACTCCCTTCCATTTAAAAATACAGGCAGGGAAAGACCCCTGCCTGTCATTATATTTGTGTGCCCGTTATTTTATTTGCACTCGTCCAGTAGCTGCTGAACCAGATCCTTGACAAATGCGACTGCATTTTCCGGCTGTACATCCTCACGCAGGGACTTGTCGCGCTTGGAAACCTCGACTGCGCCGCGCTTGATGGTCTTGGGGCTGACGATCACTCGTACCGGCACGCCCAGCAGGTCAGCATCCGAGAACATGTTTCCTGCGCTGACCTTGCGGTCGTCATATATGACCTCAATGCCTGCCGCCTGCAGCTGCTCATACAGTGCGTCCGCAGTCTCGCGTACCTGCGGATCGGTCGCCTTGATCGCACAGATGTGCACCTGCCACGGTGCAATGGACATCGGCCAGATCGGGCCGTAATCGTCATGCTTGACCTCACATACCGAAGCGCACAGACGACCAACGCCAATACCGTAGCAACCCATGATCGGGTAGTGCGGCTTGCCGTCCTGACCGATATAGGTCATTTCCATCGACTTGGTGTACTTGGTACCCAGCTGGAAGATGTTGCCCACCTCGATACCGCGGCGGATGCGGATATGCGGCTTGCCGCATACCGGGCAGATCGCGCCTTCATAGGTCTTTGCAAAATCTGCAATGCGCGCATCCGGAGAATCGCGCTTGACATTATAGCCGGTATAGTGGTAATTTTCCTCGTTTGCACCACAGACGGAGCTGTTCAGGTCAGCCAACGACTTGTCAATGACAAACTCCACGCCCTCCGGCAGACCGACCGGGCCGATAAAGCCTGCAACAATGCCGCTCTCCTGTGTAATTTCAGCCGGGTGAATCTCCTCACCGAGGAAATTGCGCAGCTTAGTCTCATTGACCTCCAGATCACCGCGGATAAAGGCGATCACATATTCATCCGTCAGGTTCTTCTGATAGACCACCGCCTTGCAGGACGCATTGGCCGGTGCATGGAGATATTCACAGACTGCTTCAATAGTCTTAGTCTCCGGTGTAAACACCTTCTCCAGCGGGACTTCTGCCGTCTCCGGCGCCTCGACAATGCAGTCCGCCGCTTCCATATTGGAGCGATAGCCGCAGTCGCACAGTACGATGGTATCCTCACCGCAGTCGGTCAGCAGCATAAACTCATGCGATACGCTGCCGCCCATCATGCCGGAGTCGGATTTTACCGCAACGACCTCCGGGATTCCGGCACGGCGGTAAATGTTTACATATGCCTGATAGCATCTCTCATAATATGCTTCCAGGTCCTCCTGCGAGGTGTGGAAGGAATAGGCATCCTTCATCGTAAATTCACGTACACGGATCAGGCCGCCGCGCGCACGCGGCTCATCACGGAACTTGGTCTGAATCTGGTAGATCATAAACGGGTACTGGGAATATGACTGCGCAGTGCCGCGTGCCAGATGCACAGCAGCCTCCTCATGGGTCATGCCGAGTACGACCGGCTGTCCGCTTCTGTCCTTGAAGCGCGCCATCTCACTGCCGATGGAATCATATCGGCCGGATTCCTGCCACAGCGATGCCGGCATGACGACCGGGAACATGACTTCCTGTCCGTCGATTTTATCCATCTCTTCCCGGATAATATTTTCAATCTTTCTGGTGATGCGCTTGGTCGGCATATACAGCGAATAAATGCCGGTGGTCAGCTGCTTCATATAGCCGCCGCGCACCATGAGCTTATGGCTGTCAAGCTGGCAGTCCGACGGGGTCTCCTTAAAACGGCTGCCGAGCATACTGCTCATTTTCATAGCGTATTGTTCCTTTCTCTCCCGCACCTTTTTTCTCCCTGACACATATACTGAAACTAACCTTTGTTTCAGCCGTTTTCCAGGAGGTGCCGGAATTTTATGTATTCCAGTTTTTTTGTCCGTCCGTCAGCCGGGGAACAGGTGGAGACCACCGTCTCCCTGCATACAGATACCCGCCCTGCCCTGCTGGGCACTGCCGTCAACGCTGACGGCAAGCCGATAGCCGGCGCGCTGGTCGTGCTCACTGCTTCGGGAAAGACCGGCCCCGATCCCATTGCCGGTGTGGTATATACCGATGAGATGGGGCGGTTCGCCTTCGGGCCGCTGGAAGCCGGTGTGCTGTATCAGGTCAGCATTTATGCCGATTCCATGCTGCACCGCGTGCTTGAGCAGCCCGAAGCATAACATTTCTTACTTCTTTTCCTTGGTTGCAACAACCTCGGTCAGCATTGCCTCGAAGTCGTCATAGGACATTGCGCCCAGATCGCCCTCTGCGCGGTGACGCGGGGATACGGTCTGGTTCTCCAGATCCTTGTCGCCCACAATCAGCAGATACGGGATGCGCTCGTTGCGGCCCTCACGAATCTTATAGCCCAGCTTCTCCGAACGGTGATCGACTTCTGCGCGGAAGCCCTTTGCGGTCAGCTTAGCTTCGATCTCATCCGCATATTCTGCCGCACGGTCGGTAACCGGCAGGACGCGCACCTGAACCGGCGACAGCCATGTCGGGAATGCACCTGCAAAATGCTCGGTGATGACACCGATGAAGCGTTCGATGGAGCCGAGTACCACGCGGTGGATCATGACCGGGCGGTGCTTCTCGCCATCTGCACCGATGTACTCCAGCTCAAAGCGCTCCGGCAGCTGCATATCCAGCTGAATGGTGCCGCACTGCCAGGTACGTCCCAGCGAATCCGCCAGATGGAAGTCCAGCTTCGGGCCGTAGAATGCACCGTCTCCTTCGTTGATGACATAATCCTTGCCCATCTCGGAGACTGCGGCCTTCAATGTCTCGGTTGCGAAATCCCAGTCCTTCTCGTCGCCCATATGGTCTTCCGGCATGGTGGAAACCTCGATCTGGTACTCCAAACCGAATACGGAATAGACCTCATCAAACAGCTTGACGACATTCTTGATCTCGTCCTTCATCTGATCCCATGTCATAAAGATATGGGCGTCGTCCTGTGTGAAGCAGCGGACACGGAACAGGCCATGCAGCGCGCCGGACAGCTCGTGGCGGTGAACCAGACCCAGCTCGCCGACACGCAGCGGCAGGTCGCGGTACGAATGCGGCTCAGACTTATAGACCAGCATACCGCCCGGACAGTTCATCGGCTTGATCGCAAAGTCGGTGTCGTCGATCACGGTGGTGTACATGTTTTCTTTATAATGATCCCAATGGCCGGAACGCTCCCAAAGGCTGCGATTCAGCATCATCGGGGTAGAAATCTCCACATAGCCATAGCGCTTGTGCACCTCGCGCCAGTAGTCGATCAGCGTATTGCGCAGCACCATGCCCTTCGGCAGGAAGAACGGGAAGCCGGGGCCTTCCTCCATCAGCGTAAACAGGCCAAGCTCCTTGCCCAGCTTGCGGTGGTCGCGGCGCTTTGCTTCTTCAATTTTTTCCAGATACTCGTCCAGCTCTGCCTTCTTCGGGAATGCAACGCCATAGATACGCTGCAGTGTCTCGCGGTTGGAGTCGCCGCGCCAATAAGCGGCATTGCAGGCGGTCAGCTTGATGCCATTGCCCTTGATACGGCCGGTGGAATCCAGATGCGGACCTGCACACAGATCAGTAAATTCACCCTGCTTATAGAACGAAATTACCTCGTCCTCCGGCAGGTCGTTGATCAACTCTACCTTATACGGTTCATCCTTCATCAGCTCCAGCGCTTGCGCACGCGGCAGCTCAAAGCGCTCCAGCTTGAGCTTCTCCTTGCAGATCTTGCGCATTTCCGCTTCGATCTTTTCCATGATCTCCGGTGTAAATGCAAACGGAGAATCCAGATCATAATAGAAGCCGTTATCGATCGACGGGCCGATCGCCAGCTTGACCTCCGGGTACAGGCGCTTGACTGCCTGCGCCAGAACATGCGAACAGGTATGCCAATAGGTTTTACGGTACTGTTCGTTTTCAAACGTATACTGATTGTCTGCCATTGAATTTTTCCTCCTCTTATATTGCGGGGTACGGCAACAAAAATCCCACCCCTGAAATCAATCAGGGATGGGATGATAATCATCTCACGGTTCCACCCTGCTTGGCACAGCAAAAATACTGTACCCGCTCATTGTGCGCTGTAACGTGCGGCAACACGGCAGGCTTGTTTTCACCTGCGGCTCCGGGAGTGGTAACACAATACCGCATTGCCCTGCGGATGCTTTCAGCTCCTGCATCTGCTCTCTGTCGGCGCAACCTGCGCGGCGTGTGTGTTCCCTTCAACGCCTTTTTGTATAATTGTTTTCATTGTACAACACGGATTTTTCGTTGTCAACCAACAGTTTGAACAAAAGCGTGCAGTTTTATGCGGGAGGATTTTCCGGCACCTTCCGAAAAATAGACATAAGCAACTCTTATACATGCCATCAGAATGGCAGTCCCCTGCGGCAGCGTGGACTGTATCCTGAACAACAGACAGAAAAAGAAAACACCAATCGTAGAATAAC
>JAUNWG010000169.1 GCA_030540435.1 Eubacteriales bacterium
TTTCATATAAATAGAAAGCATTCTCTGCTGAATAATATCAAGAAGTATTTAGATGACCAGGGCAAATCGACGCTGTCAGCATATCTCACTCTGGTTGAAAATTTTGCACCGTTTATGCAGTCTGGAGTGACAGATTCTCTGAATAAAGGAAAAGCTGGTGAAGAGCCTGATAAGACTTCCTTGGAGTATCAAGTGCAAATCAAAGAATTGACAGATATGATTTCAATCTTTTTGTCGCAGGGATTTACTAAAGAAGAAACGCAGTCTACGTTGCTGGACATGGCTAATTATAGACATCTGCGTGAGGACATTATCAGACTGGTGGAGGAAGCACGATGATTAATACGCCGAAAGATTTGAGTGATATTGAAGTCGGTTTATATAAGAGTGGATATGGAATTTGTGAGAAGCTCGTAAAAGAAGAACATATGACTATTGCTGCAGCAGTTGAAAAGACTGCAGAGCAATTTAGCAGACTGAAAATTGACGGTGTAAGCATGATTTCTGATATGGAATGTTTCAAGAAATTCCTGTTTAGTGAAGTGACAGCCTACACAGAACCGTCTGTTGGCGTGTGTGACCCAAATTTGGAAGATAAGAATTGGTGGGATGAGCTCAAACAAGATCCAAAATTTAAACCGGAATATTGGAGCCGTTACTATGACTCTCTGCTGAAGAAACCATCTTGGAGCATTACAGCAGTGGAAGAGATCAATTCATCTACGGATGAGATTATGAATGCTTTGACTAATCCCCGGAAGGGCGCAGCTGGTGAACGAATGGGCATGGTGTTTGGCTATGTTCAATCTGGTAAAACGGCACATTATATTGGGTTGATCAATAAAGCCTACGATGCGGGATATCGCATTGTGATTGTGCTGTCCGGCATTCATAACAGCCTTCGCAGCCAGACTCAGTCCCGTATTGATGAAGAAGTTCTGGGATATGAAACAAGCCTGGAAAGCATCGGAGATATGACCCGAGAGCGCAATGTGATCGGTGTTGGGGTAGGTCCTCACAACCAAGTCGAAACTGTTGTCCAGTCGATTACGACACGAGACGAAAAAGGCGATGTCAATAAAAAGACGGAAGGCGTATCTATGATGCCTCCGTTCATGATTGTTACAAAAAAGAACGCCTCTGTTCTGCGCAAAATTTTGAGGTTTTTCCGTAAAAATCATTGTGCAGAGATTATAGGCGGAAAGAAGAAAATTCCAGCAAAATACCCCGCACTCATTATTGATGATGAGGCGGATCAGGCTTCTATCAATACGAAAGAAAGCTATGACGATCAAGGAAATGTTCTGGATGATTATAATCCTACGACTATCAATGGATTGATTCGAGAACTGCTTGGTGTATTTGAATGCCGTTCCTATATCGGCTATACTGCTACACCTTTTGCGAATATTTTCATTCCTCCCCACATAGACGATGAAAAATACGGAACAGACCTTTTCCCCAGAGATTTTATATACAGAGCTCCAAGAGCAGATCAGTATATTGGCGCAAGAGAGTTCTTTGGATTGGGCAGTAATGAGGATGTTCCTGCGATGCCGCTTTACCGTAAAATCGTGGATGGAGCATCCTATCTCGGCAAAGGTACCAAATCCACAGATCCGGTAGGTGAACTCCCCACGGAGCTTAAATTGGCCATGAAATGCTTTCTTCTGTCCACAGCACTTAGAAATTGCAGAGGACAACGGAATAAGCCCAATACGATGCTAATCCATATTGTCCGTTTCATCGGCCAACAAAACAAGATTAAACAAAAAGTCCTGAAGTATTTTAAGGAAGAGATTGACCACTATATTCGTTATGGAGATCCCATGATCGAAAGCGAGCTAAAATCGATTTGGGAAGAAGACTATGTCCC
>JAUNWG010000014.1 GCA_030540435.1 Eubacteriales bacterium
CTGCAAAGAAGGCGGCTGAGGAAAAGGCTGCTGCGGAAGCAAAGTAAGGTTCCGTTTCTCTTGTACCCCTAAAATTTATTTCTAGCATGAAGGAGACGCCCATGAATAACAATCGCAAACCCAATCAATCCCGCATCCGCCGCACGGTGGCCGCTGTCTTGATTGCGGCAGTGCTGGTTGTTGTCGTGGGCGTCGTTCTTGTCGCACGGTGCCTGTCGTTCGACGATACAGGTGCCCATGTCATTGACCGTTACGGCGTGCTGGCGATGGAAAACCAGGAGCAGCCTGCCGATACCGGCAGTGCACAGCCGGTCGAGCAGCAGCCTGAGCCGGAACCCGAGCCGGAGCCAGAACCGGAGCAGCCTGACGCGACCCGTGCGCTGATGGCGTCGGCGGATACGTTTTCGGATGCCGACAGCCGCGCTGCGGTGCTTGCCCTCGCGCAGGCGGGCACGCTGGATACCGTCATCGTCAATATCAAGGACGAGGAAGGCAATCTGAACATCCATGTCAACACCGATCAGATCGATGATATCGACTATCTGGTGGACAGCGACGCGGATGCGCTGGAAGCCGGTATCACCGAGCTGAAGCAGGCAGGCGTGCATGTGGTCGGACGCATCTACTGTATGCATGACCAGAAAGGCTCCGGGCAGAATTCCGACCTTGCGATGCAGTTCGAGCGCGGCGGCACATGGCTGGACTATGACAACACCCGCTGGCTCGATCCGACCAACGGCGACACAGTGGAATACCTGTGCGATATCGCCCACGCGGCGGTGCAGGCGGGCTGTGATGAAATTGTACTGGCGGACTATACGTTCCCGCCCCGCGGGCATCTGGATCGCGTCGCCTTTGACGCGGAACCGGAATCGCAGGCAGCTGTGCTTGCGGCGGATCTGGAAGAGCTGCGGCATGTGTGCGGCGAGGCGAAGGTCAGCCTGACGGCGGATTCCGTGTCCGATTTGACCGAGCTTTCGGTAAACGGTGTGGAGGACGGCGTCCCGCTGGGCGACGTTGCAGCGCTGCTCGGTGCGGCAGATCGACTGTTTGTGCCGGTATCCGATGCGGATGAGGCGGCTTCCATGACAGCCACCGTGCAGGCAGCTGCGCCGCAGGCTACTGTTGTGCCGGTGTTCCCCAGCGTCAGCGTGTGGATGGCGTACGAAGGCGATGCCGTTATCAGTGCAGGCACGGAGGGCGTGCAGGCGATGGCAGTCATGCGCGGCGAGGCGTCAGACGATGTGGATGGGGATGATTCCGATGGCGAAGACGATGATGAAAGCTATGACGATGATTCCTATTCCAATGAGGACTATGACGAAGAAGGGGACGGGGATTACGAATAAAGCCCTGTACCCGGCGTAATATAGCGAATTGCGATCCCTCTTCAGACGAAGGCCGTCTGAAGGGGGTAAATTTTTTGTCTGTTTTACGCACATTTACAGAAAAGTCATGATTTGCGCCGCAAAATGCCGTATAATAGAATCGGATTCCTATAGAAGAATTAGACATTTCATGCGCAGGAGGCTAAAATACATGAGTAAGAAAATTTTGATCGTAGAGGACGACGGCAATATCCGTGAGCTTCTGCGGCTATATTTGGAACGCGAGGGCTATGAAATTACCGAAGCGGAAAACGGCGAGGTGGGCGTCGAGCAGTGGCGCAAGACCAATCCGGATATGATTTTGCTGGATGTCATGATGCCGGTCATGGACGGCTGGCAGGTATGTAAGATCATCCGTGCGGAAAGTCAGGTGCCGATTATTATCCTGACGGCGAAGGGCGAGACATTTGATAAGGTAAACGGTCTGGAAATGGGCGCAGACGATTATATCGTCAAGCCGTTGGAGATGCGGGAGGTCGTCGCGCGCGTGCGCGCCGTATTCCGCCGCTTTGCGCCGGAGGACAGCGGCAAAATTTCGTTCGACAAGCTGACGGTAGATAAGCAGGCATACGACTTGATCGTCGACGGCAAGCGTGTGGACGCGCCGCCGAAGGAGATCGAGCTGCTGTACTTCCTGGCATCCAGCCCGAACCGCGTGTTTACGCGCGCGCAGCTGTTGGATGATGTCTGGGGCTTTGATTACTTTGGCGATACCCGTACTGTCGATGTGCATGTCAAGCGCCTGCGCGAAAAGCTCGAAGGCGTGAGCGACAAGTGGGAGCTCAAGACCGTCTGGGGCGTCGGCTATAAGTTTGAAACAAGGGATTGACGATGAGGAATATTTTCGTCCGGAATTACATGTGCTTTGCCATGCTGATTGTCATCAGCTTTACCTTTGCGGGCGGCGTATTTATGGCGCAGGTCAGCCGGTATTCCGTACAGGAAAAGCAGGAACAGCTGGAAACGACAGTCAGCTATGTCGATGCCATCGTAGAAAATAACTATGCGCTGCTGGATGCGGCAGGGGACGGATTTTTGAAAACCTATCTTGATCAGCAGGCGGCAGTCAGCGGCTGCACCATCCTGCTGACCGATGCAGACGGGGCAGTCCGGATTGCATCTTTGCCGCAGGAATCCAGTATGGATGCGGATCAGGTGCAGGGCACCGTGAGCGACCAGCTGGTGCAGACCATCGGGGAACATGGGTCCTATTTTGGCATGGGCAATGTCAGCGGCCTGTTTTCGGAAAATTATTTTATCGCCGGCACGAGCTGCACCGATGCCGATGGCGGTACGATCGCGCTGGTCATTGCGGCGATCCCGTCCGCTTCGACTACCGGTCTGATGAAGACCATCATGCGCAGCTACATGTTCATCATCTTCATTGCGCTGGTGCTCACGCTGATCATCAGCTGGTTCCTGTCGGATATGCTGACCCGCCCGCTGAAGGGGCTGGTGGCAGCGGCGAAAAAGTTCGGGCGCGGCGAGTTTGATGTGCGCGTTTCGGAAAATAATAACTGTGATGAGATCGACGAGCTTGCCGCCAGCTTTAATAACATGGCGACCTCGCTGCAGCAGCAGGAGGAGCTGAGCAAGGGCTTTGTGGCAAATGTATCCCACGAATTGAAAACCCCGATGACCTCCATCCGCGGCTTTGTGGACGGGATGCTGGACGGCACGATCCCGCCGGAAAAGCATGACCAGTACCTCAAGATCATTTCGGAGGAGGTTGGGCGCTTGTCCCGTCTGGTCGTCCGTATGCTGGATGCGGCGAAGATTCAGGCAGGCGAACTGGTCATCACGCCTGCACCGTTTGACCTGGCGGAAATGGCGGCGCGGGTAATCATCAGCTTTGAGACGCAGATCAACAACAAAAAGCTGGAGATGGATGTGGAGCTGGCGGACGATCTGATCGTCAACGGCGACAGCGACCATATTTACCGTGTGATTTACAATCTGGTGGATAACGCCGTAAAATTTATCAACGAAGGCGGCACGCTGACCATCCGGGCGGAGCGGGAAGGCACGATGAGCCTGTTCGTCATTCGCAATACCGGCTCGGAGATCCCGCCGGAGGATCTGCCGCATATCTTCGACCGGTTTTATAAGGTCGACCGCAGCCGCAGCAAGGATCGCACGGGTGCAGGCCTTGGGTTGTATATCGTAAAATCCATTGTGAATCTGCATGGCGGCGATATTTCCGTCCGTTCGTCCAGAGGAGAGACAGAATTTGCCTTTACCATGCCGTTGATACCCAAGCCGGCTGGGGAACAGAAGCAGCTGGGAAAGAAATAAGCGTACGGCTGTCTGTCACAGAATGAACACAAAAAAACCGCATTTGCAGGTGGAATGGCAGAACGTTTTGCGCAAAAGCGATCGTTCACAAAATCTTAACTTTCGCGACAACGAATGACCATATTTACCGCGTACAATAGAACCATCATCAAAGGAGGTTCTCGCTTATGGATGCGTTTAATCGAAATAATCCAGAAGAGGAACAGCAGACTACGCCGTTCCAGACACCGGTCCGCGGTGCAGATGAACAGCCGGGCAGCGGCTATCAGCATACCGGCAATCCCTATCAGAGCAGTACAGGAAACGGCGGCAGTACCCCGCCGCCGACCGGCTCTACGTATGAACAATGGAGCAACGGAAAAAAGCCGGAAAAGAACAAACCGAACAAAAACGGGAAATTCCCGTGGAAGCCGGTGGTCGCAGTCGTGCTGGTCGCGGCAATCGCCTTTGGCGGCGGCATGGCGGCAGGCGGCGGCATCGATTTTTCCAGCCTCCAGTCGGATAACGGCACAAGCACAGATGCCGCAACGGATGGCAGCGGTACGACCGGCGATTCTACACAGGTGCAGATCAGCAGCAAGACAGAGGACATGGCGAGCTATTCCGACGTATATGAGAAGGTTTCCCCGTCCATCGTGGCGGTCGTCGTCGATGCGATCCAAATGGGCAGTGAGTCGTCCGGCTCAGGCGTTATCATGAGTAAGGATGGCTATGTCATCACCAATAACCATGTTGTGAGCGGCGGCGACCGGTTTACCGTCGTGCTGAGCGATTCCACGACATATGAGGCGAAGCTGGTGGGCACGGATGAGCAGACAGACCTTGCGGTTCTGAAAATTGAAGCGGACGGCCTGACCGCCGCAGAGTTTGGCGATTCGGACAGCGTAAAGGTCGGTGACCGTGCATTTGCCATCGGTTCCCCCGGCGGCGTGCAGTACCAGAACAGCTTTACCGGCGGATTTATCTCCGCCATCAACCGCAATGTCACCATCAATGACCGCACCATGACATTGATCCA
The DNA here is from genome assembly GCA_030540435.1 of Eubacteriales bacterium. Taxonomy (GTDB): domain Bacteria; phylum Bacillota; class Clostridia; order Oscillospirales; family Butyricicoccaceae; genus Butyricicoccus_A. The sequence goes on from JAUNWG010000014.1 coordinate 4,702, forward strand.
GACAGATACCGCAATCAATCCGGGCAACTCCGGCGGCGCGCTCATCAATGCGAGCGGTCAGGTGATCGGTATTACCTCCTCTAAGCTGAGCAGCAGCTCCAGTACGAGCGCTTCGATCGAAGGCATGGGCTTCGCCATTCCGATGAGCACGACAAAGGAAATCGTCGATGAGCTGATCGCGCATGGCCATGTAACCGGACGTCCGGCAATCGGCATCAGCGGCTATGATATTGACCAGTCCCGCGCGGCGTATTTCAATCTGCCCCAGGGCGTATATGTGTCCAGAGTGGATACCGCATCGGATGCCTATAAACAGGGCATTCAGGCTGGCGATATCATTACCGGCGTAAACGGCAATGAAATTACCGGTATGAGCCAGATCAACACCGTCAAGAATGAGCTGAAGGCGGGAGACACGATCAAGCTGACGATTTACCGCTCCGGTCAAACAAAGGAGTATACCATCACGCTGATTGATGAGGCAGACCTGTCCGGTACGGATGCGACCTCAGAGTCGTCCTCGCAGGGCAGCAGCGGGTCTATCAATCCGTACAGCGGCTACGGCTATGGCGGCTACACCATCCCGTAATCATTTTGCTTATTTCATCATCTTTTTTCATGTTGTTTTTCTTTAAAGGTATCCCGCCGGGCAAAGCCCGGCGGGATGCTTTTTTGCGTCTGACCAAATTCTGCGTGCAGGAAAGACACCTTTGGGTGAAGAAATTTGGTTGAATCTAACAAAATCAAGTATATGGTACACAATGCCGTTGCAAAAGAAGTCAAAAAACGGTATGATACTATTATATATTATTCTTATTCGCAGAGCTTTTTGACGATACTATGATTTTCTGAGGTGTAACATGGCAGTATTAAGATGCTATACGGAAAAGCGCAGTGGATTCGACAGCGCATCGCAGGCACTGTGCGCAAACATGCGCGACCTGCTGGAGATTCCGGCGCTCACCTATGTGCGTGAGCTGTGCCGGTATGATGTGGAAGGCATTGACGCAGAGACGTATGCGAAGGCAAAAAATATTGTATTTTCCGAGCCGATGGTAGACAGCTGCTACGATGAGCAGTTCCCGATGCCGGAGGGGGATTACCGCATTCTGGCAGTTGAGCCGCTGCCGGGCCAGTATGACCAGCGTTCGGATTCCTGTGCACAGTGCATCCAGCTGATGACACAGGGCGAACGCCCGAAGGTCGCAGCAGCACATATCTATGTGCTGGGCGGCAAGCTGACGGACGCAGAGCTGGACAAGATCCGCGGCTATCTCATCAACCCGGTGGATTCCCGCGAGGCTTCCGCAGACAAGCCGGAAACACTGGAAGCAAGTTATGCGATTCCGACCACAGTCGATACGGTAGAAGGCTTTATTGCGATGGATACAGCGGCGCTGGAGCAGCTGCGCACCAGTCTTGGTCTTGCAATGGAGCTGGATGATCTGGAATTTTTACAGCGCTATTTTGCAGGCGAGGAAAAGCGTGACCCGACCATCACAGAGGTCCGTATGATCGACACCTATTGGTCTGACCATTGCCGTCACACCACCTTCCTGACGGAAATCGACAGCAGCACGATCGAGGACCCGATGGTGCAGGCTGCTTATGACAAGTATCTGGCAGGCAGACGCGAGGTCTATGGGGACGAAAAGGCTGCAAAGCGTCCGATCACCCTGATGGACGTCGGCACAGCAGCGGCTAAGGTGCTCAAAAAGCGCGGCAATCTGTCCAATCTGGACGAGAGCGAGGAGATCAATGCGTGCTCCATCCGCATCGATGCAACCGTTGACGGCAAGAAGGAGCCGTGGCTGCTGATGTTCAAGAATGAGACGCATAACCATCCGACCGAAATCGAGCCGTTCGGCGGCGCAGCGACTTGCCTTGGCGGCGCGATCCGTGACCCGCTGTCCGGCAGAAGCTATGTCTATCAGGCAATGCGTGTCACCGGCGCGGGCGACCCGACTGTCCCGCTGAATGAGACGCTGGAGCACAAGCTGCCGCAGCGCAAGCTGTGTACGACGGCGGCAGGCGGCTATTCTTCCTATGGCAACCAGATCGGTCTGGCGACCGGATTGGTACACGAGATTTATCATCCGGGCTACGTGGCAAAGCGCATGGAGATCGGCGCGGTTGTCGGCGCGGCTCCGGTGGAAAATGTCATCCGTGAAGTGCCCGATCCGGGCGATATCGTCATCCTGTTGGGCGGCCGTACGGGTCGTGACGGCTGCGGCGGCGCGACCGGCTCCTCCAAGAGCCACACGACGGAATCGCTGGAGACCTGCGGCGCAGAGGTACAGAAGGGCAATCCGGTAGAAGAGCGCAAGATTCAGCGTTTGTTCCGCAACCCGGAAGTCACCCGCATGATTCGCCGCTGCAATGACTTCGGCGCGGGCGGTGTATCGGTTGCCATCGGTGAGCTGGCGGACGGTCTGGACATCGACCTGAATGCCGTACCGAAGAAGTATGACGGTCTGGACGGCACCGAGCTGGCAATTTCCGAGTCGCAGGAGCGCATGGCGGTTGTCGTTGCAAAGGAAAATGTGGATACCTTCATCCGCATGGCAAATGAGGAAAACATCGAAGCGACGGTTGTTGCGACCGTGACCGATACCAACCGTCTGCGCATGACGTGGAATGGCAAGACCATCGTGGATGTATCCCGCGACTTCCTGAATACAAATGGCGCCTCCAAGCACACCCAGGCGCATGTTGCGCCGCTGCCGACCCCGAGTATCGAAGCGACGGCGGAGGGCAACACCATCCGCGAAAAGGTGCTGCATCTGGCATCTCAGCTGAATATCTGTCTGGAACGCGGTCTGACCGAACGGTTTGACGGCTCCATCGGCGCAAGCTCGGTATTTATGCCGTACGGCGGCAAAAACCAGCTGACCCCGACGCAGGTCATGGCGGCAACCCTGCCGACCGCAGGCCAGTGCTCGACGGCGTCGGTCATGGGCTTTGGCTTTGACCCGTATTTCATGGAACAGAATCCGTTCCTCGGCGCTTCGTGCGCAGTCATTGAATCGGTAGCCCGTCTGGTAGCGGCAGGCTGTGATTACCGCACCGCTTACCTGACCTTCCAGGAATATTTTGAGCATCTGAACCGCGACCCGGAGAAGTTCGGCATTCCGCTGGCTGCACTGCTGGGCGCATATGATGCGCAGGAATCCATTGGCCGCGCAGCAATCGGCGGCAAGGACTCCATGTCCGGCACCTATGATGATATGCATGTCCCGCCGACGCTGGTATCGTTTGCCATTGCGCCGCAGGAGGCTGACCATCTGGTATCGCCGGAATTTAAGGCAGCCGGACATCCGGTTTACTTCCTGGATGCAGTATACAATCAGGATGGTTCGCCGGATTATGAAGCGATCCGTGCAACATGGGAGACCGTACAGCAGCTGATCGACGATGGCAAGGTCGCAGCATCGTGGGCGCTGGCTTCCGGCGGTATCGCAGAAGGTGTCATCAAGATGGCAGTCGGCAATGATATCGGCTTTGCCTTTGCACCGGACTTCCCGGCAGAAGCGCTGTTCCTCAAGAATTACGGCGGTATCCTCATCGAAGCGACCGAAGAGCTGGAGAATATGCCGCTGTGGATGGTCGGTATGACGACAGACCGCGCACAGATCGAAGCAATGGGCGAAATCATTGCACTGGACGAGCTGAAGGAAGCGCTGGAGGGCACACTGGAAAGCGTATTCCCGACCCGTGCTGCTGCATCTGACGATCATCTGATCAAGCCGTCCTGCACCGAGCGCTTTACCAAGGCGCCGGCTGTGAAATGCGCCCGTCCGACCGCAGTTATTCCGGTATTCCCGGGCAACAACTGTGAATATGACACGGCAAAAGCAGTAGAGACGGCAGGCGGCGAAGCAAAGATCGTTGTTGTGCGCAATCTGTCGCAGGATGCGCTGATGGCATCCGCAGAAGAGCTGGAGGCTACGATCCGTTCGTCCCAGATGATGATCCTGCCGGGCGGCTTCTCCGGCGGCGACGAGCCGGACGGCTCCGGTAAGTTTATTGCATCGTTCCTGCGTGCACCGGCGATCAAGGACGCAGTGCACGACCTGCTGCATAACCGCGATGGCCTGATGCTGGGTATCTGCAACGGCTTCCAGGCACTCATCAAGCTGGGTCTGGTACCGTATGGCGAGATCCGTGATTTGGATGATACCTGCCCGACGCTGACGTATAACCTGATCGGACGCCATCAGTCCCGCTATGTACAGACCCGTGTGGCTTCTGTCAAGTCGCCGTGGCTGTCTTCCTGTGAAGTGGGCGACGTGCATTCCATTGCAATCTCGCATGGCGAGGGCCGCTTCGTCGCGCCGCAGGCGGAGATTGACCGCCTGGTAGCAAATGGACAGGTCGCATTCCAGTATGTTGACTTTAACGGCGATCCGTCCATGGATATTGCATTCAACCCGAACGGCTCGATGTGTGCCATTGAGGGCATTACGTCTCCGGACGGACGTGTTCTCGGCAAGATGGGCCATACCGAACGTTATACCAAGTATGTTGGTCAGAATATCTTTGGAGAGAAATATCAGCCGCTGTTTGAAAACGGCGTGAAGTATTTTAAGTAAGCGATTGACCGTGAAATAAGGAAAAGCGCACCATGAAAATGTGGTGCGCTTTTTTGCGAAAGCATCATGTGTCCAGCCGCTTGACAAAGCCAGCTTACCATGTTATCCTAAACATAGAAAGAGAGGCATACCCGATAGACGGTGCGCCCCCTAAAGGTTTTTAAAGAAATAACCGCTTAGGTTGGCTGCCGGGGCGGTTATTTCTTTTTGTTCTGAAGAAACAGAGCAATCAACATGATAATCATAGAACCGAAGTCGCACAGCATGGAAATCAGCTGAAACAACTCGGTGTATGTAACATAGTTCATGCAATCACCCCCTTATCATAAGACTGGGGGCAATCCCAAAAAGATGTCCCCGAAAAAGGGGACGCAACCGCCTACCGTTTGTCGTGGTATGCCTCAAAAATATGATAACAGAATGGCAAAGAATGGTCAAGTACAGCTTAGGCCCAGCCGCTTGACAAAGCTGGCCTGCCATGTTATCCTAAACATAGAAAGAGAGGCACACCCGATAGACGGTGCGCCCCAAATAAACGATTCAAGAAATAACCGTTTAGTTGTCAGCTAGGGCGGTTATTTCTTTTTGTTCTGAAGAAACAGAGCAATGAGCATAATAATCATAGAACCATTCACTCCCTCCGTCTTCGTCCTGCGGACGAATCCACCTCCCTCATCCGAGGGAGGCATTGGTGCGCTGGATTTACAGCTGTCGCCTTCAGGCTCCCTCAGATGAGGGAGCTGTCAGCGAAGCTGACTGAGGGAGGGAAAAGAAGTGTATTCAACGTGGTTTATTTTGGCGCAAATTTATTTAGGGGGCCTCTGAGCGCAAACAACCTAACTAGCATACAAAAAATCCGCCCGTATCACAAAACGGACGGATTTATTTTTGTTCGGGGTCTTCTACATATTCGATCAAATCTTCCACTCTGCAATGAAATATCTTGCAGAAATCATCCAGCTTGGTCGTGGTGATACCTTTTCCTTTGCGGATACGGTCAATCGTCGAGCTGCTAATATTGTATTTGTTAATAAGCGTGTACGTGCTCTCTCCACGATCTCGCATCGTCTGCCAGAATCGGTTATAAATAATCATATCATCACCTACTATAAAGGATATTTGATAGCCAGATTATTGACAATGGTCGATATTAAGACTACAATGATGATAGTCATAATAACGACTATATATTCCGAAAGGGGTGACGGCATGAAAAAGATAGAAAACCTGGTACATAAAATCCGGGATGCAAGAGGGAAGCAAAGAAGAAATTATTTACTTTTTCTCTTCATATTAGGTATACTTTCAGTGCCTATGCAATTGTTATTTTATCACATGAACAGTGTGTGGGGGATCATCCTTGGAAATATATGTGCTACAGCAGGAACCATTCTGGATACAGCGGTAGTGACTATTATCGCTATTACACCGGAGGATTATTGGGAATGAATCGGAGGACGAATCAGAATAAAATCATCCCAATACCCCTAAAGTGCGCTTACCAAAACTTTCCCATAACTTACCGGAAAACAATTGGAACTTTCCCTGTTTTGTTGTATAATGGGATTAATGAGATAGGAGCAGACATGCAAAAGGGGAAGCCATCCCTCAGATGAAGAAGGATCGCTTCCCGTATGCGAAAGGCGTAGCCGGCCGGCAGAGGCGCTGTCCCGCGGGCTGACCAGCGCTGTTTCCGCCTGTTCCAGCATATGATGTTTGGAGCGTCTGTGTGTCGCTCTCAACAGGGAAAGGAAAGAGTAACTATGATTAAATTATCTCCGTCTATTCTGTCCGCGGACTTTGCAAATCTGGAGCGTGACATCAAGATTGCAGTAGATGCCGGCGCAGAATATGTCCATGTTGACTGCATGGATGGTCATTTTGTACCGAATCTGACCATTGGCGCACCGGTCGTCAAGGCGCTGCGCAAGGCAACGGATGCCGTTCTCGATGTACATCTGATGATCGCAAATCCGGATCAGTATTTGGATGATTTCATCAAGGCAGGCTCGGATATCATCACGGTACATTATGAATCCAATGGCGACACACTGGAGCAGGTTCGCAAGATCAAGGCTGCGGGTGTGCGTGCCTGTGTTTCTGTCAAGCCGGGTACACCGGCGGATGTCCTGCTGCCGCTGCTGCCGGAGCTGGATATGGTACTGATCATGACAGTAGAGCCGGGCTTTGGCGGTCAGGGTTATATTGATGCCTGCACGGACAAGATTCGTCAGATTCGCAAGGCAATTGATGAAAATGGCTATCAGTGTGAGCTGGAAATCGACGGCGGCGCAAAGCTGACCAATACGCCGGATATCGTAGCGGCAGGCGCAAATGTCATCGTTGCAGGTTCTGCTGTATTTGGCGGCGATATTGCCGGAAACGTCAAGGGCTTCCGCAAGATCTTCGACGAGTACGAAAACAATTATTTCGCATTTTGATGGATAAAAGAAAGTATGGCGGGGCGCCTTCGGTGAGGAGGGCGCCCCGATTTTTTTGACTTTTTGGAATCGCTGCAGCAGGCTATCGGTTTGCTGGCGGTGTAAGCCGGATGGTCTTTGTCGCAATTGCCTGCTGAAATGCACGGTCGTGCTCTACGAATATCATCGTGGGGGAGAAATCCTTTAACAGCTGCTCGATCTGTATACGGGAAAAGATATCAATAAAGTTGAGCGGCTCATCCCAAACATATAAATGTGCCCGTTCACAAAGGCTTTTGGCGATCAATACCTTTTTCTTCTGTCCACCCGAAAAATCGGAGATATCCTTTTCAAATTGGATCCGGTCAAAATCCATTTTCCGTAAGATCGCCTTGAATAAACATTCCTCTATGTGATGTTCCGCGGCAAAATCGGACAGCGTTCCACACAGGTGCGAGGTGTCCTGCGGGACATAGGAGATCACAATACCGGAACCGATCGATCGTGTACCGGTGTGCGCGATGGGCTGCCCCGACAGGAGCTTGAGCAAGCTGCTTTTCCCGCTTCCGTTTTTCCCTTCCAGCACAACGCGTTCCCCTTGATGGATGGTAAAGGAAACCGGCGAACAAATAGCGTTGCCGTCATAGCATACTGCAATATCGGAAAAAGAAACAAGCGTATTGGAATGATAGCGCAGCGGCGACAGCTTGAGCTTTTCTGTCGTTTCTGTATTTTTGAGAAGCCCCGCTTTGTGTTCGATGGCTTGCTGTTGTCTGGCTTCCAGCGATTTTGCGCGTTTCATCATTTTGGCTGCCTTGTGCCCGACATAGCCCTTGTCGGCGGCGCCGACCTTGGATGCTTCTACCCGGTCAGACCAGACGGCGGAACGTCTTGCCGCCTGCTGCAGCTGTCGGATATCCTTTTGCAAGCGGTCATTTTGCGTGTGCTCAAATTCCTGCTGGCGTTCAAAATTTGCCATCCAGGATGAGAAATTCCCGCTTTGCACGTCGATATTTGTCCGGTTGAGTGACAGGATATGGTCAACGCAGTGATCCAGAAAGTGGCGGTCATGGGATACCAGAATAAACCCCGTCTTCTTTTGCAGATAGGCGGAAACGATTGCCCGCGCATTGGTATCCAGATGGTTGGTCGGCTCGTCGATCAAAAGGAATTGCCCGTCATTCAGAAAGAGAGCGGCGAGCAGGGTTTTGGTCTGTTCACCGTTGGACAGCGTTTCAAACGGTCGCCAAAGGACGTCAGCCGCCACATCGAGATAGGACAATTCCCGCATAAATTCCCATTCTTCAGCAAATGGGCATATTTCCATCAGGATATCCTCTGTCAGCCTGCTGCTGTCTGCCACGGGATATGGGAAATAGTTAAATGGTACGGAGGATTGGATTTTTCCGCTGTATTCGTGTTTGCCGAGCAGGAGATTGAGAAAGGTCGTTTTCCCTCTGCCATTTCTGCCGACAAAGCCAAGTTTCCAGTTGGTATCGATTTGAAAGCTGACATTTTCAAAAATATTGTGATAGCTGGAAGGATAGGAAAATGTGAGATTTTCCACTTTAATCATTGACATGCTGTATCATCCCCTCTGTCGTGATAAAAAATAAGAGCTGCAAGAAAGTTCATTCTTACAGCTCTTCACAGGCATAACAGATGACACCGCAAAATTGCGGTAACAAGAATATCGCATGTGTGAACAGATCTATCACTTTCTTGCAAAAGGTGCAACAACATCGCAGACATGCGATTCTGCTGCATATTCCAATGTTATTTGCAAGAAATGTGAATCATCTTTTCACCTCTGAACGTAGTGATATTGGCTTCATTATACAATGACAGATGGGGAATGTCAAACCTTATTCTGGGATTGTATTGCGGCAGAAAATACACCATGCATATAATATGCATGTTACCGCTCCCTATACAGGTACAGGGAGGAGGTGTGTATAGTGGATGTATTGGCTTCTTTTGGGGCATCTATTCTGGCAAGCGTAGTAGGATATTACATATGCAAATGGCTGGATCAGAAGTTCCATCGGTAACAAGCGGCGTTTTACATATATAATTTCATATGTGTAATGAAAAGCCCTCAGGAGGTGGAGCTCCTGAGGGCTTAGTCGTGTGTACTAATGGATGTGTTAGCACTAGCTTCTTTGTGAATCTATTATACGACAATCAGCAGGGAATGTCAAACCTTATTCCACGGTAACCGACTTTGCCAGATTTCTCGGCTTATCGACATCACAGCCGCGTTCGATCGCGGTATAATATGCAAACAGCTGCATCGGGATAACCGTCAGAGTCGAAGTAAAGATATCCATGGTATCCGGGATATAGACGACATTATCCGCAACGCTTTCGATATCGGTGCTGCCTTCCTTGACAATGGCGACCACATATGCGCCGCGCGCCTTGACTTCCTTTACATTGCTGAGCAGCTTTTCATACAGCTGTTCCTGTGTTGCCACAGCTACGACCAGCGTACCGTCTTCGATCAGGGAGATCGTACCGTGCTTCAGCTCACCGCCTGCATATGCTTCGGAATGCACATAGGAAATTTCCTTGAGCTTGAGCGAGCTTTCCATCGAAGCGCCGTAGTCAATGCCGCGGCCGATGATAAAGACGTTGTTCTTTTCTGCGTGCTGCTTTGCCAGCTTCTTGAGGAATTCTTCGTCTGCGAACAGGCTTTCCAGCTGATCCGGCAGCTTTTCCAGTGCGGCGCGCAGCTTGGTCAGGTCCTTTGGCGAGACGGTACCGCGGATTTCAGCGAATTTCAGCGCGATCAGATACAGTACAGCCAGCTGGGTCGTGTAGCCCTTGGTGGTTGCAACCGCGATCTCCGGGCCTGCCATAGTGTACAGCACGTCGTCGCTCTCACGTGCAATGGAGCTGCCGACTGCGTTGACGATCGACAGGACATGCACATCGTTTGCCTTGGCCTCGCGCAGTGCTGCCAGCGTATCCGCTGTTTCACCGGACTGGCTGATGGTGATGCACAGGTCGTTGCGGCTGAGGATCGGACGGCGGTAACGGAACTCCGATGCCAGGTCGACCTCTACCGGGATGCGGGTCAGCTCTTCAATGACATATTTTCCCACAATACCTGCATGCCATGCCGAACCGCAGGCAACAATATGAATACGTCCAATATGTTTGATCTGCTCCTCTGTCAGGCGGATCTTATCCAGACGGATCTCGTCGCCGTTCAGACGCGAGCCGACGCAGGTGCGCAGTGCGGTCGGCTGTTCCTTGATCTCCTTCATCATGAAGTAATCATAACCGCCCTTTTCTGCTGCGGAGATGTCATAATTGACCGTGTATACATCGTGATGGATCGGATTGCGGTTCATATCCAGCAGTTCGACCGACTCCGCCTTGATGATTGCAATCTCGTTGTCATTCAGCAGATAATAATCGCGGGTATGATCGAGCACCGCCGGAATATCCGATGCAATATAGTTTTCATGCTCGCCCAAGCCGATAATCATCGGGCTGTCCTTGCGGACGGCAAGCAGGGTATCCGGGTAATCCTTGCACAGGATGCCCAGTGCATACGAACCGCGGATGCGGCCGAGCACCTGGATCAGCGTACCCACCAGATCGCCGTCATACAGCTGGTCAAACAGCTGCGCTACGACTTCGGTATCGGTTTCCGAACGGAAAACGACGCCCTGTGCCTGAAGCTCTTCCTTCAGCGAGATATAGTTTTCGATGATGCCGTTGTGTACAACGGTAATGCGTCCGCTCATGCTGGTATGCGGATGCGAATTGATGTCGTTTGGTGCGCCGTGGGTTGCCCAGCGGGTATGGCCGATGCCCAGCGAGCCGGGGATGCCGCCTGCTTGGTCTACCTTGTCGCGCAGCGTAGCCAGACGGCCCTGGGATTTCATTGTACGGATTTTGTCAGAAAAGACTGCGATGCCGGCGGAGTCATATCCGCGGTATTCCAGTTTCTGAAGACCTTCCAGCAGGAAGGGTGCAGCCGGCTCATGTCCGGCATAGCCTACGATTCCACACATGTCATGTACCTCCGAGGTATAAAATTTTTGATATGGCACATTGCGTCCCCTTCTGTTCACACAGTCGCCTGTATGGTTTGTAGGAACGCCGGCACCCGCGTGCCCGCGGGCGGGAAGCATCCGCCGAATTTTCGATCACTTCCACCTCGTCAGCATACCCTGCACGGCAGCTCTGGCGCTTTGTTTCCGGTACGGCAGCAGCTTTTTGTCATAAAAAGCCGGCCGGGGATGGCATCGTGTGCAGCGATGCGGATCGCGGTGATCCATCTCTATCACGTGGACATTATACCATAGTTTCCGTGCAAGCGGAAGGGATAACATTGCCAATTTCCGTATTTCCACCCCAAATATATTGGCAGATGTCTCTAATCATTCACGCAGTATGTAAAAAAGAGGAAGAAATGGTATCGTCTATTGACTTTTGGTTATTCGTGGTATAGAGTGAAAATAAAAACGAGAAAGCTGGAATCAGGATGAATTTCATCGAAATATTGCGTTTGCTGTCCGGTCCGCTCATCGGCGCGGTCATCGGCTACTGCACAAATTATATTGCAGTGAAAATGCTGTTCCGCCCGCTGCATCCGGTCAGGCTGTTCGGAAAACAACTGCCGTTCACGCCGGGCATTATACCAAAAGGGCAGGCGCGGCTGGCACATGCCATCGGAAATGTGGTGGGTACGACGCTGCTGACTGAGGAGGATATGCAGCAGCTGCTGCTGTCGGAGGATGTGGAGCGCAAGCTGCGCGATGGGATACAGACGATGCTGGAGGAAAATGCGGATACGCAGCTGAAGGATATCTGTCTCAAGCTGACGGATGAGACACAATATGATGTCGGACGGGCTGTCATGCAGGAAAAAGCGACGGACATGCTGGCGGACCGCGTGAATCAGATGCATCTGGGTGAAACCATTGCGCAGCAGGTACTGGAGGCAGTGCAGCAGAAGGTGTCCGGTTCGCTCATCGGTATGATGCTCAGCGGCGATATGCTGAACAGCTTTGCCGAGCCGATCCGCGCCGGAATCGACCATTATCTGGAGGGCAATGCCTATGCGCTGCTGTACCCGCAGGTCGGCGAGGTATTGGGCGAAGCGGAGACCAAAAGCGTACAGGAGCTGGATGCGCTGCTGCATGAGCTGACCGGCGTACAGCTGGCGGACGCCGTGATGAAATTATATCAGGCAATGGTCGCGCATAAGGCGGCGGACATGCTGCATATGCTGGATCTTGGGCGTGTTGCCGAGGAGAAGGTGCTGTCGCTCCAGCCGGAGGAGCTGGAAGGGCTGGTCATGTCTGTCATGAAAAAGGAGCTTGGCGCAGTCGTCAGCCTTGGCGCGCTGGTCGGCTTTGTGCTCGGATTGCTAAACCTGTTTTTTTAAGAGAAAGGAAGGGCTGTTATGTTTCAAGAGGAGCTGCGTGGGCGTGCTGTGCTGATCTGGCTGGATGACAATGCGCCTGTATTGAAGACGGAATATCTGGAGGAAATGATGGTGCAGGCGCCGCAGGCAACGCTGGCGCAGACGGCGCGGTCTGTTGCACGTCAGTTTGGCTTGCAGGGTACGAATTGGACGCTGTGCAAATGCAGCTTTGGCAAAAATGGCGCGCAGACACACCCGATCGCGGACAGCACGACGCTGGGCGCACTGCGTCTGCCGCTGACACTGGCGTTGGTGGATGATGAAGCCATGCAGCAGCAATGCCATGCACTGGCGGAGCAGGAAGGGGAAACAACATGAGAGCGATCGAACTGCACATCCCCGCGCTGGCAGCGCCGGAAAACCAGCCGAAATGGATGCGGCATTTATTGACTGTCAATCACCATCGTGCTTTGGTACGTCAGCATTGTTTTCAAATCGGCCTGTACCGGCAGGGGTTGATGCATGACCTGTCCAAGTACAGCCCGGTGGAATTTCTCGTCGGTGCGAAGTATTTTCAGGGCTTCCAAAGTCCGAACAATGCGGAACGCGCAGACCGCGGTTACAGCAGCGCATGGCTGCACCACAAGGGGCGCAACAAGCACCACCTGGAATACTGGATCGATTACACCCTCGGAGAGGAAAGCCCGATGAACGGCATGAAGATGCCGGTGGAATATGTGGCGGAAATGCTCTGTGACCGCATGGCGGCCAGCAAGACCTACCTCGGGGACAAGTATACCGATGCCGCGCCGCTGGAATATTATGAAAAGTCGAAGACGCATTATCTCATGCACCCGGAAACACGCGCCCTGCTGGAGGAGCTGCTGCATATGCTGGCAGAGCAGGGGGAGGAAAAAACCTTCCGCTATGTCAAATACCATGTGCTTGGGAAATAAATCTGAATCGCCGCATAAAATATGCCGCACCGGAATTTTCCGGTGCGGCTTTTGTGTTGTTTTTACTCCACGCTCTTGAGCGCTTCCACCATATTGATCTTTTTCAGTGAGAAATAGGTGATAAAATTGATTAAAGTCGCAAATACAAGGGTGATTACGGCGGAGAGCAGGTAGCTTTTCCATGCGACGGTGGGTTCAAAGACGATGCCCTGCATCTCCATCGTTTTCAGGATGAAGCTGGTCAGCCATCGCCCGCCGAACAGGCCGATGACCGTGCCCAGCAGCGTCAGCACAATATTCTCGCGCGTGTTGTACTGATACACCTCAATATCGTAGAAGCCGAGCACCTTGATGGTCGCCAGCTCGCGGATGCGTTCACTGATGTTGATGTTCGACAGGTTGTACAGCACCACAATCGCCAGCGCCGCAGCCGCGCCAATGAGAATCATGACCACCTGGTCGAGCAGGGCGAGGTTATCGCGCACCGCTTCCTTCCCGGCACGGGTGGAGGAGATGGAGGTAAACCGGTCGTCGCGGTTGAGCGATGTGGTAAAGGCGTCGCTTTCCGTTTCGCTGATATCCGCTGTGTTCAGCATAAACGCATTACTTTCCGCTGGCTCCTGATATGCTGCTTCGTAGCCCTCCGGGGATAAAAATACGTAGTGGCTCAGATAATTGTGCACGATCGCACCGACGGTGACGTCTGCCTTTGTGCCGTCCTCCCGCCGCAGGGAGATCGTGTCGCCCGCCTGGATGCCGAGAATATCCGCCACCTGCTGGGTCAGCATGACTTCGTCGCCAGACAGGGTCAGCTCTTCCTCCGTCTCCATGTCCAGCAGGGAGATGTAGGAGGGGAATGCCGCGGGCTCCTGCGGGACGAGCAGGTTTAATTCCTTGGTTCCGCCGTTCGATGTGACGATCTTGACACTCTCCGCGCGGATCTCCATGCAGTCCGCCACGGCGGTATCCGCCTGCAGCATGTCGTACAGTTCGGTAAATTCCTCCTGCGACAGCTCGGTATCCGTGACAGCGAGCGTATCGTAATGCATGACATTGTCAAATTGCAGCGGCAGCAGTGCGACGATGGAATCACGCAGACCGAAGCCCGTGGTGACCAGTGCCGCGCAGCCCGCAATGCCGCACACCGTCATGAGGAACCGCTTTTTGTAGCGGAACAGATTGCGCAGCGTGACCTTTTGAGAGAAATTAAACCGTTTCCACAGCGGCGTGATGTGCTCCAGCAGAATGCGCTTGCCGGGATTCGGCGCCTTCGGGCGCATCAGGTGCGCCGGTGTCTGCCGGACAGACTTCCAGCAGGCAGCGCCGGTGGCTACAATGATGCAGCCCGCGCAGGCGACCAGACCGACCGTACCATAAAACGGGTCGAACGGCGTGTAAAATGTCCCGATGTGGTAGAACGAACGATAAATATTCCAGATCACGACAGGTATCACGCGGAAGCAGATCAACTCACCGATGATCGCGCCGGAAATCGAGGCCGTTGCGGCATAGATGAGATATTTTGCCGCGATCTGCCCGCCGCTGTAGCCCAGCGCCTGTAATGTGCCGATCAGCCCGCGCTGCTCCTCGACCATACGCGTCATGGAGCTGAGGCTGATGAGTACGGCGACAAGGAAAAAGATCAGCGGGAACGTGACGCCGAGGATTTTCAGGTTGGAGGAATCCTGCTGGAAGCTGGACAGGCCGGAATTTCCGTCCCGTGTGAGGACATACCAGGTCGGCTTGTTGATGTCGCCCACCTTGGCGCGCGCGTCCTCGATCTCCTTTTGCGCATCCGCGATCTGTTTGTCGAAGTCCGCGCGCTGTACAATCAGTTCTTCCTTGCCGTCGTCGACCTCTGCCTGCCCGTCGTCCAGCTCACGCGCCGCGTCCCGCAGCTGAGCATAAGCCTCTGCACGCGCATTGGCAAGCTGACGCTTGGCGGAGGACAGCTTTTTCTCCGCTGCATTCAGCTGCGCCTTGCCGGAGGACAGCCCGCTGTCGATCTGTGCAATGCCGTCGTCGATCTGCGCAATGCCGGACTGCGCCTGTGCGATGCCATCGTCGATCTGTGCCAAGCCCGCCTGCGCCTGCGCCAGTCCCTCATCCAGCTGTGCCAGCTGCTCCGCATAGCCCGCCTGTTCCGCCTGTGTCTGTGCAATGGCTGCTGTCAGCTGCTCGATCTGTGCGTCCAGTTCAGCGATATCCATGCCTCCCGGCTCCGGCTGTTCCTGATCTGCCTGCGCTTTTTCCGGCTGTTCCTGACCGGTCTGCGCGTCTTCCAGCTGCTTCCGGATTGCCTGCGCCTCCTCCAGCTGTGCGGTCAGCGCGTCAATCGCCTGCTGGTACTGCGCGACAGCATCCGCCAGCGGCGTACGCTGTTCCTCCAGTTGGGCCGCCGTCTGCGCGACCTCTGGGCGCTGCTGCTGCGCCTCCGCCAGCTGGGCGGCGACGGTCTTGCGCTGGGCGGTCAGCTCTTCGCGCTTTTTGTTTGCAGCCGCTGCCTGCGTACGGTACTGCTGCCGCGCCTTCCTGAGCGACGCTTCGCCGCTGTCGATCTCGTCCTGCGCCTCGGCAAACTGCCGTTCCGCTTTGACGCGCGACGTTTTCAGTTCCGCACGCCCGTCGTCGATCTTGCGCTGTGCATCGTCGATTTCCTTCTGTGCATCCGCCAGCTTTTGCTCGCCTTCGGCGGTCTTGTCGTCCAGCTCCGCCTGTGCGTCGTCGATCTCCGCGTTTGCCTCGCCGGTCAGCTGGTCATACCGCGCCTGCTCCCGCACATCTGCGATCGCCTTGACGCGCACCTCGGCGTTGTCGATCAGGTTTTCATATTCTTCTTCAAACGCATTCAGGTCTGCTGCGCCGTCCACCGTCAGATAAAGCTCTGTAAAGTAGTCCTCTGTGATGTTGGACTGCGGCACGTACATGAAATCTGCCACCGCGCCGGTGCTGCGTTCGTTGGAGCCGGAGCTGGCATACACATACAGCGGGCTTTGGATCACGCCGGTGATGGTCAGATCGGTATACCGGAAAGAGGATTCCTCCTCCTCGTCTACATCCAGCGTTTCCGTGATGGACAGCGTGTCACCGATCTGCTTTCCGGTGATGTCCAGCAGCGACTGCGGGACGACGCATTCGTTTGCTTTTTGCGCCATTTCGCCCTCCAGCAGATACAGGGCATTGATGCTGCTGTCTTCCGGTATGGACAGCAGCTTTACCTTTTCATCGCTGTCGCCAATGCTGACGAGGACGTTTTCCGAATAGATGCCCACAGCATCCGATATGCCCTTTACCTCCAATGCGGCGGCGACATCGTCCTCTGTCAGACCAAGCGTGGACAGGACCTCGAGGTCAAAGCAGTTTTGCCCATCCAGATAACGGTCGCACGACAGCTGCATATCCACGCTGGAGGCGTTGATGCCGGCGAAAAAGCCCGCGCCGAGCA
Source organism: Eubacteriales bacterium (assembly GCA_030540435.1). Taxonomy (GTDB): domain Bacteria; phylum Bacillota; class Clostridia; order Oscillospirales; family Butyricicoccaceae; genus Butyricicoccus_A. The sequence continues at coordinate 21,501 of JAUNWG010000014.1, forward strand.
GCGCCATCATTGCGATGGACAAAAACCGTTTCCATGTACCGCGGATCTCGCGGAAAATATTCTTACGCAGGGATCTCGTCATACCGTCACCACTCAATCTCGGCAATCGGCGTCGGCTGCGGATTCTGGCGGATATCCGTCACATGGCCGCTCGCCATGCGGATGACGACGTCCGCCATCGGCGCGATGGCGGAATTGTGCGTGATGATGAGCACCGTCATGCCGTCCCGGCGGCAGGTATCCTGCAACAGCTGTAAAATCTGCTTGCCGGTCTGGTAATCCAGCGCACCGGTCGGCTCATCACACAGCAGCAGCTTTGGATTTTTTGCGATGGCGCGGGCAATGGCAACGCGCTGCTGCTCACCGCCGGACAGTTGTGCCGGAAAATTGTTCATGCGGTCGGACAGCCCGACCCGTTCCAGCATGTCCGATGCCGACAGGCTGTCGGAACAGATCTGTGCGGCAAGCTCGACATTTTCCACCGCCGTCAGATTGGGCACAAGGTTATAAAACTGGAAGACAAACCCGATGTCCTCCCGCCGGTAGCGGATGAGCTGTTTGCCCTTCAATTTCGTGATGTCCCTGCCGTCTACGCGTACCGCGCCGGAGGTCACTGTCTCCATGCCGCCTAAGATATTGAGCGCTGTCGTTTTGCCTGCGCCGCTGGCGCCTAAAATGACCGCAAGCTGGCCCTTTTCCACGGAAAAATCCGCGCCGCTGAGGGCAGGGATCGTGACCTCGCCCATTTTGTATTGTTTTGTTACCTGTTCAAAGGAGATATATGCCATATTGCACCGCCTGTTAATCTGTTAATATCGTTTTGCATGCTTCTGCGATCGCCCGCGCCAGAATTGCATGTCCGTCCGGCGACAGATGCAGTCCGTCCAGCTCCGACGGCTGTACCAGCGCGGCGGCATCGAGGAAGGATACCTGCTGGTCGCGCGCCACCTGCTCGTACCAGCTGGATAATTCAGAGGAGATTCGCAGCGCACGTTCGCCAAATTCACAGTAGCATGGGCCGTCGCGCAGGGCTTCGGAGATCGGTGGCGGCGCCACGAGCAAGATCTTGCACGGTGTGCCGTCTGCGCTTTTGGATGCGGAAACCTGCTTTGCCGTGGATACCAGCAGGGAGATGCCGCGGGCGATATCGGATGGCTCCATATGGAACCGGTTTTTCATATCATTGGAGCCGAGCATGACGATGAGCAAGTCCACCGGCATATGTGTTTTTATGATCGACGGGATGAGCGCCACGCCGCTCTTGTTGTCGTCATAGCACGGGTCGCTTTGCACGGTCGTGCGGGCGTTTAAGCCTTCTTCTATGACATAGTATGCGTCGCGACCCAACAGTTGCTGTAACTTGCCCGGCCAGCGGGTGGCATAATCATATCGTCCGGCGTCTACCGGGTCATAGCCGTGGGTGTTGGAATCGCCATAACAAATAATCGTTTTCATATACATTCACCGTCCTTATTGTATCATACCGCATTCAGATAACAGATGCAAACCGAAACATTGCAATACAGTTAAAAATACGCTATGATAAACAGGAAAGTCAACGAAAATAAAAAACGGATTATTTTAAAAGGGTGACAATATGAACAGACCTATTCGCATTGCCCTGCTCGGCCTCGGGACGGTCGGCAGCGGCGTTTATAAGCTGCTTGCCCGCCGCGCGGAGGAGATGCCGCAGATCGCGGGAGCGCCGATCGAAATTTCCCATATCCTTGTGCGCAACACGGCAAAAGTGCGCCCCGGTGTGGACGCTTCCCTGTTGACGGACAATTGGCAGGACATTCTCTCCGACCCGGAGGTTTCCATTGTCGTGGAGCTGATGGGCGGCATAGAACCGGCACATACCTATATTTCCCAAGCACTTGCCGCAGGGAAAAACGTTGTGACGGCAAACAAGGATCTGATGGCAGTGCACGGCGGCGAGCTGCTCGATGTTGCCGCAGCGCACCATTGCGACCTGCAGTTTGAAGCCGCTGTTGCGGGCGCGATCCCGATCATCCGTCCGCTCAAGCAATGCCTTGCCGGAAATGAAATCTCCGAGATCATGGGCATTGTCAACGGCACGACCAATTATATCCTCACCCGTATGACACAGGACGGCATGGAGTTTGCGGATGCGCTTGCGATGGCGACGGAGCTGGGGTATGCGGAAGCGGACCCGACTGCGGATATTGAGGGCTATGACGCCGGGCGCAAGGTTGCAATTATGGCGTCTATCGCCTTTCATTCCCGCGTGACCTTTGATAACGTATATACCGAAGGCATCACGCAGATCCAGGCGACGGATATCCGGTATGCCCGTGAGATGGGCAAGGCGATCAAGCTGCTGGGCGTTGCGTGCAATACGCCGGAGGGCATTGAGGTGCGCGTGCATCCGATGCTCATTCCGGATTCCCACCCGCTGGCGACGGTAAATGATGCATTTAACGCCGTCTTTGTGCATGGAGATGCATTGGACGACGCGATGTTTATGGGTCGCGGCGCAGGTGAAATGCCGACTGCTTCCGCCGTCGTCGGTGATATCATCGATACCGCGCGCAGCATCTGCATGGGCTGCACCGGACGCATCGGCTGTACCTGCTATAAGGAATTGCCGGTCAAATCCATTGAGGATATCAAGAGCAAATATTTTATCCGGCTGCATGTGGAAAACCGTATGGGCGTGCTTGCCGGGGTGTCCGGCGTGCTGGGCAACAACGGCGTCAGCATCTCGCAGGTGGTGCAAAAGGCAGCCTCCGGCGATTCCGCCGAGCTGGTCGTCATCACCGATACCGTGCGCGAACGCCATATCCGGGACGCACTGACGATCCTCAAGAACATGAGTATGGTGCACAGCGTGGCGTCTGTTATCCGGGTGTATTGATATATTTAGTATGGGCGGCCCGGAAGAGGAGCGTCCAGAGAACCATAGGTTCGGAGAGAGAAGAGAGGGAACCGGTGTCGGTTCCCTCTCTTCATTCGCGGTAAAAACGATATCTGCATGAACGCTTCAAACGCAGCACGGTATGCTACATTGCGCGGGGCGTCGCCTATCAACCATCCCCAAGTACATATTTCCGCACGGCCTGCGCGACGCCATGCTGGTCATTGGTATCCGTAACGGCATCTGCCAATGCGCGGATATGCGCCGGGGCATTCGCCATCGCAATGCCAAGCCCTGCGGCCTGCAGCATCGTGCGGTCGTTGTCGCTGTCGCCGCATGCCATGACCTGTTCGTGGGTAAGCTGTAGCTGTGCGGCAAGCTGCAGCAGCGCAGCGCCCTTGTCTGTCCCGCGCTGGTTGATCTCGATGTTTTTCATGCCGCAGAAGACCGATGGCTCCGCAGCAAATTGTCCGGTTTCCGCCAGTGCGGTCAGCCATGTATCCAGGTCGGCGGCATCGCCGTATACGATGGCTTTGTAAACGTTTTCGCGCGTCAGTGCGTACCACTGCGCCCAGCTGTCGACATAGCGGAAATGCTCCAGCTGGAGGGGAAGCGGATGGCCGGTAATCGCCATCACATTGTCATGAAACCGGCGGCATTGCCTGCCATACCAGATGATGTCGTCGCCGTAGAAGCATGGTTCGACGGCATATTTTTCACACAGCCGCAGCAGCAGCGTCAGAGTTTCCTGCGGCATCGTGCGTTGATAAATGGTCTGCCCGTCGGCAGATTGGATGCGGGCGCCATTTTCTGTGATGATCCAGTCGACGCCGCCTGCAGCCTGCGCATACGGAAGTGTATCCTGAATGGAACGTCCGGTGGCAATGGCGACAGAGACACCGGCACGGCGCACCTGCTGTAAGGTATCCTGTTCGATGGGATGTACTTGCCCCTCCGGACTGAGCAGTGTGCCGTCCAGATCGAGTGCAATGAGTTTGATTTTGGAAGAAGACATAATAGAGAATCACCTGAAACGTTCAAAATTATTACGGGTCAAGTATAGCATGGCAGCCCGGGCGTGTAAAGTGCCGGATTCATGTACAAAATAGCAACATATTACAGAAATCAGTAGAAATTTGTCGACGTATGCGGTATACTACAATACAAAGGTGATAGGAGTCAGATAAGGGAGGTATTTCTACGTGAAGAAAAGGAATTTACTGCTTATTCCGATTGCAGTATGCGTTATCGCCTGTGCCGCTGCGGTAGGCTATATCCAATATCATCCGGAGGAGCTGACCAATGTCAGCCAGGCAGTACGTGCCGGTGATGCGACAAAGGCCGCGCTGGAAGCGCAGCCGGTAGGCGGTATCATTTACTTCTCGCAGAATTTCCAGAATACCGACCAGACCACGACCATGCTGGACAATACGCAGACCTATGCGCGTTCGGTTGGCGCCAATATCCCGCTGTTTATGGGCGTTGACGAGGAGGGCGGCACGGTTGCCCGCGTCGCTTCGTCGTTGGGGACAACGAAGGTTGACGACATGGCGGAGTATGGCAAGCAAAACGACAGTCAGCAGGCATATGAGATCGGAAAGACGCTTGCAACAGATATCAGCGGCTTTGGCTTTAATGTGGATTTCGCACCGGTGGCAGATGTGCTGAGCAATGAGAACAATACTGAGATCGGTGCACGCTCGTTTGGCAGCGACCCGGAGGTCGTCTCCAATATGGTAAGCAATGAGGTCAAGGGCATGCAGGAGAGCGGTGTGATGGCAACGCTCAAGCATTTCCCCGGACATGGCAGTACGCAGAGCAATTCGCATGAGGGGACTTCCGTGAGCACCCGCACGCTGGAGGAGCTGCAGAACTGCGACCTCAAGCCGTTTGAGGCAGGCATTGAGCAGAACGCTGCATTTATCATGGTATCCCATATGACGAATGAAAATCTGGACGATGTACCGTGCTCGCTGTCCACAAAGGTCATCACAGACCTGCTGCGCGGAGAGCTTGGCTATGACGGCATCGTCATTACAGACGGGCTGGATATGGGTGCAGTCACTGACAAGTATTCCAACGGTGACGCTGCGATCATGGCGGTACAGGCAGGCGCGGATATGCTGCTGTGTCCGCCAAGCATCAGCGATGCATTCGACGCGCTTTCCAAGGCAGTGGCAGACGGCGCGATCACGGAGCAGCGTATCGATGAGAGCGTCATGCGCATCCTGACGGCGAAGCTGGAATATGGCCTGATGAATTAAAAATTGAAGGAAAGAATATTAGGAGTACGAAACCCGGATGCTGTCCGGGTTTCTTTTTTATCTACGGTAGGGACAAAAATAGCAGCGCAAAATATGTCAATTTGCACAAAAATACGCAGGCGGAATTGTATAGAGTGGCAGAAACATACAGCCGCTATGTAGAATTTCTTGACAAATTTGTTAAAAACGGATAAGATTTATATGGAATAGATAAAATACAAGAGAATAGAGTGGCTTGTTTGATTGGTCAGGCAAAACCAAATAGCACAGGGAAATCCGGTTTCTGGCTGTGTTTATTTGGTGTTTTTGTTTTTTTGGGGGCGGATCACAGTCTCCAAAGTGGAATGAGAGCCTATATAGGGAGGAGATTATTATGTACACAATTCAAGGCAAGGGTGTGTCCAAGGGTGTGGCAGATGGCCCGATTTATTTCTATCGCCGCGGCGGCGGGGAGATCGTAAAGACCGCAGTTGCTGATGTGGAAGCAGAGAAGCAGCGCTTTGAGAGCGCACGTTCCACTGCGATGGAGCAGCTGGCAGCACTGTATGAAAAGGCAGTCGCAGAGGTCGGCGAGGAAGGTGCTGCACTGTTTGAAGCACACCAGATGATGCTGGAAGACCTTGATTATATTGACGGCATCAACGACATGATCGAAGGCGAGGGCGTCAATGCAGAATACGCTGTTTCGCAGGTGGCAGAGCAGTTTGCAGCGATGCTCGCAGCGATGGACGACCCGTATATGCAGGCGCGCTCCGCAGACGTAAAGGATATTTCCAACCGCGTGATCGGCATCCTGAGCGGCGTTGTCGCAGGCGGCATTGATTCGGATGTACCGGTCATTCTGGCATCCGACGACCTTGCACCGTCTGAGACGGTACAGCTGGACAAGTCCAAGATTCTCGGCTTTGTCACCTCCGGCGGTTCGGGCAACAGCCATACGGCAATTCTGGCGCGCACCATGGGCATCCCGGCAATCATCGGCGTAGGCGATGCGCTGACCGAGGGCCTGGAGGGCAAGAAGGCGATCATCGACGGCGATACCGGCGAGGTTGCGATCGATCCGGATGAGGCGACCAGCGACCGTCTGCTCAAGAAGCAGGCAAAGGAGCGTGCGCTCAAGGAGCTGCTCGACCAGCTCAAGGGCAAGGAGAATGTCACCATCGACGGCCGCAAGGTCATGGTTTACTGCAATATCGGTTCCCCGGATGATGTAGACGCTGTACTGACCAATGACGGCGGCGGCATCGGCCTGTTCCGTTCGGAGTTCCTGTACCTGCAGAATGACGATTATCCGTCTGAGGAGCAGCAGTTCCAGGCATACAAGACGGTTGCAGAACGCATGGGCGGCAAGCGCGTGATTATCCGTACGCTGGACATCGGTGCAGACAAGCAGGCAGATTACTTCCAGCTGGAGAAGGAAGAAAATCCGGCAATGGGCCTGCGCGCGATCCGTATCTGTCTGACTCGCCCGGAGGTATTCAAGACCCAGCTGCGTGCACTGTACCGTGCATCCGCTTATGGCAAGATCGCCATCATGTTCCCGATGATTACTTCCGTTTGGGAGGTACAGGAGGTTAAGCGCATCTGTGAAGGCGTCAAGGCAGAGCTGCGTGCAGAGGAGATCCCGTTCAATGAAAATGTTGAGCTGGGTATCATGATCGAGACGCCGTCCGCTGTTATGATGTCTGACCGTCTGGCAAAGGAAGTCGACTTCTTCTCCGTCGGCACCAACGACCTGACCCAGTACACGCTGGCAGTAGACCGTCAGGGCAACAACCTGGATAAGTTCTTCGATTCCCATCATCCGGCAGTGCTGCGTATGCTCAAGATGGCAGCAGACAACGCACACAAGGCTGGCATCTGGATCGGCATTTGCGGTGAGCTTGGCGCGGACGTCACACTGACGGAGACCTTCCTTGCGATCGGCATTGACGAGCTGAGCGTATCCCCGGCGTCTGTCCTGCCGCTGCGCTCCGCGATCCGTTCGATCGATACCAACACAAACAGCCAGAAGATTCTGGACGAGCTGCTGGCAGACTGAATATAAAACAGCAAGAAATGGAAAGGCTCCCTTTGGCAACAAAGGGGGCCTTTTCTGCAAATGAAGTATGCGCATTTGCTTTCTGCATGCCTGCGGAGCAGGAAACCGGCGGGTGTCAACCCGCAAAAGAGACTTTTATTCAGATCTTTTTTGCGGATTTCTACAAATCTTGGTGATATCACTTGAACATTTTTAGTAAATGGTTGTATAATAGGATTACGAAATGCTGCGTTTTGCAGAAATGCTAGAGCGTATCTGAAAAGTCGAAAATTTTGACTATTTCTACAAATACGGGGGGCTCCATCGTTCGACTCATTTGAAATCCGAAAGGATTCCTGCATGAGTCCGCCTCGAATCCCCCTCGTCTTTGCGAAATACTCGTCATTTTCTTGGTTTTCAGATAGCGCCTAGTAAACGTGTAAAATTTTATTTGGAGGGAATACCAATGTTTGAGAATCTGATTTCTGTACTGAAGGCGGATCGCAGAACGATCGTTTTCACCGAAGGCCCGGATCCGCGTATTCTGGAAGCAACCGCTCGCCTGCTGAAGGACGATCTGATGGATGTCATCCTGATCGGCTCGGAGGACGAGGTCAAGGGTGCTGCTGCTGTCGGTGGCTTCAATATTGAAGGCGCAGAGATCATTGATCCGGCAACCTATGCGGAGATGGATGCAATGGTCGAAAAGATGGTTGAGCTGCGCAAGGGCAAGATGGATGCAGATGCATGCCGTGCAGCACTGTCCAAGGGCAACTACTTTGGCACCATGCTGGTAAAGATGGGTAAGGCTGACGCTCTGCTGGGCGGCGCGACCTATTCCACCGCAGATACCGTTCGTCCGGCACTGCAGCTGATTAAGACCAAGCCGGGCAACAAGATCGTATCCTCCTGCTTTATTCTGTGCCGTCCGGCAGCAGATGGCAGCGATGAGCTGTACGCAATGGGCGACTGCGCGATCAACATCAATCCGGGTGAGGATGATCTGGTCGAGATCGCAATTGAAACGGCACGCACGGCTAAGGCATTCGGCATTGATCCGAAGGTTGCGATGCTGTCCTATTCCACCATGGGCTCCGGCAAGGGCGATACCGTTACCATGATGCGCAATGCAACCGAGAAGACCAAGGCTGCTGCACCGGAGCTTGCTGTTGACGGCGAGCTGCAGTTTGACGCAGCGTTCTCCCCGGTCGTTGCCAAGACCAAGGCGAAGGATTCCCCGGTTGCTGGACAGGCAAATACCTTTATTTTCCCGGACATCAATGCGGGCAATATCGGCTATAAGATCGCACAGCGCCTGGGCGGTTTCGAGGCATTTGGCCCGATCCTGCAGGGTCTGAACGCACCGATCAATGACCTTTCCCGCGGCTGCAACGCAGAAGAGGTTTACAAGATGGCGATTATCACCGCTGGTCTGAAGTAAGTTAAAAAACAAAAGCTAAAATGGGTCTCTCCGCTTTCCGTCTCTGATGCGGGCGGGGAGACCTGTTTCTATGTTTGGCGTTAAAAAAGTGCTATAAAATGGGTGAAAATACAACGAAGTGTAAACAAAAGAAACCAATTCGGCTGCGGCTGTATGAGATCATAGAGAAAGACCGCAATCAGGATATGCTGAGCAAGCTGTATGACAGGTATGTCCTGCTGCTCGTTGTGCTCAGCGCAATCCCGTTGGTTTTTAAGCTGTGGGACAGGCGGATCTTTTTACTTGACCGTACCGTTACCTGTCTGTTTATCGTGGATTATATCCTGCGGTGGCTGACAGCGGATTATATGCCGCGGCTGAAGAAGTATCCCAAATGGAAGGCTTTCCTGCTGTATCCATTTACGCCGATGGCAATCATTGATCTGCTGTCCATCCTGCCGGCGCTGACGACATTTGCTATGCTGCCGACAATGACACTGCCGAACTTCCTGCGCGTGGTACGCCTGATGCGCGTGTTCCGCTGTATCCGCTTTTTCAAAACGATGCGGTATGCAAAGAGTATGCTGTATCTATATCGTGCTGTGCAGCGGGAACGCAAGCTGCTGATAGCAGTTCTTTTGATTGCAGTTGTATATGTTTTTGTCTCTGCGGCGATGATCTTTTCGGTGGAACCAGATACCTTCGGCAGCTTTTTTGATGCGCTGTACTGGGCGACTGCGACGCTGACGACGGTAGGCTATGGCGATATCCATCCGGTATCACAGGTCGGACGTGCCGTCAGTATGGTGTCTGCAATTTTCGGCATTGCAGTTGTCGCAATGCCCTCCAGTATCATTACGGCGGGCTTTCTGGAGGAGGTCAACCGTGAGCGCTTTAAAGATGAACGTAAGCTGGAGGAGGAGGTTTCTGACCTGCTGGATGAGATCAAAGCGCTGCGCCGGGAGCAGGCGGAGCGCGGCCTGGAGGAAAAGATCGCGCAGATCGACAGGCAGATGCGCACCATGCAGGAGAAAAACGACGATGATGCAGCGCTGCTGCAGGATCTGTCAGAGGATTTGAAAAATGCCCTCTCCCGTGGTACAATGACAGAGGAAAAACATGATCAGTAATAGGAGGATTGTCCCATGGCAGTTTACAGTTCAATGAAGGAATATCATACCCGTGCACATATGGGAATGATCGATGTGACCGGAGATTTTCAGCAGGCGGTGACAGAAGCCTGCCGGGAATGCGGCATAAAAAGCGGTACAGTTACCGGCTTCACCACAGGTGGCGTCGCTGCGCTGACAACGTTGGAATTTGAACCGGGCATGGTAAACCATGACCTCAAGGCCGCGCTGGATGTATTTTCGCCTTATCTGGATGAACGCGGACGTGTCATTCCATATGAGCACCACAACACATGGCATGACGACAATGGTTCCAGCCATATCAAGTCTGCCCTGCTCAGCCCGTTTATTACCGTTCCATTTATCGACGGGCGCATCACGGTCGGCCCGTGGCAGAATCTGACGCTGGTCGAATGCGATACCCGTGACAGACACCGTGAGATCGTATTCCAGGTGATGGGCGAGTAACATCGGCAGAGCAAAGTACACGTCGGGAGCGATCGCAGTGAGTTTACGTCCGCCATGCTATGCTAAATATAGAAAGAGAGACACACCCGATAGACGGTGCGCACCAAAGTAAACGATTAGAGAAATAACCGCTTAGAAGTTTGGCGGTTATTTCTTTTTGTTCTGTCGCGTGGGAGCGCGCAAGGCTCCTTTTGAAAGTTCTAGTATGCCGTTCGAACAAAAAAAGAGGAAAATGATTGTGCACTATTGACAATTTTAGCATGGTGAGATATGATAAGAGTATCATATGTTACACAAAACGGGCAAGGAGATGAAAAGAATGAAAAAACGATTGGTTTCTCTGCTGACGGTGCTTGCACTGGTGATCTGCATGATCCCGGTCCTGTCGGCGCCGGCAAGCGCAGCATATACCCCGGCGACCTTTGTCAATTCCTCTTGGTATGGAAAGTATATCGGATGGACCGGCAGTGAGTCGACGCCGATTGAGCGGTATATGAATATGACCATTACCAGCTGCGATGCCAAGGGCAATATTGCAGGCAATGCCTATGTCACGACAGAAGTAGCGGGGCATACAAATGAATGGGTAAAATATACCTTTAAGGGCACGATTAATCTGGATACCGGTGCGTTTACGATGCAGGGCAATAAGATCACGAGTCAAAATTCCAGTACCAACTGGTCGCTGGCGAAATTTACCGGAACTTATGCCAACAGCAAAATCACGGGCATTGCAGACGACAACACAAAGAGAACCTTCTCCTTCGGTCTGGTTTCCGGCTGGGCAAAGGACGAGATCACGCAGGCGGATCTGGAAGGCTTGATTCCGACCACGATGTATGGCAAGGATCTGAGATTGCCAGTTACCCGTGCGGAGTTTGCTGCAGTTTCGGTCAAGCTGTATGAAACGCTGACCGGGGAGACTGCGCCGGTAGTTTCCACACCGTTTACGGATATCAAGGGCAATGCAGACATCGAAAGCATTGGAAAGGCATATGGTCTGAATATTGCAGTTGGCATTTCGGACACTAAATTTGCACCGAATAATCGGATCACGCGCGAAGAGCTGGCGACCATGCTCTGCCGCGTTGTCAAGAAGTATTCCTTTGCGGATTGGTCGATCGCAACCGACGACCAGTATTATCTGGACACCTCCGGCGTCAAGACGTATGCGGATGATGCGTACATTTCCGCATGGGCAAAGCCGTCGGCTTATTACCTGACAAAGATGGGTATCTTCCAGGGTATTGAGGATGGAACGCGCTTTGCGCCAAAGGCAGTAACGCCCGCACAGCAGGCAAGTGGTTATGCAACTGCGACCCGCGAGCAGGCGATCGCACTTTCCAAGCGTGTATATGACCTCTCCGAGGTACTGAAACCGTAAATCATGCATCATACAACAACCGCTCAGGCAAGAATGTCTGGGCGGTCGTTTTATATCTATCATTCTTTTATTGCGGGTTCAATGCGGTCAGTGCATCGAGCGTATCCGCGAGATTTTTCTTATGCCAGTTTTTCAAAGAAAGCGGGCTTTCCGTTGCTGCGACGCCGGAGGTTCGCCATTCGTTCAGCTCCGCCTGCTGTGTCGAAAGGGTGATGCTATCGGTATTCGTTTGGATAGTGATATGGTTGTTAAGGCCGATATGTTTGGTGGACACAGAGCGGATCGTGGAAAATGGGATTTCCAATGCAGCTTCTTTTTGCGGTTTGAGGGACAGCTTGCTGAGCGGCAGCAGGATGATCTGCTCTGCGCAAAGCTGTAAGATATAAAATTCATTCGAGAAAAAGCGTGCAATCGTATCGCTGAGGTTCGCAGGGGCATAACTCACGACGATTGTGCGGTTTTCCAACGGCTCATAGCCGAGATTTTTTACAATGCTCTGAATTTTAATTTCCTTTGTCATACTGATGTTCCTCCGTTTATTCGTCTTCTGCATCCTCATACAGAGCTGCTTCCAGCTTCTGTTCGCGCTTTTTCGTCAGATGTGAGGTCAAAGTCAACGCGGCAAGGCACAATACGAATGTAAATGCGCCGGCCATCAACGCACCGAAGGGAATGGTCCAGAGAAGATCAGGGTCGCCGCTCATATTGAGCCACATCCGTACAGAGATGAAGGCTGCAACGGCAAATGCGGCAATGAGACTGATGAGCAGATTTGTCTTAAAGTTGGGGCGAAGCCGCCGATCCCAAATACCCTTGCGGACGCAGGCAATAACCTGCCCAATACACAGAATCATAAATACGATCCATTCGCCGGCTATTTGCGCCATCGGCGCACCCATCCATGCCTGCACGACCATTACGATGAGCAGCGCCCAGAATGCGAACCACATGCCGTAATGTTCGATACGCAGCAGCTCCAGCTCCTGCCGCTCATCCAGATTGTTTTTCAGACGTTTCATTGAGAATCCTCCTCCCAGAACAGGTCATTGAGTGTTTTTCCAAGTGCGTGGCAGATATCCAGGCACAGCCGCAAAGAGGGATTGAATTTTCCGGCTTCGATCATGCCGATGGTCTGCCGTGTCACACCCACGCGATTTGCCAGCGCTTCCTGTGACATATCCTTTTCCACGCGGGCGAGCTTCATTGCTTTGTTTTTCATCAGCAGTGCTCCTTTTTTACGACAGCGCAGCCTTGTGTGCTGTTGTTGTTTTTCTGTGAGATTATAATACAATATACACGACGAAATGTCAACTATATTTTACAAATTAAATAATAAATTTGACACACCCGCAGGTGTGCCAAATGTTGGGTCTACTTTTTCTTTTTCATCATCCGGTCCAGCCGGGCCTGCAGCTTTGCACGGCGCTGCTCTGCGGCGGCGCGGTCAATGGAGATGATCTGCCCATCTGCCAGCTCGACAAAGTCGCCGTCCTGCAAGCCGTCCACAGCCGGGATATCCAGCATGCCGTCCGCTGTTTCCACAACGGCGATGCCGTTTTCAATGCGGTCTACAATACCTCTCATGCTGCTTCACGCACCTCGCCATTTTCCATATGCAGGACAATCGTGCCATGCTTTGCCGTTTCCAGTATTTTTGTCCCCAGCGGCTCTAAATAGGAGAAGATCTCTTCATCCGGCAGGCCATAGGAATTTCCCGCGCCATAGGAAAGGACAGCATATTTCGGCATGACAGCTTCAATAAATGCCTGACAGGAGGAGGTCCGCGAGCCGTGGTGTGCGACCTTTAAAATATCACAGTCCAGCAGTTCATAGTGGTTTTCCACGATATCCTTTTCCACACTGGAAGTTGTATCGCCGGTGAACAGGGCGCTGCAGCCTGCGGCATCCAGCCGCACGACCAGTGACCAGGCATTTGGGTCATTGCCATAGGTTTCCCGGCTGTCTGTGCCCGGTGCGAGTACCGTAAACACAGCGTCGGTATCACCGAAGGGAATGGTATCACCGATTTCCGGACATTCCGGTTCCAGCCCCTCGGCTTCGATCGCATCCAACAGCTTTTCAAAAATACGCGAATCCATTGCTTCATCCGACATATAAATGGCCTCTACTTCAAAGGCATCCAATACATCCACAAGTCCGCCGATATGGTCCTCATGTGGATGGGTGGCGATGACAGCATCCAGCTGGGCAACGCCCTGGCGGGTCAGGTAATCCACCACCGTATCGCCTGCGGATTGCTTTCCGCCATCGATCAGGACTGCGCTGTCGCCGTAGGTGATCAGCTCCGCATCGCCCTGACCGACGTCGATGAAATGGATATCCGCACCCGCGGCGGAGCTTCCTGCAGTGATCGTACCAGCAGCAGAATCCGGCACAGGCGGAGCGAATTCTCTTGAGACGGCGTAGGCAATACATAACAGGATGCCGAGCACCAACGCAAGATTCGATTTCTTTTTCATAAATTTTTCCTACTCCCTATTGTGTTTGTATCATAATTAGTATAACATTTGTTATGAAAAAATACAATAATTGACATAAAAATTAGCAGATGTCAAACACACAGTGAGCGGATTCGACACAGAGCCTATAAAAAAGTAACCGACCAGCGATCAGCCTGCGGTTACTTCTAAAGCTCATGTAGGGGAATTGCTGCCCATTGGGAGCGTCCTTTTTCTGTTTTTGGCTGACACTGGATTTGTCAGTCTGTTTCTCGTGACGCTGTTGAAATCTGTCGTATGATGTGCTATGCTGTCAAATAGGAAAACTTGGTTTTCAGCGCGTCGTCCTGCCTAGCGGTAGGCGGTTATTCCCACCAAACCCGATTTACTGTAGACGGGAGGTGGTGCGAAATGGTTACTTATGAGGAGTTATTTCTTCTTTTGACGTTCCTTGTCGCATTTGCCAGTCTGATCATTCAGATAAGCAATAGAAAATGACCGCCCCTATTTCCCGATAGTACGGTCATTTTCGTAATCAACATTCGGGGATAACCGCCTATAGACGACGCGCCCTTTTTCTATCTTCAGTATACCGTCTGGCGCTGGATTTGTCAATCTGTTTCTCGTGACGACGCGGTGCGCGATATTGACAAGCTATAAAAATTTATATATAATGAAACCAAAATTAAGAATAATTATTACAAAAAAGCAGGAGGATATGAAAATGGGCTTTTCGAAGGTAACAGATACCATTCTGTATGTCGGCGTGAACGACCATCAGATCGATCTGTTTGAAGGGCAGTATGTTGTACCGGATGGCATGGCATATAATTCCTATGTTATTCTGGATGAAAAACCGGCGGTAATGGATTCGGTTGACATTCATTTTGCAGATGAGTGGCTGGACAATGTCGCACAGGCGCTGGACGGCAAAAAGCCGGAATATCTGGTTATCCAGCATATGGAGCCGGATCATTCGGCAAGCATTGAAAAATTCCTTGCAGTTTACCCGGATACAAAGGTAGTCGGTAATGCAAAGACCTTCCCGATGATGCAGCAGTTCTTTGGCGCAGGCATTGCACCGAACCGCGAGGTCGTTGCCAATGGCGGCACACTGGAGCTGGGCGCACATACGCTGACTTTTGTTTTTGCACCGATGGTACACTGGCCGGAGGTCATGGTGACCTATGATTCACTGGATAAGGTTCTGTTCTCCGCAGATGGTTTCGGCAAATTCGGCGCACTGGATGTAGAACAGGATTGGGCGTGTGAAGCACGGCGGTATTATTTCGGTATCGTCGGCAAATATGGCGCACAGGTACAGGCACTGCTCAAGAAGGCTGCTACACTGGATATCCAGACCATCTGCCCGCTGCATGGCCCGGTACTGACCGAAAACCTCAGCTATTATATCAACCTGTATAATACCTGGTCGTCCTACGGCGTGGAGTCTGAGGGCGTAATGATCGCATATGCGTCCGTCTATGGCAATACCAAGAAGGCTGCGGAAAAGCTGGCAGAGACACTCAAGGCAAAGGGTTGCCCGAAGGTTGTGCTGACCGACCTTGCACGCTGCGATATGGCAGAGGCCGTTGAGGATGCGTTCCGTTATGGCAAGCTGGTGCTGGCATCCATGACCTATAACGGCGATGTATTCCCGTTCATGCGTACATTCATTGACGGACTGACCGAGCGTGCTTACCAGAACCGCACCATCGGCGTCATTGAGAACGGCACATGGGCGCCGACCGCAGGGCGTGTCATCAAGGGCATGTTCGAGAAGAGCAAGAACATCACTTGGTTGGAGACCACCGTTTCCATTCGTTCCGCTGTCAATGAAGCAAACGAGGCACAGATCGAAGCAATGGCAGACGAGCTGCTGTAATTCTTACATAGTATAAAACATCCCCCGGACAGGCGCCGCCTGTTTCGGGGGATGTTTAGCGTGTCGACAAAGGTCGACACGCTTCAAACGAATGCAAGCATTCGTTTGAGAATTTGCAGTCTGCTGCACGCACGCGCTTCACGCGCACATTTGCAGACTGAGAAGTGTATTTTTCGACGCGCATGTCGCCGAAAAATACAAATTATATCGCTGTCAGCTCCCAACAAAAGACTTTCATTTTATTGCTGTATTTTTCCTTTTTCTACAGCTTATTCTAGGGATCTATTTCAATAGGTTTTTATTTTGATTTTTTTCCGATCATGCCCAGCACATACAGGCCGCCTGTTATACCCAGTAGAAAGCAGGTGCGGAACAGCTTCCATGCACGCTTCATAATCAGTTCTTCAGCGAGTGCATCGGCGCCGGGATACGTCCGCCGCGGTTGATGAACTTTGCTGCGGAGAACGGATGCACCTCCATAACCGGTGCGGAACCCAACAGGCCGCCGAATTCCAGATTTTCGCCGACCTTCTTGCCGATCGCCGGAATCAGGCGGACAGCGGTGGTCTTGCTGTTGACAACGCCGATGGCGGCTTCGTCTGCAATGATTGCGGAAATGGTTTCCGCCGGTGTGTCGCCCGGGATCGCGATCATATCCAGACCGACCGAGCACACAGCCGTCATTGCTTCCAGCTTGTCCAGATACAGGCTGCCCTCGTTGACCGCGTGGATCATGCCCTCATCCTCAGATACCGGGATGAATGCGCCGGACAGGCCGCCGACCGAAGCGGAAGCCATGACGCCGCCCTTCTTCACCGCGTCGTTCAGCATGGCGAGGATCGCAGTCGTGCCATGTGTGCCGCAGCATTCCAAACCGACTTCTTCCAAAATACGTGCCACTGAGTCACCGACAGCCGGTGTCGGCGCCAGCGACAGGTCGACGATGCCAAACGGCACGCCCAGACGCGAGGAAGCGATGGAGCCGACTAGCTGGCCCATACGGGTGATCTTAAATGCGGTCTTCTTGATGATGTCTGCCACCTCGTTGATGGAACAGTCGCCGGCACGGCGGATCGCGGAATGGACAACGCCCGGGCCGGATACGCCGACATTGAGCACGCAGTCCGCTTCACCCACACCGTGGAATGCGCCTGCCATAAACGGGTTGTCCTCTACCGCGTTGGCAAATACCACCAGCTTGCCTGCACCGATGCACTGCTGGTCAGCGGTCAGCTCGGCGGTCTGGCGGATGACTTCACCCATCATGCGCACAGCATCCAGATTGATGCCCGCCTTGGTGGATGCGACGTTGACAGAGGAGCAGACAAGGTCGGTAGATGCGAGCGCCTCCGGGATCGAGCGGATGAGGATCTCATCGCCCTTGGCGAAGCCCTTCTGTACGAGGGCGGAAAAGCCGCCGACAAAGTTGACACCGCAGGTCGCAGCGGCACGGTCAAGCGCCTGCGCCAGCGGGACATAGGAAGTCGCATCCGTCGCCGCGCCGATCATGGCGATCGGGGTGACGGAAATACGCTTGTGGATGATCGGGATACCAAGCTCTGCTTCAATGTCTTCGCCGGTCTTGACCAGATGCTCCGCCTTGCGGGTGATCTTGTCATAGATATTGTCTGCCGTGACATTGATGTCACCCGAAATGCAGTCGAGCAGGGAAATACCCATTGTGATCGTGCGGATATCCAGATGCTCGTCCTCGATCATTTTGATCGTTTCTAAAATATCAAAGCTGTTTAACATACCATGTCCACCTTTCCGGCTCAGATACGATGCATGGCGTTGAAGATATCCTCATGCATCAGATGCACCTTCATGCCAAGCTCCACGCCGTCTGCTTCCAGCTGTGCGGTGAGTGCCGGGAAGCTGATGTCACAGCCGTCCAGCTCGACCAGCATAATCATGGCAAACAGGTCGCCGCCCATGATATTCTGACGGATATCGAGGATATTGACGGAATGGTCACTCAGAGTATTTGAGATCCGGGCGACGACGCCGGTGCGGTCTTTTCCAGCTACAGTTAACATTGCACGCATGGTGTAGTTCCTCCTAATTGTTGTATCATCGCGCTTCCAGCGCAGTTAAAATAATGGTATTGGAAAGCAGGAAGCCGGGATCGGTCAGATGCCAGCGGCTGCCTGTATGAATAACGAGTCCGGGCAGGGCAGAGAGCGCCTGCTCGATGGGTTTGGGGTCTTGATGGAAGGTGTCCGCATAATAGGCGGAATCCCAGCCCTCCGCCGTCCGCAGGGACAGCATGATATATTCTGCGGCGCGGTCGATTTCGGTATCCTCCGGCACGGGAGACGCGCCTGAGAGCCATGCAATCAGGTCGCGGACATGCTCCGTGCGTTTACCGCAGAAATCCGCATGTGCGCCCGGCCCGAAGCCGAGATACGGCGATTGCTTCCAATAGCGGCTGTTGTGGCGGCTATGGAAGCCCGGACGGGCGAAATTGGAAATTTCATAATGGGAAAATCCGGCGCGCGCCATTTTTTCGCACAGCAGCAGATACATATCCGCCTGCGTGTCCTCATCCGGCAAAACTGGGTTGGCGCACCCCAGCGGGGTGTGCGGCTCGATGGTCAGCCCATAGCACGACAGATGCTCCGGTTCCAGCGCAAGCAATGCGTCGATCGACTGCGATAGCTTCCCCATTGTCTGCCCCGGCAGGGCATACATCAGGTCGACGCTGAGGTTTTGAAAGCCCGCCTGCCGCGCGCGGGAAAATGCATCCTGCGCCTGTGCAAATGTGTGGATGCGCCCGATGGCGCGCAGCTCATCGTCATGCGCGGACTGGATGCCCATGGACAGGCGGTTTGCGCCCGCCTGACGGGAAAGCGTTAAGAACTCCTCCGTCATGGAATCCGGGTTCGCCTCCACGGTGATCTCCGCATCCGGTTCGACGGAGAACGTGGAAAAAATGGTATCGAGTATTTGCGCCAGCCGCCTGCCGCCCAGCAGGCTTGGCGTGCCGCCGCCAAAGTAAATGGTATCGACGGTATAGTCTGCGCACTGCGGGGCAGCCTGCGCGATGTCTGCGCACAGACGGGTGACATAGGCATCCGCCTGCGAAAGCTGTCCGGCAAGCGAATAAAAATCGCAATAGGCGCATTTTGCCGCGCAGAACGGCACATGGATATAAATTCCGAGTTTATTCTTCATCCAGCTTGAGCACCGCCATAAATGCTTCCTGCGGCACCTGTACCGAGCCGAGGGAGCGCATACGTTTTTTGCCTTCCTTCTGCTTTTCCAGCAGCTTTTTCTTTCGGGTGATGTCGCCGCCGTAGCACTTGGC
>JAUNWG010000073.1 GCA_030540435.1 Eubacteriales bacterium
AACTAAAAATTCCTTGAAAAATAAGGAAAAAACACTTGACTAAATAGGGAGGAAAACGAATATGGTCGATTTAAGCAAAATGTCAACGGAACAAGTAAACCCCAACACAGCAGAGTTAAGCTCTATGAGCATTCGGGAGGCCATCGAGGTTATAAACCGGGAGAACTACAATGCGGTAGCCTGCATTGAGCCGCAGTATGAGATGCTGGAGCGAGTGATCGAGCTTACAAGCCAGGCTCTGGAACAGGGCGGCAGAATTATTTACATGGGAGCCGGGACCAGCGGAAGGACACCCTATCAGGAGTTTTTTAAAAGCAAAGGCATCGACCTTACGACGCCAATGATTGTGACCAATGGCGCAGACATGGAAATAGAAATATTTACAGGCAAAGGGGTGGAAAAGGGGAATACAGTAGCGATCTGCTGCAGGAATTAGACAGAAACTCCCTTTTTTACAGATTCAACATCCCCCATTCGATTGCTCCGCGCCTCCGGCGCTCACGCAATCGAATGGGGGATTTGTATACTTATGATAAAGACCCGTCCAGCGCAGGATACTGGAGCATGACAGAGGCATGGAAAATCCTCTCCTCGTGCCGGAATTCGGTGCCGCCGAAATACTTTTCTGTAAGCAGACGGATGCTTTTCAATCCGATGGCTGCGTGATCGTTCTTTGTGGATTGATATTCGCCTTCTTTCAAATTGATCATTCCGTCAAAGGAATTGTCAACCCATATAACCAGGGTATTTCCTTTGAGGCAGATGCCGATTTGGATAAACGCCTGTGTTGGAGGAACCTTTGAAGCTGCCGTCATGGCATTTTCCAGAAGATTTCCGATAATTACAGACAGGTCAGAGCTTTGAATGTCCTCGCAGCCGGAGGGCGGAGCCAGATTGACAGGGACAGACTGAACCCGAAAATCTATTTTTTGGCTGTTGCACTGGGCGCGGTAATGATTCAGAAGAATGTCCACAACCTGGTTGCTGCAAAAATGAATATAGGAAAAAGGCGTTGTGGATCGGATATACTGGGTAATATAGTCGAAAGCCTGGGCGTAATCCTCCTGCTCCAGAAATCCGTTTAATATGACCATGTGATGCCGGAAATCATGCTGGATTTTCTTACTGTATTCATTCATTCTTATGATCCACTGATAATGTTCCTTTGTGGCTGCCAACTGAGTCTGAATATGGTGGATCTGATTCTGGGCTTCCAGTTTCTGGTGCGTTTCCTGTATGATTCTGACATAAATCCCATAGGTGGCAAATGTCAGAATACACACGCAGATAAACAGAAATATGGTCAGCGGATTACTCATATAAATAAAATCAACGAAAATCAGACCGGTTCCCAGCATAACAAACAGGATGATGGACAGAAAGCACATAGAGAAGTAGCCTGTTTTGGAAAAACTGTTTCTTAAAATATGGTCTATTTTGATTTCAGCCATCAAAAACCCCGGAAGGACGATAACTGTGACCAGAAAGATGCACATGTTTCCGGCCAATGAATACGGCATTTGGTCCTTTGGCTGCTGGAATCCGAAAAATGCATAAATAAAATTTGCCAGAGAGGTGGTGATCAGAGCACTTAACATAGTGTGGGACGTAAAAAAAAGCTTCCGGTACCAAGCGTCGCGGATGCATAAAAAAAAGAAAAGAAACAGCGGAACCAGAGTAATGAGGAAAAAAACATTCGCCAGATTCGTGCGGGTCAAGGAGGGTGGAAACTGGATCTGGATCCAAAAGCACCCGGCAGTAAAAACAGCTGCCAGAGTGGCTTGCAGCAGCAGAGACAGCAGAAAAAAACGCCTTTTCGAAGAAGCGTGTTTCAGGAGAGGATAGGTACATAGAATGGAAAATGGCACTATCTGCAAAAGGTATCCCGAAAAAAAGCGTAAAAATTGGTTCATAATTCTCCCTCTCTGGCCAGAGTAAATAAAAAGCTCTGATACTGCTGTTTCAACTGTGTGCGTTGGCTTCTGGAAAGGATGATCTCCTTTCCGCCCCGCAGCTTCAGCTGGTTGAAATAAAATGCTTCAATGTAATTCATATTGACAATATAGCTTCTCTGAGGCTTCATAAAGCAGCGGTCATCTAAGGCTTCATAAATCGAATCCAGGGATGCGTAGGTTTGATAGCTGCTTTTTTCTGTGTAAATGGTACATACTTTGTTTTGCACTTCGATGTAAATAATATTTTTTAAAGGCACCGGGATTACCGACTGCCTGCTTTTTATTTCCAGATATTTTTCAGTTCCTTTTTTCTGATGTTCCAGACATCGTTTCAGGGCATCCGCCACGCTTTGGGAGGAAAATGGTTTTAAAAGATAATGGACGGCGTTTAAGGAAAAGGCTTCCACCGCGTGATCAGGGCTGAAGGTGGTAAATACAATATTCGGATGGTCGCCATTCTCATGCAGTCGGCTGGCTATCTCGATTCCTGAGATATCAGGAAGGTAAATATCCAGAAAATAAATTTGATAGTGTATTCCTGCGTTCAGCAGATCCTCTCCCTTTAAAAAGGTATCGATCCGCAGCAGTATATTTTTCTGGAAAAAGAATTCTGTTACAATCCTATGCAAACAGTTTAAGTAATTTTCGTCGTCATCACATAGTGCAATCAGCATAAAATCCCTCTTTCATATCGGTATCGACTATCATTTTCATTTTATGCCTATAGTATAACAAAAAAAGTGTATGAAATGAATGTAAATTTCGTGAAATGCCATGATTTGGGTGTGAAGTGCAGGAGAAAAATGGCAGAAAAAATGTTATCATTTAAGAAAGTTTAGTAGATGCCGGGAGGAAAAATGAAAGCAAAAGAAGACCAGTTTCGGGAATCTGTCAGAATTACATTGGAATTGTTTGACGGTACAGAGCAGGAATATGAAATAGTCGGTATTTTTGCTGTGGACAATCACAGCCAGTATATGGCTCTTCATCCATGGGATCATGAGGATGAAGCCTATGTGCAGCTTGTACCCTTCGAGGAAGGACAGGACGGAGAGGTGGCGTTTCGGGATTTTCGTGATGAGAAGGAATATCAGCAGGCAGAGGCGGTATTTCAGGAAATGTTCACACAGGATGAGGAGGAAATGTTCAGGGAGGAGCTGGCTGGTATCCGTTTGAGTGAAGAAGAGGTTGAGGAAATTCTCATGGGTGAAAAGGCGTTTGAGGAAATCGTTATGAATAAAAATGTTGAGGAAATGGAAGGAGAGTAAGAAAGATGGGGGAACCGATTCGGATTTTTACAGAAAAGAAAATAGATGCGGCCGGCGCGCCCAGGCTTGGAGAAAAGCTGAATGAGGTGCTGGACGGCGGATGCAGCAGCCTGATTATCGATATGAAGGATACGGTGTACATCAGTTCCGTAGGGCTGCGGGTTTTTTTGGCTGCACAGAAGAAGATCAAGGCCAGAAAGGGTTCCATGGTGCTTCTGCACGTATTGCCGCAGGTGATGGAGGTATTTGATATTACCGGCTTTTCTGGTCTGCTTACTTTTGGAGAGGATGAATGACCAGACAGCAGAAGATATGGAAGGGAACCGGTGTGGTGTTATCCTCTCTTCGGCCTATGCTGCTTTATTTGTTTCTGCCGGGCATTCTTATGAGCATGGGAATGCTGATCCGAAGATATCAGGGTTCCAACGATGCATTTATATTAGAAAGCGGAAATTTCTACAGCTTTATCAGTATGCTGCTGCTGCTCTGGTACTTTGAGAGGAGCAGCCGGAAAAAGGGGCAGATATTCTGGGATGAAATCACTCTGTATCTTAGAAGGCCGGACAGAAAGGAGCTTCGCTTCTGGATAGTCTGCCTGCTGTTTGGCGCTTCGTCGGGACTGTTTTTGTCTGCGCTGCTTACGGCATTTCCGTTTCCGAAAGGGCTTCTCGGGGCGTATACAGAAAGAAGCTCTGCTATTTTCAGCGGAAGGGATCTGCCTCTGGCAGCTATGACGGTGGGGATTCTTGCTCCTTTGACAGAAGAGATTTTGTTTCGGGGTTATATGCTGAACCGGCTGCTTACTTTCTTTTCTGTGAAGCAGTCTGTGGTGATCTGCGGAGTGATTTTCGCGTTATGTCATGTGAATCCCTTATGGATGCTTTATGCTTTCGGAATGGGACTGTTTTTGTGTTGGATTGCGTTAAAGAAAGATAACATTCTTTATTCCGTTTTTGTCCATATGGGGTTTAATTTGCCATCGGTGGCAATCGCTGTCATTCAATCTGCAGGGCCGGTCAGGGAATGGTTTTTCGGAAGCCGTGTTTTGATTGTTCTTTATGGGATCATCGGAGCTGCTTCAGGCAGGCTCTTGTATCGGAGGATACGAAAGGAAGAGGGAGAAACAGGATGGTGATATACGTATTATATGTTCTTGCAGGATTTTTGGCTGTGGGCGTGATCGGATATGGAGCGGCCGCCGCGGCTGAAATCCTTCCGAAAGCAATTGCCGCCAGAAATTTTGGATTGTTATGGAAGCCGGCGTTGTGGCTGCAGCCATCTACCTGGATTTATGGGATTGTTGCTGTGGCTGTAGTGCTCCTTCTTTATTTTTTGACCAAAGACGGCAATTCTGCAAAAAAACGGAAGAAATATCTGATGGGAAGCCAGAGGGATGTGGTGGAAAGCTCTCTTGAAAACTCCAGATTTATGACAGAAAAGGAGCGGAACGACAACTTCCCTCGAAAGGAATTTACCAAGCTGGGCGAAGAGAAGAAGGATGGAATTCCTGTGTATGCGGTTTACAGCACGAAGCGGAAGGAACTGAATATTAATCTGGCGTCGCCTATGCACGGCCTGATTATCGGCGCTACCGGAAGCGGAAAAACCACCACATTTATTAATCCCATGATTCAGATTCTGGGAGCCAGCGCGGCCGGTTCGTCTATGATCTGTACCGACCCCAAGGGTGAGCTGTTCCAGCTGCACAGCGGGACTCTGGCCCGGCGCGGCTATAAGTCTATGGTCCTGGATCTGCGGGATCCGTACAGCTCCTTCCGCTGGAATCCGTTAGGAGATATCTATGACCGGTATCAGCTTTATCTGCAGACCGGAGATGAGATTTATAAGCATACCGATTCGGTAGAGGATTATGAGCTGGAGCTGGTAAATTCCAAAGAGGAATACGAAGAGGTCTGGTACGAGTATGAGGGCAGGGCATATGCCGTCCGAAAGGAACTACTGTCTGTTCTGAAGGTTCAGCGCCAGAAGATTTATGACGAACTGTACGAAGACTTAAATGACCTGATCAGTGTAATCTGCCCCATTGAATCTGCGGATGATCCGGTGTGGGAAAAGGGCGCTCGTTCTATTATTATGGCAGTTTGTCTGGGAATGCTGGAGGACAGTGAAAACCCGGAGCTGGGCATGACGAAGGAGAAATTTAATTTCTACAATCTTAATAAGGCAATCGGAAATTCCGAAAACGAGTACGCGGTTTTAAAGGATTATTTCAAGGGAAGGCCGAAGCTGTCTAAGGCGCTGGGGCTGTCCAGGCAGGTGCTTTCCGCGGCGGATAATACGCTGGCAAGCTATATGTCCATTGCTCTGGATAAGCTTTCCATGTTTAATGATGAAGGACTTTGCTCCCTGACTTCCGCAACGGACATTGACCCGATGGCGATTGCCACAGAGCCGATTGCTCTGTTTCTGAAGATACCGGATGAAAAGGACACCAGGCATGCCCTGGCAGCCGTATTTATTCTGAGCATTTATAAAGCGCTGATTAAATTCGCATCCTCCAGGGAAGATCTTTCTCTGCCGAGAAACGTTTACTTCCTGCTGGATGAGTTTGGAAATATGCCGAAGATCGATAAATTCGACAAGATGATTACCGTAGGACGAAGCCGTAAGATCTGGTTTAACATGGTGGTTCAGTCCTTCGCTCAGCTGAATAACGTATATGGCAACACCGTGGCTGATATTATTAAAAGCAACTGCGGCCTGAAAATGTTTATCGGTTCCAACGATATTGAGACCTGTGAGGAGTTTTCCAAGCTTTGCGGCAATATGACAGTCGTTACCTCCAGTGCGTCCTCCTCCGGCAGCCGCCAGAATAAGGATGAGGTAAGCGTTTCTTCACAGCTTCAGACAAGACCGGTCATTTACCCTTCCGAGCTGCAGAAGCTGAATAATAAGAATGATACGGGAAATGCCATTATTGTTACCTTCGGCAATCACCCGTTAAAGACGAAGTTTACCCCAAGCTACAAGTGTCCGCTGTATCAATTCTCCACAGTGGATTTGGCTGGCGTGAAGGCAAATGCATTTTTCGGAGATGATGTGTTTTACGATCTTGAGGAGCGGAATTATCTGATTTTAGAGGAAGAAGGAGAGGCGGAAGGATGAATCGGGGAAAGCACAGATATACAGGTGCAGCACGGGCGGCAGTGATGGTTTTTGCCCTGTGCAGGCCATTTGCGTCATACGGGGCGGATACGGCTGAACGGCCGACCATATCTTACCAGGAAATTTTAAATATCGGCCAGGCCGGGAATATGGTTCAGGGAAGGCCCCAGAACAACCCGATTCAAAATGAAACGGTGAGCGCAGTTCAGGGGAATACTTTACAGAATGGGGAAGTGGCTTCGGAAATTGTGATCCGTGATTCAGGCGGACAGGTGATCGAGCGTATTTCCGCTGCCGATCGGACTACGGTAATGTCTGCCTTAAAAAGTACGTCGGTGGTGTCGAAGTATTCTTCCAGAAGCACAGAGGATGACGACGAGGATGATGAGCGCAGCAGCGGTCCGGGGGCTTCTCCGGAGAAGGTCCAGTTAGAAGTAAGGGATGATTCGAAGACCACCGGGCCTGAGGTTCGTGAAGTGACCATGAGCGAAACCTATCACCAGGATTACGATATTTATACAGAGTCGATCGACGGCCGGTTTTTCATCTATACGAATGTCAGCAACCGGGGCATTACGGATCAGCCCGTATACCTGGATATTCCTCAGGGGATTTCCTTTACTGCGGAAAAGGACGGAGTCCCTATTGCCTATACGGCAAACCAGAGGCTGACGGAAAGAGGAACGTATCTCTTTCATTTTACTGCCATAAAGGATGAGTCCAAGCCTCTTTCTCAGCAGGTGATTTATGAGACCACATTTCATTTTCGGATACAGGAAAAATCCGAGAAGGTCAGCCAGGCATCCGGCGAGATGACTTATTACGGTTCCTCCCACAGCACGCAGCTGCCGTATCCGGTTCCGGCGGAGAGCCGCCAGACGGCGGAAACGGAAGCGCCGGAAGCATTGACGGAAACGGGTGCGCCGGAGGAACTTGACGTGTCAGCCGACAGACAGGCGGAAGAAGAGCCGGAACCTACGGCGCCGGAGGGAGAACAGGAGCGTGGGGTGTCGGAGGAAGAGCAGGAGAGTGAAGCGGCAGAGGAGACAGAAGGATTGCCGCTTGCGGATAAGGAAGAAGGCACAGGTGGGGCAGAAGAGGCTTCTGGCGGAATCGAGATTTCTGAAACAGCCAGCCAGTATGACCAGCAGACCGGCATGTACCGGATCAGCGCAGGAAGTCAGCGGTATTTCCTGTCCAGCGTTCCAAACGGCATGCTGTCCAATGCCGGTGTTTACGTAGATCTTTCCGGGCTGCTTCAGGATGAGGGGAATGTGGCGGTCCTTCAGGACGGGGAGCCCTATTCCATGCCGGAGGACGGAACCTTTAACCAGGTAGGAAGCTATACGCTGCGGATTCCGGACAATGGGAAGATTTCCTGTTTTTCCTTCCGTATCATCAGCGGCTCTGCTTCCGGTCTGGATTCCTACACGGTTCCCCGGGAGATGACGGTAATTGCCCTTACCAGAAATGGAGAGGATATTCTGGGAGATCAGGCCCAAGGAGGGCAGCATCTGGATTTCAGGGAGGACGGAGAGTACAGCATGACGCTGGAGAATCAACAGGGAGTCCGCTCTCAGGTGACTGTGGTGATCGACCATGTGGCTCCGCGGCTGAACATTTCTCTGCTGAACCAGACGGCTACCCTGTCCTATGACCAGGAGGTTGTGCGGGTGGATGTAACCAGCAGCCGGGGAACAGAAAGCTATGAAAACCTCAGACAGGTGAACGGGCCAGGAACGTTTCTCGTAGAGGTATACGATGCTGCCGGAAATTCCACGGCAGAAACCATTGTGATCCCGAAAAAGGTGAATATGGCAGCCGTGATTGCTGTGATTCTGCTGATCGGACTGGGAGCAGGCGCTGTGATTTTTATTCAGAAAACGAAAAAAGATTTCAATGTGAAATAGTTTGAGAAAGAGAGGGTTTTCATGCCTTACATATATCTGGCCTCCTCCTTTACTGATTTGCTGAAAGATATTATCGGCGGCATTTTCCGGGATGTGCTGAGTCCAGTGTTGGAAAGTGTATTTAATACGCTGATCGCTCTTCTGGGAGATTTGCTCTGGCGGATGCTGGGGGATATTATGCTGGACGGCTTTATCATCCTGCTGAAGCTGGTGAATTTCCTGGACAGTATGTTTAAGCTGTTTTCCGGCCTGGCAGTTGTGACGGTAGACAACGGAAGCCAGCAGACACAGAGTATGAGCTTTCTGTCCTACCTGTTCCAGCTGAACGGACTTAGCAAGGCTTTTGCGGTAATATCGGTGCTTGCGGCAATTCTGGCTTTTTTGTTTTCTATGTATGCTACCGGCAAATCCATGGCGGATATGCCATTTGACAGCAATACCGCGCCCATTTCCAGGGTGCTGCAAAACGGGCTGAAGTCGGCGGTCACCTTCTTGATCATACCATTTCTCAGCATTTTCCTGCTGCAGTTATCATCTGCCATGCTGGATCAGGTGATCATTACCTTCCAGTCCGGCCAGCAGCAGTCTGTCGGCATGGATGATGTGCTGTTTATCATGGCGGCCCAGGAGGCGGCAGATAATGAAAGGATTGCTGCAGAATACAGCTCAGGGCATCGTTACCAGGATGCCAGCGATGTAAAGGATGATTTTGATACCGGGGAAATCGATTATCTTCTTGGGTATACCAGCGCCATCCTGGTTCTTTTGATTCTCCTGGCAGCCTGTCTGTCCTTTATACGGAGGATGTTTGAGCTGCTGTTGCTGTATTTGATTTCCCCCTTTTTTGCGGCGACCATCGCCCTGGATGGGGGAAGTCGATTTAAACAGTGGCGTGATCTGTTTATCGGCAAGTTTTTTTCAGGCTTCGGCTCTGTCTTTGCCATGGAGCTGTACCTGATAGTCGCTCCTTCGATTACAGGGAGCAGTATTGTATTTTCCGGGGACGGAACCATCGACCGGTGCATCAAAATTTTTATGGCCATCGGCGGAGCCTGGGCAGTTTACAAGGGGCAGAATACATTCCTTCAAATCCTGAATCCGGAAGCAGAGGGAGCGTCTGCGGAAGCCACCGGAGTGATGACGGCTATGGCCTTCGGCGGTGTCCGCCGGGCGGCTTCTGGTGCAGCGGGCATGGGAAGAGCAATGTTTGAAAGCAAGAAGCAGTAAGGAAAGTGAGAAATCGTTTATGGAATATTGCTACATCGGTATTTTTTCCAGTGTCTTCAATTGGGTGCTGAACAAGATCTTAAGCCCGGTGTTTAACTTTGTCGCCAAGCTTTTAAGTACCATATTAAGCTGGGTATTTAATGAAATTCTGGCTCCTCTGCTGGAGGATGTTTTGTGGCCGTTGATTGAGATGGCCCTGGAACTGGT
Organism: Eubacteriales bacterium; assembly: GCA_030540435.1. Classification (GTDB taxonomy): domain Bacteria; phylum Bacillota; class Clostridia; order Oscillospirales; family Butyricicoccaceae; genus Butyricicoccus_A. The sequence continues at coordinate 9,694 of JAUNWG010000073.1, forward strand.
AGTAAAGATCCTTGCAGGAGTTCTTTACGGGATCTATTCTTCCGTGTTGAAGATGGTGGATACATTAGGCAACGCATTTGACTATTTTTCCGGACTTCAGAACATTCAGTATAAGGGTCAGTCCATGACCCTTCTGGAAGCTATGTTTGAGATTGACGGGCTAAGGACGGCATTTCTGGCTATTGCCCTGGCGGGGCTGCTTCTGGCGCTGCTTTTGTCGATTATTGCGGTGATACAGTCCAGCCTTGATCTGGATTTTGAAAATAAACGGCCGGTTTCCAGAGTGCTTTCCGCTTTGTTTAAAGCGTTTATTCAGATGTTTACCGTGGAGCTGGTGGTGTATTTTCTGGTCAGGCTTTCCGGCCTGCTGCTGGCAGGCGTTAATGTGGCTGTGGGGCAGGTTGGAGGCGGCAGCGGCAATACTACCATCGGCAGAATGATTTTTGTAGTTTCTTCTATGAATGCCTGTACTTCCAATAAGGCGCTGAACTTAAACGGAAGCAGCGCCGCACAGGTGGGAATCAATGATTCGGTAAGAAAGCTGTTTTATGCGTCAGATGGAATCGACTATACCTCATTAGATGCGGTAGAAAGATATTTTGACGTGGCCAAGTTTGACTATCTGATCGGCTATGCGCTGGCGATATTTATTCTGGTGGTTCTGGCGGTTTGCATGATTGTATTCGTCCAGCGGATTTTTGATATTCTGATGCTGTATCTGATTTCCCCATTTTTTGTGGGGATGATTCCCCTGGATGACGGGGAAAAGTTTGGAAAATGGAGAGAGCTTTTTATTGGAAAATGCTTCAGCGGCTTTGGTATGGTTATTATCATGAAGCTGTATCTGATGCTGTGTCCGATCATTATGAGCAGTAATATACGATTTTCCAGCAGCAGTACGGAGTTGGATTATATGACCAAAATGGTCTTTCTTCTTGGGGGAGCCTGGTCGGTGATGAAGTCCGGCAGTATTCTGACTTCCCTGATCAGCAGCGGGGCGGCTGGATCGGAGCAGCAGACGGCAGCAGTAGGTTCGGCAGCTCTGGCAGGTATGGCCGGCGCCGGCCTTTCAGCGGCGGGCGGTCTGGCTATGATGGGCGCCAGGAAGATTGGTGAGAAGAGACAAGAATCAAAAAATAAGTTCGACAATACAAGAAGAGCGAAGCCTGGACTGGGAAGCAGCAGCGAGGGCAGCAGCTTCTCCGGAAGCGGCGG
>JAUNWG010000170.1 GCA_030540435.1 Eubacteriales bacterium
ATAGGCTCTCGGAATCTTTAAGCCTCATTCTATGCGGCTTCCAGGAACCCTTTTTTATAAATTCCCCCACTTTTTTTTCAAAAAACTATTGACAAAACGCTCCAAAAATGCGGCGCTTCGCGCCCTTGATTAACAAGGTAATCCGTCCGGCCTAGCCGGAACTCACTTTTGGAATTGGGGGTGCGTTTCTTTTGAAACCTGTAAATGTTGGCGGACATGCCGCCTATCAGGACCGAGTCCTGTCTCAACTTCGTAAACATTATCCGGATGCTGCTTCCTCTCTCCCTGCCCACACATGGGACATTATGGAAAAGTTCTGGAACCTTGACCTTTCTGTGGTGGATTCCCTCATGCAGGACCGCTATTCTGTTTTTGGTCCTGAACCCAGGCTCCCTTCAGATATGCTCCGTTCTGTCCTTGTGTCTGTAGAGTTCCAAATCGTTTCTTATACGAAATGGGCTGCTGACCTCAAAGAGAACCATCTTCATGCCATTATCTCCGGTTTTCCCGTTGATGACACTCCAGGCGTCGGTACCTTTGCTGACTTCTTTTCACGGCTCTGGATCTCAGATAAAAACAATCTCTCTGATCCCGTTCATCCGCCAAAGGAAAAACCTCAAAAACCGAAAGAAAAAGGGGAAAAGGCTCCTCCTGTTGGCAAGGTCACGGTCGAAGATCTCTTCAAAAAGTTTGAAGAAGATCCTCCCCAGGATATGAACCCTTGTCAACGTATCTTTGAAATCTTCCGTTCCCTTTTCCTCGACCGCTCTGTACAGGAAGGACTGATCGATCTTCAAAACCTTTCCCTGTCCGGTGACGGCACTCCTGTCTATACTGCTGCACAGGAGCGGAAAAAACGAACCTGCGACTGCCTTGAAAAAGGGATTCGCGACTGCAAATGCAACCGCATTTATAGCCAGCCTGACTGCGATATCGGCTGGGATTCCCATCGGAATCGATATTATTTCGGCTATGATCTCTATACCCTCACAGCCTCAGATTCCGAAAATGACCTCCCGGTTTTTCCCTTCCTTGGCCCGGCTTCCAGACATGATTCCCACGGTTTCCTTTACGCGTGGTATTCCATGAAGCAGCTGCTTCCGGATATTTCTGTAAAGAAGGTCGTCCTCGATTCTGCCCATGATGCTATGCCTTATTATCGCTACTTCCTGGAGCATGGGATTACTCCCTTCATTGACCTGAACAATAAGCGGGGCCGTCCGCCTGTCTATAAGGAAGATTTTACAATTAACCCTGACGGGGTTCCTGTCTGCCCGCAAGGATATGCCATGCGCAGGGACGGTACGGAACGTGCAAAAGGAAGAACAAAGTTTAAATGCCCCAAAATCTCCTTTGCCGGTGGGAAGCCGACATGCACCTGTGAATCTCCCTGTTCCGATGCGAAATACGGCAGGACAGTCCACCTTGTTATGAAGGATAATCCAAGGCTTTTCAATGATCCGCCACGCAGCAGCACGGAATGGAAAATGGAATATAATGCGAGGACCTCATCGGAGCGCTGTAACAAACGTCAGAAAATAGACTATAAATTAGAAGACGGCAGATACCGCTCCTCTAAGATGTGGTACTGCCGCCTGTTCAGCATCATGATGTGTCAACATCTTGATGCATGGGCTTTGCCAAAGACTTCCCGACTAAAAGACCTCTTTGAGCAAGCCGCTTAACTTAATAAGCAATACCATTGTAAACCATCTTTGACGCAGGGTCTAGTAAATTGCGCCCTTTTTTACAAGAATATAGTTCAGCCACTCCGTTCTGGATAATATTTACTTTTCAAGGTTCGACTGACCGCCGGGCCTTGGTCAGCAGGCTCAAGATTCCGAGAGCCTAT
>JAUNWG010000171.1 GCA_030540435.1 Eubacteriales bacterium
GTGCAGGGAATGGTACAGGAGATGAAATATTTCTGCGATTGCATATTGGAACAACGCCTGCCGGTAAAAGGATCTCTGGAATTTACCAGACATGTGACGCAGGTATATGAAGCGGCGCTTTTATCCAATGGAAAAGAGATATTTATTGCGGGCTGATGAGGGTTTTTAGATAAGGAGAGGGAATGAATAAAAATAATACAATGCAGCAGAACGGTATTCACCGTGCGCACGGCTGGGAAATGGCATTATTCGCGTTAAACAGCGCGGCGACGAATCTGTACGGACTGATGTTGGTCTATATTTCTTATTATACAACGGGACTTGTGGGACTATCGGTAGTGATAATCGGTATGCTGGGAACCGCCATGCGTTTTTGGGATGCAGTGACTGATCCGTTTCTTGGTATGATTCTGGATAAAACCAATGGGAAATTTGGCAAGAACCGCCCGATCATGGTCATCGGAAATTTGATCATGGCATCAGCGACTTTTGTGATGTATCATTTTCTGCATTTATTGCCGGAAAATTATACACTCCGTCTGATTAGTTATATTATTTTGTACGCGATTTATATCATTGGCTATACTTGTCAGATGACGGTTACCAAATCTGCGCAGAGCTGTCTGACTAATGATCCGTCGCAGCGCCCTACTTTTGCAATTTATGACAGTATTTATGGAACTGTGATCATGACGGTTGTATATTGGATGGTTGCTAATGTATGGACTCCAAAATATACATACGTGGATGCAGCCGGAGAGACAGTCAGCGCGTTTAGTAATCCTGCCATGTTCCATCAGATTTGGTGGACGATTGCTTTGACATCGGCAGTTTTTACAGTATTGGCAGTTATCGGTATCTGGAGGAAAGACCGCAAAGAATATTGGGGACTTGGTACAACACAGAAAGTTGGATTCAGAGATTATGTGGATGTAATAAAACATAACCGTCCCATGCAGATGTTAATGCTGGCCGCTTGCTCAGACAAGCTGTGTTCCAGAACGCAGGGAAATGCGGTTGTAACGATCATGCTGTTTGGAATCATTTGTGGAAACTATGGTCTGTCCGGAGAGTTACAGGGATTTTTGACTATTCCGCTTATTATTATTCTCATTGGCGGCATCAGCGGAATCGCTTCCCGTTTGGGACAGATGAAAGCCATGCTTTATGGAACATGGGGTGCCATGCTGTTTACCGGACTGAATTTTCTGCTCTGTGTATTCGGAGATCCGAAGACGTTCAGCTTTCAGCATGTGTCTTTCTTTACTGTGGCTTTCTGTGTATGCTGGATTCTATCCAAAGGATTCGCACAGCTGGCGAGTTATATTGTGACTCCTATGATTGCAGATTGTACAGATTATGAAGTCTATCGCTCCGGACGATATGTGCCGGGACTGATGGGAACCATATTTGGATTTGTCGATAAATCTATCTCTGCTTTTTCCGACACAATTGTCAGTGTGTCCATTGCATTGATTGGCTTCACCAGTATGCAGCCTACGCCGGAGACGCCGTATACAAGCGGTATCTTCTGGGTGACCATGTTCCTGGTATTCGGACTTCCTTATATCGGATGGATCCTTAATCTGATTGCGCTGAAGTTTTACCCGTTATCGAAAGAGAAAATGGAGGAAATTCAGCAGACAGTTGCCGAGATCAAGGCGAAAGCGGCGGAAGAGGCATAAAATATCAGCGTGCATAAAATGATAGTTTCTGCACATAGCAGATAAAACAGAGAAAGAATGCGAAAGACAGGGTGTTGCAAAATACCGGGGGACTCCATCCGGGGATCATGTGCAGGCAATGTGGAGCAGGTTCCGCGAGATTTTCTTCACCTGCCGATGAGGA
>JAUNWG010000074.1 GCA_030540435.1 Eubacteriales bacterium
ACTGCACAGTCGAATAAAAGAATCTGTCCATCAGATGCCGTGTAATTTTTATCACGATAATGTAGCTTTAGCGTACCTTTTTCCACAAGGATCAAGAGCATTGTATCCAGATAATCGCGCTCAATACAGTATTTTTCATCGCAGAAGTAATGACCACACAGGCTGACGGAATAAAACAGCCCCAGTTTCTGTGTCGTGACAGTATTAAAGAAGTATTCCGAACCGGGAAGGACGCCGGATTCATTTTGACGGAGCATACCACACCTCCATAGATAAACAAAATATAATAACAAAAATAATGCAGATATGCAATAGGAAAGAAAAGGAAATACTTTTGAAAAATTATCATAATTTTCTCTCGCTCAAAAACGAAAAAATTTTTCGTAAAAACAGTATAGCACAGTATGATCATTTTTCAAAAGTCATTTTTGTAAAATCAACATAAAAAGCAGACGAAATCATATATTTGATGAAATTTAAAGCAAATATCAACAATAACACATGAATTTTTTTGGACAAAATGATGCACAGACAACCTTTTTTGGACTATATTGTACACGTTGAAAAGCGCATTTTTCTGTGGTATGATACTCAAAACAGAAAAAACAACGGAAGATCTGTGCGCAAATCAAGAAAACGAATTCTTTAAAATGACCATGACAGGAGGCATTTTTATGAGATTTGATCAGTGTACAAACGGCAATATATTTATGCATGGCTGGACAAAGGAACAGGCAGTCATGAGCGATCATGATAAAGCGATCCTGCAGGAGCTGGCAAAGAAGATGGCAGCCTATGCAGCGCGTCCGGAGGAAGACGAGCGCATGAAGCTGTGGCGCGACCACAATGACCTGAAGGATACCCGCCCGTTGATCTATATTGATCTGGAAAACGGCTGGAATGAATTGCTGCCGATGGAATTTACCTGCGAATGTGAAGGTGAAATGGCGCAGGAATGGGAAATGTGGCTGCATAAGGAAATTATCTATGCGGAAAAGATCAAATGCGACAAGCCGATTGAAGCAAAGTTTTACATTCCCTATCAGGCGCATAACACCATGTGGGGCGTGGAAAAGAAGGTCATTGGCGACGTTGCCGGCGGTGAGGCTTATACATGGGAAGCGCCGATTACGGACGATATGATGGAGGACGATTTTGATGTCGCGGAAGTCATCAAGATTCCGCAGATCACCGTTGACTGGGAAGCTACCGATGCCTTTACTGCGATTGCACATGATGTATTCGACGGTATCCTGACAGTGGAACGCCGCCATTGGTGGTGGTGGGGCATGGAGCTGACCCATCCGTATGCGGACCTGCGCGGCCTGGAAAGCATGCTGTATGATTTTTACGATTATGATGAGAAGATGCATGAGATTCTGGCACGCTTTACCGAAGGCTATATGTCCATGATCGATTATCTGGAAGCAAATAAGCTGTTTACGCCGAATACCGGCAACTGCTATGTAGGTTCCGGCGGCCTTGGTCCAACCAATGACCTGAACCCTTCCGCATCCATGCCAAACAGCGCAATGGATATTTGGGGCTTCCACGAGAGCCAAGAGACAAGCGAGGTATCGCCGGACATGTTTGCAGAATTTGTCCTGCCGTACCAGCTGAAGCTGGCTGACCGTTTTGGTCTGAACTACTATGGCTGCTGTGAGGGCTTGGACAAACGCTGGGATTATGTCAAGCAGCTGCCTCGGCTGCGCCGCGTATCGGTTTCCCAGTGGGCGGATATCCCGAAAATGAGTGAGCTCCTCGGAAGAGACTATGTATTCTGCCATAAGGTAAGCCCGACGGATATCGCTGTTCCAGTGATTGACGAAGATCATATCCGCACACGGCTGCATCAGGTATTGACTGACTGCAAGCGCTGCGGCAACCATGTGGAACTGATTATGAAGGACAACCATACGATAGCCAATAATCCGAATAACGTATACCGCTGGGTACAGATTGCCAAGGAAGAGGTTGCGAGGGTTTACGGCTGATTCCTGAAAAATACATGAAAAGGAGGCGGCATCTATGGAATTTCGGGAACAGGCACTGCATTACTGCCATACCATTTCGGCATTGACGGGTGTTTGTTGTACATTGCTGGATGTCGCTTCCAATCAGTTCTGCCGACGGGCATTCTGTAATACTTGTACACGGTGCGACAGCCAGATCTGCGATGCTGTTCAAGTACATCAGTCCAGCTGCAAGGAAGCGCAGCGCTGGAACGGGCATTATCGCTATCACTGTCCCTGCGGCTTGCTATTTATTGCGACTTCACTTCGGCGTCCGAGGCTGCAAAGTGAACTTGCGATGGTAACAGGACCGTTTCTGCTTCCTGAGGATGCAGGCGATTGCCAGGATGGGATACCTGTATTGACCGAAGAACGGATCCGTGCGCTGGATGAAACGATACAGGCAATCTGCGGGTATCTTGCAGGAGGACAGATGATGTCTGCGGTTGATTTCAGTATTCAGGTAGAAATGTTGGAGACCATGCATCTGAGCCAACAGAATGAAAGCCGGATCAGCTATCCTCTGGAAAATGAACGCCAGCTGCAACAGCTGATTCGTCTGGGAAACAAACAGAAAGCGCAGCAGCTGCTCAATGAGATGCTTTTGGAATTGTATTCAGCTGTTGGCACCGATTTGTTTTTGTTGAAGTTGCGCATTCGCGAACTGATTACGCTTATGTCGCGCGCGGCAGCGGATGGTGGCGCAGATGTCAATGCGATTTTTGCCCTGTGTGACAGCAGCGTTATGGAGATTGACCGGATACAGGATTTTGATACACTGGATGCATGGCTGGGGGTTATGCTGCATAAATTCTTTGATATGGTTTTCGATTTCAATGATGCGAAACACCAGAGTATCATCCAGCAGGTTTCCTCGTTTATCCAGGAGCATCTTGCCGAAAAACTGACATTGGAACAGGTTGCCGGACAAGTGCACCTTTCCAAATCTTATTTGTGCCGGATCTTGAAGGATGAGCTTGGCTGTACATTTACGGAATATACCAACCGGTTGCGGGTTGAGCGGAGCAAGCTGTATCTGCATCGCAGCGGCATGTCCCTTTCGGAAATTGCCTGTGCCGTTGGCTTTGACGACCAGAGCTATTTTACACGAATTTTCAAACGTCAAGTCGGCGTACCGCCCGGAAAATACCGTGCGAATCATGCCGGATACAGTATACAATAACATAGCTTTCAATAACAAAAGGGTGATTACAAATGAAGATGAATATGGATCAATGGACAAAGGAATTGTATGATGCACCGGTCAAGAAGGCGCTTCCTGTGTTGTCTTTCCCATCCATTCAATTGATGGGGATTACTGTAAAGGAGTTGATCAATGACAGCGATTTACAGGCAAAGGGCATGAAGGCTGTTGCCGACCGCACGCCGAATGCAGGCGGTTCTGTCAGCCTGATGGACCTTTCTGTAGAAGCAGAGTGCTTCGGCGCGCCGATCCGCGTATCTGACGATGAGGTTCCGACGGTGGTCGGGCCAGTTTTGGATATGGATATTGATGAAGATGAGCGCATGGAAGCTGCAGAAGCAATGGAAGTGCCGGAGATTGGCGCAGGCCGTACACAGATTTATATTGATGCGATCGAGAAGGCATTGGAGCTGATTACAGACCGTCCGGTATTTGCCGGTGTCATCGGCCCGTTTTCTCTGGCAGGGCGTCTGATGGACGTCACTTCCTCTCTGATTTATTGCTATGACGAGCCGGATATGGCCCATGTTGTGCTGCAGAAGGCGACAGAGTTTATCATCAAGTATATCAAGGCGTATAAGGCAGTCGGCGCAAACGGCGTTGTGATCGCGGAGCCGCTGGCGGGTCTGCTGTCCCCGGCGCTGGCAGTGGAGTTTTCCGGTGATTACTGCAAGCAGATCATCGAAGCAGTGCGTGATGAGAATTTTGCTGTCATCTATCATAACTGCGGAAATACCGCGAATGTAACGCTGGATTCCATCCTGAGTGCAAATGCAAATGCGTACCATTTCGGCAATGCCGTTGATATGGAGGAGATTCTGTCCAAGGTTCCGGATAATATTGTCTGCATGGGCAATGTCGATCCGGCAGGACAATTCCGCAACGGTACACCGGAATCGGTGCGCAAGGCAACACTGGATGTCATGGAAAAATGCTGCAGCCATCAGAATTTTGTCATTTCTTCCGGCTGTGATATCCCGCCGATGTCAAGCTGGGATAACATCGATGCGTTTTTCGCCGCAGTGGATGAATACTATAACAAGTAAAGTAGAGAAAGCAGAAGGCACGCCGCGGCGTGCCTTCTGTGCGTCTATATAGTATTTTTAGATGTGTGCTTACGCGGTGATTAAAATGTCTCAAATGCCATGCAGTCAATGTAATAATCCATAAATTGCGCACAGGTGGAAAGGGAAAGCTCTTCTGCTTGCTGTGCCAGCTGCTCCGTCTGCGCGCGTAAGCTGCGATTTGTCAGGAGCATTACCGCGCCGCCCAATGCGCCATTGCCGATGAAGGCCGTTTTATGCTGTAGTTCAGCGGGGAACAGGCCGATCTTTGCTGCGGAAGCGTGATTCATGGTATTGCCGAAACCACCGGCAACAACAAAACGGGAAACATCGTCGGCGGAGATGTCTTCCTGTTCCAGCAGTGTCAGCAGCCCACCGCACACGGCGGATTTTGCCAGCTGAATCTGACGGATGTCCTTCTGCGTGATTGATATTCCACTAGTGTCGATTTCCCACCCTTCTGCATCTTCGTCTTCCAGTTCGAGATACCCGGAATCATCCATCACCTCGGTTTCCAGCATAACCGCCAACGCATCGAGAATACCGGAGCCGCAAATACCGACAGCAGGCGCATCCTGTACGGTTTCATAGGCGATAGAAGCATCCTTTTCTAATCGCACGGCACGAATCGCACCAGCGGCGGCAGGCATACCGGAGCTAAGCCCAGCGCCTTCAAATGCAGGGCCTGCCGCTGTAGAACAGCAGAGCAGTTTTCCATCGTGAACAAGAGCCATTTCGCCATTGGTGCCGATGTCAGCCAGCAGCTGTGTGCCGCTGTGCATCAGATCCGCTGACAGGATCGCACAGATAATATCCGCTCCGACATAAGCACCGATACAGCGTGGAAGATATACTGGTGCACCGGCAAGTGTACGGCGGCTCTGACAGCCAAAATAGGACTGCACAGCAAACGGGACAACCGCAAGGGAAGCGGGGTCAAGCCCCTCATATAAATGCAGCATCGTGGAGTTACCTGTTATGACGGATTCTTCAATTTGCGTAATACCAGTCTCGATAAGGCATTCTTGCGCCATCTGTTCGAGCTGATCGGCGATGCGGTCAGACAAAACATCCAGACCGGCAGTCTTGCAGGCTTCAATACGGGAGATGATATCCGCGCCATAGCCGCGCTGTGCATTTTCCGCAAGCCGTTCCGCAAGAACAGCGCCGGATGCACGGTCAATCACCTGCACTGCGACCGTTGTCGTACCGATATCTACAGCAAAACCATAGCCGGATTCTGTGCGTTCATATTCCGGTATCTGGTACCAAGCGATGATTTTGGAGGGGCCTTCCTCTTGGAGGGAAACAGTTGCATTTCCAGTAATCGCGCATGCACAAGCGAGACGGACACCGTCTGTAATTTCCTTCTCACTCAAAAGTTGCTTTTCGCTTTCGGAAAGCGAGGATACAGAGCCTTTGATTTTTACACGGCATTTGCCGCAGGTATGGTTGCCTGCGCAGGGCAATGCAAAGGCAGGGATATGCTGTTGCAGCAATTCACCAACAGATTGTCCGTACTCTGCCGGAACATGCAGTTGACGGCTGCTGGAATGGATCGTCAATTTAAACATGGGTTATTCCTCATTTGTTAACGTAAGATTGGTTTGTGCGGTAACTGTGACCCGGGAGGCGATTTTGATATAGCCGCTGTAGGCAGGTGCGGTGATATCGTCCAATTTCACGCGGAAGGAAAGCGCACCGACTGCGCCCCGCGCACGCAGATCCGCTTCCGTGTCACGCTTCATCTGTTCTGTCAGCCATGTGACGGCATCCTGTTCTTCTGTAAAAACTACCGTTTGTCCGCCATATATTGCTTCATAATCGCCTTTCGTTTCATCCTCAGCGGATAGCCCATGCGGACGTATTTCCGCGGATTTGCTGGAGATCATCTGACCGGTCACAGCGCCGACTGCATTTGCAACAGCAGCGCATTCTGGAATGATATATTCCGCACCAAGAGCTTTGGCAGCCTCCGGGAGAAACAGATGAATTGGGCCGCCGATGCCGACTAAAACCGCAGTGGAGCAGAATGTATACTGTAGCAGGGAAGAGCCACCGGTGTGGCGGTTATCCCATTGCAGCGCAAGCAGCTGCTCCATGCCGTTATCAAAACCATTTTTTCGATAGTATGGCGAAGCATGCTCCAGCAGCATTTTGGAAACAGAAAAAAATATTTTGCGGGATACCTGTGTATAGATTTCATGGCAAAGCTGTTCCAAATCCATGTTAAGGGATTGCGCAGCGAAACGGGCGGCATAGATGGAAGCCTGCCGGGTATATTGCGTGTAATCGCCTCGGATGTGCATGATATCTGTCGGTGTCAGGCCGCTGCGCAAAATCACACCGGCGCGTTCCAATGTTTCTGTATGCAGGTTATATTTATCGATTCCCAACGTATCAGCAGTTTGCTGTACGCTGAGAGGGCCGTTTTCCAGATACGCGCACAGTGCACGCTCTTCTTCTGAAAGTGAGAGCGTTTTCCAGTCCGTGCGGTTCAGCGTAAGAAATTCGTGCAGCGGCAGCGTATGGGATGGAACATGAAAAACTTGTTTCTCCAACACAGGGAGGATTTGCGGATACCGCTCTGCAAGGACACAGAGTGGTATAACTCGGTCAGGGCCAAGTGACAGGTTGCCGTGCTTATCCCATCGAACAGCGCTATCACCACCGAGTGCAAAGGAGGTTGCAAACAAACCCTTGACCAGCGTTTTCCACTGTCCAACGCGGATACCGTCATCGGATAAAAGTGGAGCATCGTTTTCAATGATAGCAACATCCGTTGTTGTCCCGCCCATATCAACAATGACAGCAGAGGACTGCTTTGCCAGACAGCTGCCGCCGAGTGCGGAAGCCGCTGGTCCGGAGAGCAACGTTTCTACGGCGTGTTCTGCGGAATACTGCATCCCCATCAAGCTGCTGTCTGAGCGGACGAGATAGATTTCCGCATGGATATCTCGATCACGAAAGGCTTTGGTAACAGCTTCCAGAAAATTCTGCGTCAGGGGAAGCAAACCGGCATTCAGTACAGCGCTGGCAGCGCGCTCCAGGCTGGACATGCCGCTGAACAGCTCACTGGCACAGATGACAGGCAGTGCAGTTTCCTCTCGAAGGATTTGCGCCGCTTTTTTCTCAAGGATACCATCGTTTCGCATACCATAAATTTCGCATACGGCGCAACTCTCCACATCGGAAAACCATTCTTTTGCATGGGAACGAAGGATATTCCAATCCGGTTCCACCTGAACTTCGCCGGTGATCGTTGTCTTGCACGGAAGATACCGGATATCATCCGGATCTGTAAAGCCGTAATTTGCGCCAAAGCGTGCAATGCCTTTGCGGTCGATCCCTAGTAGTAGCAGCCGCGGACGGCGGAATTTTCCCTCTACGCAGGCATTGGTGGATAATGTCGTCGATAAGCCTGCAACGGTTGCCTGTCGGCAAAGTGTAGGATCAAGACCATCCAGCGCCGCAAGGATTCCCCTGGTCAGATCATCATATGTAGTCAATGCCTTGTTGTGGCATACAATCTTTCCGGTATCAAAATCATATAACACTGCATCTGTACAGGTACCGCCTGTATCAATGCCTATGGCAAGTTTCATAGAAAACCTCATTTCCCAGCATAATTATGATGATATACTGGTTGTTTACAGCTATTATATCATGCTAGTGGAAAAGATTATAGCACGATTATCGCTGTGGACTATAAAATAATTGACAATTTTTGCACGATATTATGGAGATCAATAAAATGACTTGCAGGGGAGAAATACGGACGATATACTTGAGAGAGAAATCGGAAAAGGGAAGTGGAAGCTATGCGGATCGCAATGATCGGATGTATGGTATTCAACCGTGAGATCAGTCATTTGGCTGCGGAGAGCAGACATGTTGTCCGAGTTTGGTGGCAGCGGCAGGGACTGCATGATACGCCGGATATTCTCCGGCTAGAATTGCAGAAGAATATAGATGCGATAGAAAGGGAAAATGAGCTGCTGCGCCCGGGATTAAAATTTGAAGCGATTGTACTGGCATATGGATTATGCTCCAATGGCGTTATTGGTCTGCGCAGCCGAACGCTTCCCATTATTGTTCCGCGCTGTGATGACTGTATTTCACTGTTTCTCGGTTCTGCCGACCGGTATCGTGAGTTGTTTCACAAGCTGCCAGGTGTATATTGGTATAATCGTGGTTGGATCGAACAGGCATTTACGCCATCGAAAGAGAATTACCGCATGCAGCGGGAACAGTATGCCGAGGAATATGGCGAGGAAAACGCGGATTATCTGATGGAATGCACCAACAACTGGATGACGCATTATCAGTATTGCGGATATATCACCTGCCCGCTGGGAGATCGTATGGAGCATGAGGCTTATGCACGACAGGCGGCGGAAGATTTTCACTGGAAATTTGAGAAAGTTGAGGGGGATATGTGTTATCTCGATGCAGTGGTAAATGGCCCGTGGGATGATAACCAGTTCTTGATCTGTCCGCCGCACAGCAGGATTGAAGCAGATTATTCCAATAAAAAATTCCGTAGCATCCCCTGTGAGATCGATGACTGGGAAAAGAAATGAAAAGTACATAAGAACGTACAAAAATCTGCAATTGTGTACAAGAAGAAAAAAGCTGCTCGTAGTACAATAACATCATAAAGGATACATATAAAGTAGAGGAGAGATTTACTATGAGTGAAACGTTAAATGAAATCAGCGAATGGCTGCAAAAGGGACGAGCACCAAAGGTAAAAGCCGCTGTCAACAAGGCTTTGGAAGAGGGCATTCCGGCAAGCACGATCCTGTCTGATGGTCTTTTGGCGGGCATGGATATTATTGGCCAGAAGTTTAAAAACAATGAGGTATTTGTACCGGAGGTACTGGTTGCGGCGCGCGCAATGAATCGTGGCGTTGATGTCCTCAAGCCATATCTGGTTGAAGCCGGCGTAGAGGATAAGGGAACGGTCATTCTTGGCACGGTTAAGGGAGACATGCATGATATCGGCAAGAATCTGGTGCGCATGATGATGGAAGGCAAGGGCCTTAAGGTGATCGATCTTGGTGTCGATGTACCAGTAGAAAAGTTCCTTGATGCTGCACGTGAAAATGATGCGTCTTTGATTTGCTGCTCCGCGTTGTTGACCACAACAATGGGAGAAATGAAGAATATCGTTGATGCAGTCAAGGCATCTGAAATGAATGGAAAGGTAAAGATCATGATTGGCGGCGCACCGATCACGCAGACCTTCTGTGAGCAAATCGGAGCAGACTGCTATACACCGGATGCAGCATCTGCCGCAGAAGCGGCGCTGAATTTCTGTCTGGAAGCAGCAAGTTAATAAACACGAATAAAGAAACGGGCAGCTGTCTGAAAAAAGACAGCTGCTCGTTTCTTTTGGACGAATATCTGTTATTTTATCGTGGCAAAATGGAAGCGATCGCCAGATAATGGCACAGGCTTCCAATCATCACGCACACATGAAATACTTCATGTGAACCGAATTTCGGAAATCTTTGATTAAATACACGCAGCTTCAGTGCGTATATCACGCCGCCGACCGTATAAATCACGCCGCCAGCAGCCAGAAGGATAAATGTCAGGAAGGAAACACTAGCGTATAGCTGCGGAATGACAAAAACACAAGCCCAGCCCATCGCGATATAAACGACAGAGGAGAACCATTTCGGACAAGTCACCCATACCAGTTTGAGCATCATGCCCAGAAGTGCAAGGCTCCAAATCACGATGAGTAAGATGCTGCCCACAGGCTGCGCAAGAACCATAGCGCATATCGGCGTATAAGAACCAGCAATCAGCGCGAAGATCATCATGTGATCGATTCGTTTTAAAATCATTTCCGTTCGTGTACCCACAATGAAAGTATGATAGGCAGTGCTTGCACCATACAACAGAATCATACTCATCATAAAGACACTCATACTGATCATACCAGTTTGATTTACGTGGCGGGAAGCCGCATATACCAGCAGCCCGGGAGTAGAAAAAATTGCTGCAACAAATCCGATAAAGTGTGTGATAGCGCTTCCGGGATCTTTCATATGGAACATATAATTTCTTTTATTGCCTCCATGACCAATATCGTGTGCATAATATAATCTTGAATTCATGAGATACGCTCCTTGGGTAATCGGTTTTTCAAAAACTTGTGTAAGACAATACTACATCCTTATGAATACCTTGTCAAGGGTTTTTGAAAAACTTGTGGTGAGATATCTTGAATTTTATTACGGAATATACTATACTAAAGCATACAGAGAATTTATCGATATCACAAATCATAACAAAGTCGTAAGAGGAAAATTATGGAAGAGCAAGCGAAAAAAGAGATTTCATTATCTATTGCAGATTTTAACATGCCGTTGTACAACGAGATACCAAATGTCGGTCTGTTTTTAGAGCAGACAACAAAATTTGTTGCGTCGTATTTTGAGCCGCTTCACAGCATCACGATCACTTCATCGATGATTAGCAACTATGTGAAAAAAGGCCTGATACACAACCCGATAAAAAAG
>JAUNWG010000075.1 GCA_030540435.1 Eubacteriales bacterium
TTTTGATGCCAAATAGATATCGCTCATCCTGCTGTTCATATCGTGCAATCATCGGAAAATGTTTTTCGCCCAAAACAACATTCCGCTGCACCTGAAACGGTTGCGGATATTTTTTCTCCGCCTTTGATAGGAAATGCTGCACTTTATTCTGAAAGTCCGTCATCCATCTCATCCGCCTTTTCTACTTTTTCAATCGCTTCTTCTATTTCTTCAACTGGCACATCCTTTTCTGCGAAATATTTATCGTCAATCCAGTAACCGATTGCTATTCCGATGATGATACCTACAAACTGCAGTATGTAGCTATCCAGATCGAACAGACCGGTTAAAAACAATCCTATCGCATAGCCAAGCACCAGACCCAGAAAGGCCGAACGCGGCATTGTATTAAAATATTTGCGCTGTGTGCTGTGATATCCACGCCTCATAAATAAATCCTCCCTGTAAAATGGTTGATCTTCGTTTTCTCTTACGATACCCGCTGCGGGTTTTCCAAATGATATCTCTTTCCTTTTTTATCTTTTCAATCATTGGCACATCCGAAAAGGAAAAACGCTTCTTTTTGAAGCGGAAACAAGGAAGCCCGCTGGAGCAGGCTCCCTTGCTTGTAGGAAAGTAAGAATGAATCTGAAATAAACAGAATTTTAAGCCTTTGCGCCAGCTTCCTTGCGGCGAGCCTTTGCAGCCATGGATTCACGGGTTACGTCGAGCAGTACAGCTGCGATGATAACCAGACCGAGTACCATGTTCTGTACAGCGGAGGAAATCGAAAGCAGGGTAAAGCCATTACGCAGAGTTGCGATAACCAGTGCGCCAACCAGGGTGCCTGCCATGGTGCCCTTGCCGCCCATGAAGGATGCGCCGCCGATAACGCAGGATGCAATTGCGTCGGTATCATACGGCTGGATTGCATTTGCACCATTACAGATGCCGCCACGACCGATGGATACGATACCTGCCAGAGCTGCCAGGAAACCGGACAGGGTATAGCAGAACGTCAGAACATTCGCAGAGTTGATACCAGACAGACGGGTTGCTTCCATGTTGCCGCCTGCACAGTAGATGGAACGGCCCAGTGCGGTGCGGGTCAGCATGATGTGCATGATAATATAGATTACGATCAGCACGATGAAGCTTACCGGGAAGCCGCCGATGGTTGCTGCGCCCAGCCACATAACGCCATCCGGGAATCCGGAGATCATCTGCGAACCGGTTACCAGCAGAGCAGCGCCCCACAGGAAGTTTTTCATACCCAATGTAGATACGAACGGATGCGGCAGATGCAGACGGGTCAGCAGCGTGCCGTTAATCAGACCAATCAGTCCACCGATTATCAGTGCTACAATAATCAGAACAACGGAGCTTGTCATACCTCTCTTGACCAGCATACCGCAAACACATGCACAAAATGTTGCATTCGCGCCAACCGAAAGGTCAATACCTGCGGTAATCAGGCAGAGCAGCATGCCGCCTGCCAGAAGTGCAGTAAATGTTGTCTGCTTCAGAACAGACATCAGGTTGCTATAAGTAAGGAACTTATCACTGGCGATTGTCAAAACAACGCACAGGATAATCAGTGCGAGCAATGTACCCAGAATGGAATTACCATTGGATTTCTTTTTCTTATTCATCTAACGTACCTCCCCATGCTGCCTTCATCAGGCTTTCCTGGTTAAAGTGTTTGCTGTCACGGTCTACAGTTGCCATAATCTTGCCGCCGCGCATGACGATGACGCGGTCGGACATACCCAGAATCTCCGGCATTTCAGACGAAACCATGATGACGCACTTGCCTTCCTTGACAAGGCGGTTCATAACATTGTATACTTCGATCTTCGCGCCTACGTCAATGCCTCGGGTCGGCTCATCAAAGATAAAGATTTCAGCCTCCGTATTGACCCATTTGCCGATAACGACCTTCTGCTGGTTACCACCGGACAACTGTCCTACTACCTCATCGATAGACGGAGTCTTGATGCGGAGCGATCGGATATTCTCTTCGCCCGCCTCCTCGATCCTCTTCTGATTGAGGAATGGACCATCACAGAAGCCCTTCATATTTGCAAGAATCAGGTTATTGCGGATAGACTCCGCCAGAACGAGACCCTGTCCCTTGCGGTCCTCTGTCAGGAATGCAATTCCTGCTTTGATCGCCTGCGCCGGACTCTTGATAGACACTTCTTTGCCATTGATATAAATTTTGCCGCTGTCCAACGGATCTGCGCCAAAAATCGCACGCATAGTCTCCGTACGTCCCGCGCCAACCAATCCAGCAAAGCCCAGTACCTGACCGCGGTATGCTTCAAAGCTGACATCATCCAGAACGCCGCCTTCCATCAGGTGCTCTGCCTTCAGGACGACGTCGCCCTTCTTGCCGAACTCCTTCGGGAACAGATTGTCCAGCGAACGGCCTACCATCGCGCCGATCAGGGAATCATTGTTCCAATCCTTGATATCTCGGGTATCAATGTACTGACCGTCACGAATAACCTCTACTCGGTCACACAGTTCAAACAACTCTTCCAGCTTATGGGATACAAAGACGATACCGATGCCGCGTGCCTTCAGCTCACGACAGGTCTTCATCAGCTGTTCCACCTCTTTTTCGCCCAGCGAAGAGGTCGGCTCGTCCATAATAATCATTTTTGCATTGATCAAAACTGCCTTTGCAATTTCGATCATCTGCTGTACGCCCATGCCAAAGGTGCCTGCCGGCTTTTCCGGGTCTACATCCTGACCCAAAGAAGCCATAACTTCCTTCGCCTTCTTATGCATGGTCTTATAGTCCAGCAGTCCGCCCGGACCTTTGATCCATTTGTTGATAAATATATTATCCGTAATACTTAACAGCTTCTCAATATTCAGCTCCTGATAGACACAGGCAATACCTGCCGCTGCGGATTCATTCGGATTGCGGAACGACATCTTCTGGCCTTCCACATAAATCTCGCCTTCATCTGGCTGGTGAACACCGGTGAGTACCTTAATCAGCGTAGACTTACCTGCGCCATTTTCACCGATCAGACCGAGGATTTCTCCTGGTTTCACTGCGAGCTGCATTTTATCGAGTGCTTTTACGCCCGGAAAGATTTTCGTACAATTCCGAAGCTCTACTACATATTCACTCATTAACAGTTCACCCTTTTCTTCTGACCCTTGGTTGAAGCGGAACCGGAATACTTCCGGTTCTGCTCTTACGTCCCTATGCCGCCTTTTGCATGATATATTGCAAAGACCGCTGGATTATCCTTTACGCGTGATAACCATTCATTCTGTCAATCGAAATCCTTCGGCATTGCTTCTTTCAGTACAACGGTAGACTTTTTCAGTCCGGTCAGCGCCGGCATTGTCAGGTCTTCCATCTCCTGGCTGATCGGGCCGTCATAGCCTGTCATGCTCAGGCAGGAAAGGAATTCCTTCCACCAACGAACATCATGACCATGTCCAAGTGCCACATAGTTCCAGGTACGCTGCGCAAACTTGTCGATCGTCTTCGTGTCGAGTACGCCATCCGGTCCAATATAGTTGGTTTCCATGCGGACATCCTTGGCATGTACATGATAGATGCGATCTGCTCCCAGCTTCTTGATTGCTGTGATCGGGTCGCCGCCCATCCACATCAGATGGCTCGGGTCAAAGTTCATACCTACCATCGGACCAACAGCATCACGCAGACGGATCAGCGTCTCCGGATTGTATACCATCTGGCAGCCGTGGTTCTCCAGCGCAATCTTCTCGATGCCGTTTTCCTTAGCCAGCTCGACGGTCTTCTTCCAATACGGGATCAGAACTTCTTCCCACTGCCAGTTGAGGATCTTGGTGGTGATTGGCGGCCAGCTGGTGACGATCCAGTTCGGGGTAGTATCGGTTGGGGAACCGCCCGGGCAACCTGACATCATAACAATCTTCTTGATACCCAACAATCCAGCCAGCTTGAAGGTTTTCTCGACAACTTCCTGATGCTGCTTGCCCTCTTCATTCGGTGCCAACTGGTTGCCGGAGCAGTTCAGTACTTCCAAAACCAAACCGCGCTTTGCAATGGCATCCATGAAGTTCTTACGTGCTTCCTCGCTGGCGAGCATCTCATCAAGATTGATGTGAGGTGCCTGAGACCAGTTGCCGCAAGCAATCTCGATGGACTCATAGCCCAGACCAGCGACTGTATCCAGCATTTCCTCGAAGGGCATATAGCCCAAGCAATCCGTATTTAAACAAAATCTCATTATTTCCTATCCTTTCCTGCTTTAGAGAATGGAGAGTTATGCCGCCGCCCGCATGGAAACAGTGCAGCGGCATAATAGACTATAAAAGATGAACTGTTAACTTATTTCTTATAGAAGTCCGGCATTTCGTCATAGACAACATCAACGATGCTCTGGGTATCACGTGCCTTGGATGCAGCAGCAGCAGCGACCTGGCAGCAATAGCCGTCCCATGCGTTCGGACCGTCTACGCGATCTTCCTTAACGCCATTGATCCATTCCTGAACCTCGGTGTTATATGCATCGACAAAACGGGTGGAGTAATCCGCATCAACCGCATTGCCGCGAACGGTATTTGCCAGAACCTCGATGGTAGCCGGCTTCGGCAGGTTGAGGATTGCGTCTTCGCAAACCACTTCGCAGCGGATGTCGTAGCAATGACCGTTATTTACAAAGGACTCGACGTCAATGCGCACGCCGGACTCTGTGGTCAGAATCATAATCTGCGGGTCATGCAGACCTTCCTTTGCCTTGCGGGTAGACTTGCCATAGCGAACCTCAGCGGTCTTGTAGTTCTCACCCAGCAGCCAGCGCAGAACGTCCAGCTCGTGAACCATGGAGTTTTCAACAGCAGAGGAGTTATCCCAATCGCCGACAACATCAGCATTACGGTGTGCACAATGCAGCAGCAGCGGCTCGCCATACTTACGGGTTTCTACAGCTTCCTTCAGCTGCTTATAACCAGCGTCATAGCGGCGCATGAAGCCAACCTGTACCAGCGGCTTGCCAGCTTCCATTTCCGCTGCGATGATGCGCTTGCAGGCATCTGCCTTCGGAGCGAGCGGCTTCTCGCAGAATACATACTTGCCAGCCTTGATTGCTGCAGTTACATACTGCTCATGGTATGCGTCTGCCGTTGTATTGATGACCGCATCAATTTCCGGATCATTGATCATTTCGATCGGATCCTCATAGCCCTTGATGCCGAACTTTTCTGCAACTGACATACCAAATGCCGCTGCCGGATCTGCGCATGCAACTACCTTTGCACCCTGCAGCTTGGTATTAATACGCTCAATGTGTGTACGACCGATACCGCCGGTTCCTACCAGACCAATTCTCAAATCGCTCATTATTATATCTCCTTTTATATAACTCATTTTCTCCCAGAGTATCAATGGAATGCTTTCTCTATGCAATCCCTTTTTCATCGGCTGAAAGAGAAAATTTAATCATGATCAGGTGTGCTTCCCTCTACCATATCAAAAGCTACAGCAGAGGGAAGTATTCTCAAAAAAGATGTATCTTCAAACGATTCCTGCAAAATTAAACAAGCCATCGCTTTTCAGAGAAAGAAGACTTATCCTTCCCAAACACCAATATCCTTCATAGACTGAATGTAGTCGTCTACATTGTCAGCCGAAACAATGGTAGAACCGGAATCAATAAACGACTCAACGCTGTTGCCCTCAATGATATTGATTGCTGCCTCAACAGCCTTATAGCCCATCTGATAGCCTTCCTGTGCTACGTCCATTGCAATCTCGCCATCCTTAACGGCCTGCAGAGCTGCCTGGTTTCCATCGAAGCCGCACAGTACAGTGTCATCATATGCTGCATTGCCAGCATCCTTCATCGCCTTGGATGCAGCCATAACCATATCATCATTGGTGCAGCAAACGACATCAACACCATCTGCATACTTCAGAACGATAGCTTCCATTGCATTTGCAGCCTTATCAGCTACTGCATCGCAATACTGTACTTCAAGTACCTTACCGCCTGCTTCTTCAATACCTTCCGTGTAGCCCTCCATACGAGCGTCATGGGTCTCATCACCCTGTACACCGGTCAGGATAACGGCAGTAACTTCGCCTTTCTTAGCGCCGCGAGCAATTGCTTCCTCAACAGCAGCCTTGCCGCCTTCCTTAGCAGCATCCTTGTTACCTGTTCCTACGAATGTAGACTTCTTCTCGGAAGTAAAGTCTGTATCACACGCAACAATTGTCTTATCCGTGTTTGCTACCAGAGTTGCAGCACTATCAGACTGCAGCGGGCTGATAACGATCGCACTCTTGGAATCGTCGCTCAAGCAAGTTTCGATCATGTTAACCTGCTCATCATATGCAGTTGCAGAAGTCGGGGAAAGGATATCAACATTTACATTCGGATGCTCCTCTGCATATGCCTCGGCGCCTGCGATAACCTTAGAAAAATGTCCATCTGTCAGCTTAACGATGAATCCAACATTATAAGAATCACTACCAGATGTTCCGGATCCCTCTGCAGTGCTCTTGTCCGGGGACGAGCCACAGCCAGCCAGCATGCCGACTATCATTGCACCAGCCAGTAACATTGCGCCCATTCTTTTCTTTGCTTTCATACTTGTTCCTCCTTGAAACATTTTCTTTTCTCGCACAGTTCTATTTTTTGCTTTGTAACAAGAACAACGTTCTTGCACTCACCGAAAACAATTTAAACTGTACTAACTACTACAATATGTACAGAATTATGATTTTTCCGTAACATTTTGTACCTGTTATTGTCATTATACACAATATTTTGTGTATCCCGTTAGTTGTTTTATGCTTTATTTCCCTGCATTTCCAGTACAAAAAAAAATTAAAAATTATAAAAATCTGCTTTCCTCCTTGTTTTTTGCGCTCTTTTGCACTTGTTGACTGTCATTATACACATTTTTTTATACATTTCAGCAACCCGCTTATGTTTTATTGCAGCAAAAATCCCATATAAAAAAATAAAATTTATAAAAATCCACTCCGTGTGTCTACATAAAAAAGGAACGGCGCAACGTCCGTCCCCAATTTTTATTCATCTGTTTCCCGGAAATGCTGCCGATATTCCCGCGGGGAAATCCCAACATACTTTTTGAAGGTCGATGTCAAATGACAGCTGCTGGTAAAACCAAGCTGCTCCTCAATCTTTCCGATCGGAATATCACTCTCCATCAGCAGGTTCTGTGCTTCTCCAATCCTGCGAAGCACAATGTACTGCTTTGGTGAAAGTCCGGTTTCTTTTTTAAACATATGGGATAAATATGAGCTACTGAGATGAAATTCTCGACAGATATCCTCCATACGCAGCGACTCCGTATAATGCGTATCCAGATATTTCGTGATCTCACGTACCATCAGCTCGTTGCGCTGTACACGTCGATTATTGCTCTCCTGCTGTTGTAGCTGAAGCTCTTGGTAGGTCATCATTAGCATAGAGATCGCCAATTGCTTTCCCAGCTGCGTCTCTTTCAACAGGAACATATCATGAATGTTCGGCATAATAATGTCTGCCATTTCTTTAAACCGTGTCATTGAAACAACCGGACGACGTTCCGCCGAAATCAGGCAGTTCTCCGGCAGCCCCGGCAGCTGTACGCCGGACAGCGCAATACAATAAGTCTGGATGGTATTTTTCAAAGACAACGTTTCTCCATGCAACGTCAGCGCATTACAGATGATCATATCGCCTTCACTGACTGCATATTCTCGACTGCCTACCTGATACCGTCCTTCTCCATCACAAACATAAAGTAGCTCAACAACGGATTTATGCTGATGCAGCGTATGCGCATGCTTCTGTGTGTAGTTCCGGTCAACATAAAAGGAACCGTTCAGCTCTATCTCATCAATAGAAAACGGATATGCTCCATTTATACTCATAGCTGTATCACCCCTCCATTTTCGCACATAATTAAACCAATGAATAATGCGATCCAAAAAATCTCATCATAAATTACAAGACCGCTCTGTAGATGAAACGCAGTCTTGTAACTTATAGAAATTGAAGAATCTCCTATTGCTTCTAAATTTATAAGCAAATGTTTTTCATTCTATCAAACTTTTGCAGTATAATAGTCAAAGCAATCATAGGGCGGAACTGTTAAAAGCAGGCGGCGGAAAGGTCTCCCAACACCTTTCCGCCTATAGAAAGAGAATGAGTCATAGAAGGCAAAACTGCCTTTTATGAAAAAAGTTGAGACGAGACATGTCTCATATAAGAAAAAGAGCGAAACTTGAAACAAGTTTTTGTTTCCAAAATTAAGAGAAGCAAAAAACAACCTACAAAACCATGAAAAAAATAAATTTTTGCTTTTTCCGCCAAAATTTATACGATCACCAACGTTTTTTGTGAAAAATATACCAATTTTGAATATTCAAGAGACTGTAAACTGCACTATTGTAATTGTTCGTTTATTTCCGTATTTTTACTGTTCTTCTTCCTTTTCCGATAATATTATACATAAATTTTAATAGTGTCTGTTAGTTGTTTTATGCTTTGTTTCCCTGAAGTTTTAACAAAATGAATGGAAATAATTATAAAAATCTGCTACTTATACCGGACTGTAACCCGAATCGAGAGTAAAAAAGCGCATAAATTTAGCCACTCCAATTGGGCAGCTATATTCAAATAAATTTGAGAAGAGCCACTTATTCATGCGAATAAGTGGCTCAATACCTCTATTATATACTAATATTTGTCGTTTTTTCGTTATTTTCTTTTCGCTCTAAATAAAACAGAATATTTGCTATTGTCGAGGGTCGCATCCTGTGAGCCGCTGCCGCTCGGTGGGAAACCACTCCTGATCACTGCCACAAAACATCTCGCAGGAATCGGGAGCGGTCACCTGCAAATATCCCAAATGAGTGAGTGTTTCTGCCGTCTGCATCGCAATCGCTCCTTCCTGTAGGATAAATCATTTATCTGTCTTGTATTTGGTATTCTGTTCCT
Source organism: Eubacteriales bacterium (assembly GCA_030540435.1). Classification (GTDB taxonomy): domain Bacteria; phylum Bacillota; class Clostridia; order Oscillospirales; family Butyricicoccaceae; genus Butyricicoccus_A. The sequence goes on from JAUNWG010000075.1 coordinate 8,949, forward strand.
TATCTTCCTCTACAATCTGCATATCACAGCACCCGCCCTTTTTCTTCTTGGGCTCCTCTGTGATCTCCATGTTGCAGCAGTCTCCGCTTGATTTGCCGCCGAACAAGGTTGCAAAAAATCCTTTTTTCTCAGCCGTAAGAAAATCCTCCTTCTAAAATTACAATACAAAATTAAACACATAGCCAGTAATTGTGGCTACAGCAAAGATGCAAAACACGAATGCGATGACCATCTTCTTCTTGAAGATCGAGTTCAGCAGGGAAACTTCCGGAATGCTGGCACCGGCGCCACTAAGAATCAACGCAATCATAACGCCGGGAGCCACGCCCTTAGAAATCAGGATGCTGGCAATCGGAATCATGGTCTCAGTACGGATATACATCGGAATACCCACAACAGAGGCCAGCGGAACCGCCCACAGGTTGCTTGCACCGGCAAAGTTCGCCAGCAGATCCGTTGGAATAAACTCATAGATGAATGCACCAATACCAGCGCCCAACAGCAGGAACAGTACCACGCCCCGGAACAAACCGAAAGAGTCCCTCAGAGCCAATTTAATTGCTTGCCACTGCTTCTGCCAGAAGGTTCCTTTCATCGTTTCCCAACACACGCCATCCTGATGGCCACCCTTCACCGTGACATTTTTGACTTCCTTCTCAAAGCCGGCTTTGTCCAGAACAAGTCCCATGACTACGGCAAAGACAAAGGTGAAAGTAGCATACACAATCGTAGCTTTCAAACCGAAGAAGGCTAACATCAGGGTGATAATAGCAGGATTCAAAATCGGAGATGTCAGCAGGAAAGAAATTGCTCCATTAAACGGGGCTCCACTTTTAAATAAGCCTACCAACACTGGAATGGTAGAGCAGGAACAGAAGGGCGTAACTGCACCGAGCAATGCGCCGAGAATGCTGTTGAGTCCCTTACGCGGCGTTGTCAAAATGCGCTTAATCCGATCTTGCGAAATATAGATTTGCAACAAAGCGACGACAAAGCTAATGCCAATAAACAGGCCGAACAGTTCGCCAAACAACATCAGAAATGTTTGACCTGCATGAATCAGTGTTTCTGTTGTAAACATAGTAAATTACCTACTTTCTGAAAATATTAGAATAGAAAACAACCTGATTCCACTCTATTCCGAACGGCATCGCAGTCGTCTGCCACATATGCACATAGTAAAATCCTCCTTAATGTCACTGAGCAAACAGTTCTATATTCTTCGATCTATAGATGTTTATGAAAGTCACGCCGGAAATGTGACTTCATTCTTGTGGACAGAATTCTTGTGTACAGCAAAAAATTTTCCCGCTTGTTTTTGTTTCAGCAGTCAGGTGCATAAGTACTTTTATTGCACGTTCTACGCCAACATTGCTGATCGTGTAATGAATCCATTTCCCTTTTTTATTGTCTTCAATAATTCCCGAATCACACAACACCTTCATATGATGAGATAATGTAGGTTGACTGATTTTCAAATCTTCTAACAATATACAGCCACATTTTTCACCATTTCTAAGCATTTCAATAATTTGCAGTCTATTTTCATCACAAAAGGCTTTGAAGATTTTGATTGTCATTTCAGTATCCTGCATCTTCCTCTTCACATCCATTTTCTTCGATTTGATGCTTGCAGTATAATCCATACATTTAAATTTGTCAATATATTTGTGAGAAAAATTTTTTCGGATCTTCAAACATTACATGGCACGTTTGAAGAAAAAGCAAATTGTATTTGCCATCGGATCGAAAATTCTGAGGGTTGAAAGATACCGATGTCATGTTGCAGAACAAACTGGCATCGGCTTTCATA
>JAUNWG010000172.1 GCA_030540435.1 Eubacteriales bacterium
GCTGGCACCATTGTAGCATCCATCAAAACACTCACGCTCATTATCTGGCGGGCGGATGAGAGCCGCCCCTACAGTGGCGCTCAGATAAACAGCAATTTGCTGAGTAGAACCGATAAGCACATACAATTATGCATTTGAGTCTAGCCCAGCGAAAAATTCATCGTATGTGCATTTGTAAATCTTCTTGAGTTCGATAATTACACTTGCGCGAATGTTCAGTTCGCCAGCTTCGTACTTCGCATAGGTAGTCCTGCCAATGTCGCAACCCCGGCGTTGTAGTTCGGCGCACAGTTTCTCCTGAGACAAATTGGCATCACTGCGCAACCGTCTTAGATTGTCACCCATATTCCGATCTCTACGAATTTTCTGTTCCATCATCCGCACCTCGCATAGCATTCTTGACCAGTATTGGTTGCAAACTGCCAATATGGTATGCTATACTGTTGCAAAATATTGTCCGCGATACTGGTCAACTTTTGCGACAGAGGGTGTAAATATGGCAAGCTGTACTTTCTTCGGACACCGGGAATGCCCGGATTTTATCAAAGACCAATTAAGAGAGGCGCTGATCGATTTAGTAACCAACTACGATGTGGACATGTTCTATGTCGGCAATCAGGGTCGATTTGATGCGATTGTACGTCGCGTTCTGCGAGAACTGAAGAAAGAATACCCTCAGATCAATTACGCGGTTGTGTTAGCCTATATACCTGGGCGGCAAAATGAAAATGGCAATTACTCCGATACGATGCTGCCGGAAGGAATCGAATCTGTCCATCCACGTTATGCAATCTCCTGGCGCAATAACTGGATGCTCCGCCAGTCAGACTATGTGGTTACATACATCACTCACTCTTGGGGTGGTGCCGCGCAGTATACTGCCAAGGCAGCACGCCAGGGAAAAAGTGTGATCAACCTAGCAGACATAGAAAATGATGCTTTAGAAAAGTGAAATGCGGGCGTTTTCGCATTGAAAGCGCCCGCATTTCATGGTATAATATTAGCAACAAATGTTTTTTGAGGTTTCACTATGCTGGAAAACAAGTTAGGAATCACCGCTTCCCCTGCGCTTGCGGAAGCAGAGGAGCGTATCAGCAAAAAGAAAGCCGTGGAGCTCTTTGAATCCGGGGTTCTGGATACCTTGGAGCCGGGAAAGTTTGCGTCTTTGCAAACCATACACCGTGTTCTTTTTGAGGACATCTACGATTTTGCGGGAAAGATCCGTACTGTCAACCTGGCCAAGGGAAGTTTCCGCTTCGCTCCTCTCATGTACTTGGATGCTGCGCTGCAGAACATCGACAAGATGCCTCAGAGCAATTTCGACCAGATTGTCGAGAAATATGTGGAAATGAATATCGCACACCCTTTCCGGGAAGGCAATGGCCGTGCGACCCGAATCTGGCTGGACTGTATGCTGAAAAAGGAAATCGGCATGGTCGTGGACTGGAGCAAGGTCGATAAGGAGGACTATCTGCTTGCCATGGAGCGCAGCCCCGTCCGGGATATTGAGATCAAGCACGTTCTCCGTGCTGCCCTGACCGATCAGGTGAACAGCCGGGAAATGTTTATGAAGGGCATTGACCACAGTTATTACTACGAGGGATACACAGCCTTCCAAACAGAGAAGCTATAGCCAACCAAAACCGCAGAGCGACAGAGAGGCAGGAAAACTGCAATCGGATAATAAAGCGTGGCCATCTGTAGATTCCAGACAGCCACGCTTTACGATTATGTTATGTGCTTATCGGTTTCACTCAGCAAATGGTTGTTTGGCGGGCAGGGCCCGCGGCCAATTTCGTTACGTACCCTGGCAATTGAC
>JAUNWG010000173.1 GCA_030540435.1 Eubacteriales bacterium
TATAAGAAAGACCTTCTTCCATCCCATCTGTATCGAAGAAAGGATACAGCAGTTTATAGGGAACATAATCAGTAAGGCGTGTTTTGTCCCGCTTGAGTTCTTTCTTGCAGCTCTTGATTGCAGTTCTCAGTTCTTCTCTCGATGGGTTCTGCGATATATCGGGTACTGTAATGTTTAATGTATTGATTGCATGCTCCAGAAAATTCTCTGCGTTCCCGTTTACCGTCGGTCCAAGCCGCAGATGATAATGTGTAACCGTATGCCAGGCTTCACAGATCATCTCGTCAAATCCTCGTCCGTGTCCTTGGTCAAGTTCAGAATTGCCTCAAACCAATAAAACTTATAGCTTTGCGCTTTGTTGTTAAACATTCGGGCAAACTTATCCGTATCTAAATTATTCTCATAAACAATTTCCAGATGTAATTCAGGATCCATATTGCCCACCTCTTCATTAACATTTAATCTGTTTCGCCAGTTCTATTAGCTTTCTTAAATTCTTCTCCAATTCTTCTGCAGATGTATCAGGTCCCCAGCTGATCCTCAAAGAGCACTCAATTTCTGACTCTGGAACTCCCATTGCTGAAAGAACATAACTTGGAGCATAGCTTTTTGAAGTACACGCTGAACCATTTGAAATGCTGCAGTATTGCTTAGAAGAAATCATTAGTGCCTCAGATATCACACCTGGAATACATACATTTATCGTACTGCTGATACAATGATCCTGATCACCATTCAGATGATATTCCAGTTCCATCTCATCAAAAAGCCTCAGCACAAGTTCCTTAAGATTTCCTGTCTTCTTCCTGTTTTCAGCATACTCATGCGCTGCGATCTCACAGGCGCACCCGCATCCAGCCACTAAAGCCACCGGAAGCGTTCCAGGCCTAATTCCATGTTCCTGCTGTCCTCCGTACATAATTGCTTTCACAGGTGCCAATCTATAACCGCTCTTTCTAAGTACCAGAACACCTATCCCCTGTGGTCCCTGAAGCTTGTGTGCACTAAAGGAGAGCATATTGTATTTCAACTGTTTAAGTTCCTCTACCATCTTTCCACAACTCTGCGTTGCATCCACATGAAAAAGAACTTTTCTTTTAGCCAACTCCTCACCAATCTCTTTCACTGGCTGGATTATACCTGTTTCATTATTTACATGCATCAGGCTAACCAAAAGCGTGTCATCTCTAACAAGAGAAAGGAGCTGAACCGCATTAACTCTTCCGGAAAGATCAGGATTCACAATGTCTATCTCAAACCCCATCTTTCCCATTGCTTTCACCGTCTCTAGCACAGCCTTATGCTCAATGGCTGATGTGATAATATGCTTTTTCCCTGTTTTTTCTGCATACTCTTCAAGCCCACGGATGGCAATATTGTTACTGTCCGTAGATCCACTTGTAAAAAACACTTCTCCTGTAGTCACACCAAGCAAATCAGCGACCTGCCCTCGAGCGTGTTCTACAACTTCTCTAGCCTTCTCTCCATGATTATGCGTTCTACTGTCTGCATTACCGACAGCTCCTTTATATACCCCAATCATGGTGTCAAGGACTCTGGAATCGATAGGCGCGGATGCATTATAGTCTAAATATATGCTCATTATTCCTTCACCGCCAAAGTTAAGAGATCATCAATGCTTTTTATAAATCCCGTTCCACAAAGATGCGCAATACCTCTTTCGAGATTCAGGCGGAAGTATTTTGCAACCGTTTCATCATCTGTTTCTACTCCCATACTAATGCACCACGCTTTTACAAGAGCTTCATAAACCTCATAATAGTCTCCGCCAAAAGTATACCAGGACATC
>JAUNWG010000076.1:0-8918 GCA_030540435.1 Eubacteriales bacterium
TTGGGCATTGCAGCGCGTAACTCTGCAATTTCCTGCTGAAGTGCTGAGTTTTGCTGCTGTAATTCTTCAATTTGCGCTTTTAACTGAGAATTTTCAGACGCTTTGAATAAATCTCCAAATCCCATAGTAATCTCCAATCTTATATTTTACCTTATCTCATGGCTCTGTACTGTCTATATTATCTTAAATCCCTCGCAAGCTGCGGCAGTGAGCAACCGCCAAACCTTCTATTACAATGTCGTTCATTTCTTCACCGAAAAACACCATAGGTCTGATTTTGGGATTTTCTGCAACTAATTGAAGGCACTCGCCATCATAGTACACTCTTTTTAGCGTTGCTTCATCTCCGATGCGGACAGCTGCAATTTGACCGTTTTCTACGTTAGGTTGCTTGCGAATATATACAATATCGCCGTCATTGATGTCTACACCGACCATACTGTCGCCCTTACATTCCAGAGCATAATCGGCTCGGATGTGGCGCGGCAAGTCAACATAAGCTTCTATATTTTCTTCTGCAAGTATAGGTGTTCCGCACGCAATGCTGCCGACGAGGGGGATTTTTTCCATTTCGGGCAGGGGGTACATGTTAGAGGGAAGATCAGTCGATGGAGAGGTGCGTTCCATTGGAACGTCGATCCCCATAAGCCAAGCTTCGTCAACATCTAAAACACGAGCCATCTTGTATATGTTTTGTTGCTTGGGCAAATATGCTCCCGATAAATACATACTAATGGAAGATTTTCCAATACCGGTTCGTGCAGCTAGTTCGCTCTGTTTCATATTTCTGAGGGATAAGGCTTTTCGCAATCGTTCAGATGTTGTACTCAAGATATTCACCACCTTCAGTTTGAGATGAATACATCATACCATAGACATTCAGAAAAATCAACATTTCTTCGCTTGTTACAAAAATAATTTCAGAAAACTGAATTTCTCTATTGACAACAACACATACACCGTGTATACTGAGTTCAGAAACATGAACGGAGGTGAAAAGCCAGTGGAAAAAATTGAATTTGATTATAGCCGACTTCGTGGAAAAATAAGAGAGGTGTGCGGAACGCAAGATGCTTATGCCGATAAGATTCATCTTGGAAGGGTTTCTGTAAGCCAAAGATTGAATAATAATCTTGAATTTTCTCAAAGTGAAATGATAAATTCGGCTGAAGTGTTAAATTTTTCGACAACAGAAATACCACAGTATTTTTTTGTCAAAAAGGTTCAGAAAACTGAACAAAAACGATCGAAGTAGAAACGAAAGTGAGGTAACGAATGAACGAACTTATTAACATCAACTACGACAGCGACCGACCAACGGTACTCGGCAGAGAATTGCACGAAAAGCTGAGAATCAAGACGGTGTATCCGAATTGGTTTAACAGAATGTGCGAATATGGATTTGAAGACGGAAAGGATTATATGACGGTTTCCAAAAATGTAATCCGTGCAGACGGCACGAAAATGCCGCAGATGCAAGCCGAGCATCAACTTACGGTGGACATGGCAAAACAGATTTGCATGATTCAGCGGACGGACATCGGCAGACAGTTCCGCGAATACTTTATCGCGGTTGAGGAGCAGTGGAACAGCCCGGACGCGATCATGCAGAGGGCGCTACAGATCGCAAACGCACGTGTTGAGAAGCTGCGCGGAGAAAACAAACAGTTACAGGCGGACAATGCAGCCCTCACGGTTGATAAACAAATTATGCAGCCCAAAGCGGATTATTTTGACCAGATTGTTGACCGTAACCTGCTGACAAATTTCCGTGATACTGCAAAACAGCTCGGCATTAAGCCGCGTACATTTACCAGTTGGTTGCTGGAACATAAATATCTGTTCCGGGATAAGCACGGCAAATTAAATCCTTATGAGGCGAAGAATAATGGATTGTTCGAGATCAAAGAGTTTGTAAACGAAAAGACAGGCTTTGCCAGCACACAGACGATGGTAACGCCAAAGGGCAGAGAAACATTTCGTCTGCTGTGTGAAGGACTATAAAGGAAAATGAGGTGAAAAAACATGTCAGACAAAGGGAAACAGATTCTGGATACTTTCAAAAAAATCGTTCCGGAACTTACGGAATCCGAAAAAGAGCGCTTACTCGCGTTCGGTGAGGGAATGGCGTTCAAGGCGGAGCAGCAGAAGAAGCAGGAAGCGAGTAGAAGTGATGAATGACGGGACATAGGAACCCAAGAAAGGAATTGCGACATGAATAATATGATATCAATAAGGGAGGCCGCGGCGCAGGCAGGCAAAGAGCCGGAAACAATTCGCCGCGGCATCCTGCAGGGGAAACTGCCCGGCACGCCTATAAAAAGTGATGCAGGACGAACAAATTTTTTAATCCCCCGGAGGGCATGGGATTTGTACATGCAGACTGGTTTGTATCCGCAGCTGTTGGCGCAGCACGTAATGCAGGCTGAAACAATAGAACAAGGCGTAGCGTATTTACGCGCTGCCCTCACAGATTAAGGAGTGACCACATGACAAATGTTGATTTTGGTAGACTTAAACGCACGGTGAGTGAGCTGGAAGTGCAGGTATGCATGCTTGAACTGAAATGCGGGGAACTTGAAAGAACCAACAAAATGCACGCTATTTGTATATTCTTGCTTTCAGTTTCTGCGTTCTTGCATTCGTTGAGCAGTTTTATTAAGTAACATGAGGAGACACCCGCATGAACACTGACAAATTATCAATCATCATAGCAGGAGTATTTACGTTCCTGCTAATCATCGGCTCGGCGATGGGGCTGGGCGTGGTTGTGGAAATTTTGGGAGGTTAAGTAAAAATGAATTGCAGAATGCCGTACAGAATCTATAAGCAGTCATATGCGGACTGTGATACGATCCCCGGATCGTATGATAAATCAAACAAAACCGTCGAGGTTATCGTGCCGGACGGGCGTATGAAGCCGTCTGGGGTGCGCGGTCAAAAGTTTTGCACAATATGGCTGCACGTCGGAAATGACGCAGAGCACACATTTGAGCAGGGTTTTCGGGCGGTCAGTACCCGGAACGCAATCCGACAGGCACGCAGACAATACAAATATGTACAGGAGGTCGCGCACCATGATTGAAATTACAATCGCCGCGATCTGCGGCGCAGTAGCAGGCTGGTGTTTGTGCAAAAAAGTGGAACGCATCCGGTTTAGCCGTCGATATCGGCGCAGCGTGCGTATCTGTGCACGCAGCAACAAGCGCAAAAGACCGCGCAGGGTCGTTACAGCGGGTGATGATTATATTTGAGAGGTGACAACATGACAGTGACACATGATGCAACAAAAGAGATGATTGCCGAACTGCGACGCATGGCAAACCGCACAGGTAATAAGCAGGCGGAGAAGGCGATGCGGGACGGCGCGACTTGGCTGGAAGACGTAGAAAACAACCGCGTTGAACTCCAAAATGAAAATGAAAAATTACGTCAGCGTCTTGCGGACAAAGACGAGCAGTTAGCTGGATGGAAGGCGTTGTTAGATGCGAGCATTGCCAGCAAAAACACAGCATCCGATAACTCAGCAGGAGACGCTTTTACGAGCACAAAACGCAGGCAATTGCGGCCCAATTATGATTATACTGGTGTTCTTGTGACGTTTATGAATTCGGGTGAACGAACAAAGGCAATTTGTGCAGAGAAAAGAGAAAAGGGCAAACAGTATCCATCTGCATACTACTTTCGTGAACGTGCAAAGGATTTGGGATTCCCTATTACAGCAAACGCTGCGGGAGATTATGTTTTATTGTCCCGCACGGATAACGTCGAGGACGAGCCATGAGCAAACGACTCCCTAAAATCATCAGCGCAGCTAACGAACTCAGCCACTATTGCTACAGCCGGTACAAGCCCGACGGCAAATGTAAATGCCCGTTTTGGGAGAAATATCCATATGGACACTGTGTGCTGCATGTACCGGCCTGCTGGCCCATTAGTAGAATAAAAGAAAATGCACCCAGCGCGGCGGCAACCACAACTGAGTGCAAACTACAGTAAACCACTTACATATTACCCGTTGGAGGCGGGAAAGTCAATGATTAAATCGTTAACAAATGATCTCTGCATTATGGCAGACGCATTAGCAGCAAACGGCGTGATCGGTTTTATCGCGCATGAAGGTCGTAAAACTATCCAGACGCACGGAATACCCAATGTATTGAAGCATGGAGAAAAATTTGAAATTGATTACCATGACGCTCGATATATTGAGTTTTGGACGCGCTGCGGCGAATACCGCATTATGTGTCTGTTGGATTACCCAGAATACATGTCATGGATGCGTGAGCACCCGGATACGCCAGTGAACGACCGGACAGGAGGTGCGGACAAGCATGCTGATATTTTACACAGATGATCCGGTGAGAGATTTTGAACGCTGGGACGCGTGGTGTCAGCAGGAAAATGAACGTATTCGATGTGAGCGAGAGCAGGAGGAAACCGATGAAGAGTGACGGCGTAACGCATTATACAAAAGCTCGTGTGGAATTTGATATATTTTTTCCGAATGACCTGACAAGCTGTTTTTATTGCCCGTTGTGCATCAGAGATACTGTGGGCAGAGATAAATGCAGCCTTACGCGAGAAATCATTCCGTTTAGTCATACAGAGCGCGGGCAAAATTGTCCGGCAGTAATTAAGGAGGGATAACATGGGGATGCCGGTATTGATTTACGGAAAATCTGGAAGCGGCAAAAGTAGATCACTGAAAAATTTTTCAGAGGATGAAATCTTTTTGATAAATGTCGAACGAAAATTGATGCCGTTCCGGAAGCATTTCAAATATGAATTAAAGTCACATAATCCAGATTTGATTATGCAGCAGCTATTAAAGATGCCGACAAAAGTAGCTGTTATTGACGATGCTGGATACTTAATGACACATTTTTTCATGGAACATCATCGAGAAAAATCAGGCAACGCATCATTTGAAATGTACGACAGCATTGCAGATATTATGTTTAACCTGTTGACATTTATCAAGAACAAATTGGCAGATGATGTAATTGTATATATCATCCTGCATGAAGATAAAGACGATTTTGGAGAAGTAAAGTTACTTACTCTTGGGAAATTGCTTGACCGAAAAGTTAATATGCAGGGCATGGTTACGATCTGTCTGCGTTGCATGTCCGAAAACGGAAAACACTTTTTCCGAACCAATACAGACGGTTCAGACATTACAAAATCACCAGAGGAAATGTTTGCGGAAATGGAAATTGAAAATGATTTGAAGGCCGTCGATACAGCAATCAGGGAATATTATGGGTTTGAGGTGAACGAAAATAGTTAATTTTATTGAGTTACACAATGATTTCAATTATAACAAGGATTTTGATGATCCGAACGATTATGGGGTCGGAAACGAAATAGTCAGAATTGATTTAATCCGAAATGCGTTTATTGCGCATCCACATCAGACTGAAATCCGTATTGTTTTTGAAAACAGAAAAGGCGAATTTCAGGAGGTTGTTGAAACATTTGATACTGAAATTGAGTGCTTTAAACGTTTTAATGAAATTAGAAAAATATTAACAAAGGAGTAAATTACTATGATTAAAAAATTTGGAGATTACAGCAGCACAAAAGCATATGGCGATTATCAGACGTTGCCAAAGGGCGGTTATGTAATCAAAATCTTGGGGGTTGAAACTGCAAGAAACAGCCGTGGAGATTATTTAATCATTTCTTGCGATATCGCAGAAGGAGACTATAAAAGCTTTTTCGCTGAACGCTATCGCGAACAAACAGGCGAAGACAAAAAGTGGGGATGCAACTATTTTTTGGGCATTCCGAACGACGATGGGACAGAACAAGATGGTTGGACAAAGCGAAGTTTCAAGACATTCACGGAAGCATTGGAAGATAGCAATTCCGGCTATCATTTCGATTGGGACGAAACCAAGTTTAAGGGTAAGTTGGTCGGTGGACTGTTTAACGAACGCGAATATACCAAAAAAGACGGAACAACTGGCAGAGCAACTAACCTCGCATCATTTACATCTGTTGAAAAAATCCGGTCAGGGAAGTTCGCTCTTCCAAAGGACAAGCTGATTTCAGGAGGTTCTGCACCAGCAAATTCACCTACTTCGGGATTTACTGAAGTGGAAGATAGCGTGGATGATCTGCCGTTCTGATGGATATTTTTGAGCAAAAAGCGGTACTTAGCACATTTCAAATTCTGGTTGATAACCGGGAGCAGCGCACGGAAAGGGCCAAGCGACGATATCAGTCGTTTGGCGCGCCGTGGGCGCGGGCTACGCTCAATTATGGCGATTACACATATAACGCAACGTTGCCAAATGGAGAGAAAATACAAGATATTTCAAGTACATTGTTTCCAACGTGCGTTGTTGAGCGCAAACAGAATCTTGATGAGTTGGCGCAGTGTTTTACGCGGGGGCGAGACAGATTCAAGCGAGAATTTGAGAGAGCTGTTAAACACGGATGCCGTATTTATTTGCTGTGTGAAAATTCCACTTGGGAAAACCTGTTGAATGGAGCGTATCGAAGTCAATTACACCCCAATGCTTTTAAGGCATCCGTCATTGCGTGGACTATCCGATATAACGCAAATCTCATTTTTTGCAAAGAAGAAACTTCGGGGCAAATCATCAGAGAAATTTTGTACCGTGATTTGAAAGAACGGTTGGAGCGTGGGGAGTATGGCTAAAAAGAAAACGGGCAATCCACAAAAAGAGGACGGGTACACGCCGATTGCAAATGAGTTATTGGAAGCGATGGCGGCATTTCCACTAACTTCCATGCAATATCAAATACTTCTGATTGTTTTGCGTCAGACATATGGTTTTCAGTGCAAATCGAGCGATTTATCTATTGGATATATTGCGGCTGCGATAAAGCGAAATAAAAGGCGAGTTGGACAGGAAGTGGCAAAGTTGATTTCCGCAAATGTTTTGACTGAATATCAAAAGGCTACGTATTCTACTGCTCGAAAAATAGGAATAAACAAACATTACGAACAATGGAGTATGAGCACAGATGCTCACAGTGAGCGCGAACGCTCACAGAAGTATGTCCCTACACGCTCACAGGGTATGAGCACAGATGCTCACAGAGGTATGAGCGCAGGCGCTCACCAAATAAATAAAGAAAGAAATATTAAAGAAAAAGAAAGAAAGGATTTTCCTTCGGAAAGCGAAGAGCCGGACGCATGGGAGTTGTTGGAGGGTGAGGTGATTAGCTAATGGGCCTGTACAACTTCAAGCCAGAGGATGCATACAGTTTTGCGCGGGATCGCGGAATGCAAACAAAACGTGTTGGAGACGAGCTGCGGTTTCGATACTGCCCATACTGCCACGGTGGAAATGGGCAGCGCAAAGACACAGATACATTTGCCATCAATCTCAACACAGGAATGTTTAACTGCAAACGCTCAACCTGTGATGCGCACGGAAACATGATAACGCTCAGCAAAGATTTCGATTTTTCGCTTGGAACGGAAATTGACGAGTATTACAAAGGACTGCGGCAATTCCGGGACATAAGTAAACACGAAAAGGCGGACACACGCCCCGCAGCTGTGCGGTACATGGAAAGCCGTGGAATTAGTCAGGCTGTGACGGAAAAATATAATATCACTACGCAAAGCGAAAATGAAAAGATTATTGTGTTTCCGTTTTACGATGAGAACGAGATGCTCCAATTCGTAAAATACCGAAACTCAGCGTTTCAGAAAGGCGTGGATAAAAACAAAGAGTGGTGCGAAGCAAATTGCAAGCCAATTTTGTTTGGAATGAATCATTGTGAAGTCGAAAACAAAACGCTCATCATGACGGAAGGGCAGATAGACAGCCTCAGCGTATCGGAGGCAGGTATTCAAAACGCTGTATCTGTTCCGACCGGCGCAAAAGGATTTACATGGGTACCGTACTGCTGGGATTTTCTGTGTAAGTTTGACACGCTGATAGTTTTTGGAGATCGAGAAAACGATCACATTACGCTGCTTGACGAAATGAACAAGCGATTTAACGGAACAGTAAAGCATGTTCGTCAAGAGGATTATTGCGGATGCAAAGACGCGAATGAGATTTTGCAGCAGTACGGAAAGCAAATGATATGCAATGCTGTACAAAACGCTGTGCCAGTGGAAAATCCGAAAATAAAGAGACTATCGGAAGTTGAGCGCGTTGACATATCGAAGTTAGCTCATTTCAGTACAGGTATTGATGATCTGGATAGGATACTTGGTGGATTTTATTTCGGACAGTTGGTTTTGCTTACCGGAGAGCGTGGACAAGGCAAATCTACATTAGCATCACAATTCGGAACGTTCGCAATGAAATCTGGATACCCTGTGTTTTTTTACTCTGGTGAATTGATGGACTGGATGTTTCGAGATTGGCTTGACAGGCAAATAGCGGGGAAAAAACACATTAACCAGATTGTTGCGCCTAATGGCTACACAGATTACAGCATCGACGCAAACGCCGCCGTTAAAATTGCGGATTGGTACAACGACATGGCGTATGTGTACAACAACAATTTCACGGAAGACGAAACGGAAGAGATTCAAACTCTTCCGCAGGTGTTGGAATCAGCGATCAAACAGTATGGGTGCCGGGTAATTGTGGTGGATAACCTCATGACGGCGATGCAGGACGACACAAAGTCTGATTTATACCGGCAACAGTCAAATTTCGTGAAGCAATTGGCGTTAATGGCAAAACGTTTTGATGTATTGATTTTGTTGATTGCCCATCCGCGTAAGCAAACACAAACTGATTTTGGAAATGACGATGTTGCGGGAAGCTCGAATATCACGAATTTAGTCGATGTTGTAGTGCGGTATGGGATGCCGAGGAACGAGGAGGATGATTGTAGCCGAATTTTGACAGTACATAAAAACCGCTTAAACGGCAGATTGACCGGGAAGGATGGGATCAAGTTGTATTTTG
>JAUNWG010000076.1:8928-10316 GCA_030540435.1 Eubacteriales bacterium
AAGAGGCTTCTAAACGGATTTCACCGTATAAAGATTTATTTGGTTGGGAATTGGGTTGGGAGTGCGCTGATACAGAGATCGCAAGCGAACCGGAGACATTTCCGTTTTGACAGGGAGAAAACGAATGGAATTTTCTGAAATAGAACAGATTGCGATTGGAAAACAGAAGTTTCCCAAAAAAGCAGACAGAGATGAATTGTTTGCGTTGTTTGCACTGAAAGGGTTGTTAGAATACTTCCGCACTGACAATGTAAGCAAACTGGCTGCAAGTAATTATAAAAAGCAGATCGCGGGGCGGCTGGAAACAATCAAGCATCCGAAGACCACAGACGCAGAAAAAGAATGGAACAGGCGGACAACGGAAGCAGCTGAAATTCAGAGTAAAATCCTGCTGGCTAACTTGCTACATGCAAACCCGTACTCGCTGCTATTACAGGCATGCAAAGCTGTTTCTATTCTGATGGATGATCAAATGCACTTTTACAATCAGATACACAAAGATTGTCATGAGATTATAGGCATGGGGCTTGACGATCCACTTCCGTTAGAAGCTGAAAGAGAACAGTTGGAGCAAGACATCGCTTTGCTGGAAAAGAAAATCAGCGAAAGCCATGATGCAGACCGGAATTATAGGTTGAATCTGGCAAAGGAAACAATGCAGACACGCTTAGATGCCATTACGCCGAAGGAAAAGAAAAATCTGTTTGAATGACAGGGAGGAAACCAATGATTAGACATGGACAAAAAATCCTGATCGGTACCGACCACCACGGGAACGAAATCTACGGCATTGTCGTCTGGCTGCATCCGAAACACCGGTATGCGCTGACAGAACGCGACGCGCCCTATGAAAACAAAATCCGAGAGTGCGTCATGATCGGAAATCGGCGCGGGCGGCTTACCAATCGGGTAGTGAGTGGGTGGACGGAATGATGAATTACCCGTGCACATCCTGCCGGCTGAAATGCAGCGGGCACACATGGCAGCAGTGCAGTACATACCGCACATGGCTGCGGGATAGTCAAAACAGAGCGAATTATAGCCGGTGGCTGCATGTGATGATACGGCGCTGCTGGTTGGTGGAGAAGGAGGATAAACGAAATGCCTGAATTAAAACCGTGCCCGTTTTGTGGAGGGGAAGCAATTATTTCAACATCATCTCACGATTCTAGTCATTATTGCGTAGGATTTGTGTTCGGAATCGAATGCACAGAATGCGGGATTCAGCTTCCGGGCAGATTTAAGGTTGAATTTTCGTTACGTGATGATGGAGAAATAAATATTTTAAACGACGAACGCCAAACGGCGGCGGGACTATGGAACCGGAGGGCTAAAAATGAGACTGATTGATGCGGATTATATTCTGTCCGCTTTGACTGTATTCTCTG